>JAQVJV010000009.1 GCA_028695025.1 Candidatus Moraniibacteriota bacterium
TCTTCTTTCTTGGGAAGATCGATAATTGGGGCGATTAACGCCCACTGTTCGTTGGTAGTGTCCATAGCACAATTTTTGTTTTGTTTATGCTATGAATTATACCAAAGAATTTTGAGATACGCTCTAATATGTATTAATTCGTAATTTTTATGAACAAAGACTATATAATCGAATCATTGAAAAAACAAATCGAAGGTTTCAAGGCCGAAACAAAATCCGAGAAAACCGGGCGGGTGGTTGAAGTCGGGGACGGAATCGCGCGCCTAAGCGGGCTTTCCGACGCGATGGCTTCGGAAATGCTGGAATTTCAAAGCAAATCCGGAACGACTTTCGGCGTGGCTCTCAACTTGGAAGAAGACCAGATCGGAGCGATGATCCTCGGGGAATATGAACAGATCAAAGAAGGCGACGCGGTGCGCTCGACCGGGAAAATTCTTTCCGTCCCGGTGAGCGAAAAAATCATCGGGCGTGTTGTGAATCCGCTCGGGATTGCAATTGACGGAAAAGGTTCAATAACAGATTCGCACGAATTAGATACAGATTCAACACAGAGGACACAGATGGGTAATCTGTGTAATCCGCGTGAAATCAGTGATAAATCCGCGAAAATTGGTGGGTTAAAATTCTATCCGATTGAAAAAATCGCCGCAGGGGTGATTGAGCGCGAATCAGTGAAAGAACCGCTCCAAACCGGGATCAAAGCGATTGACTCGGTGATCCCGATCGGGCGCGGCCAGCGCGAACTCATCATTGGCGACCGCCAGACCGGAAAAACGGCAGTGGCGATTGACGCGATTATCAACCAAAAAGATGGCGACGTGATTTGCATATATGTCGCGATCGGTCAAAAGGAATCAAAAGTGGCGCGTATCGTGGCGGAACTCGAAAAAAACGACGCCATGGAACATACGATTGTCGTGGTGGCGGGTGCGTCTGATCCAGCTTCCCTTTCTTTCATTGCGCCGTATGCTGGTTGCGCCATCGGGGAATATTTCATGGATCAGGGGCGCGACGTGCTCATCATCTACGACGATCTTTCCAAGCACGCCTGGAGCTATCGCCAAGTCTCGCTTCTTCTTCGCCGTCCGCCGGGACGCGAGGCCTATCCGGGGGATATCTTCTATTTGCACTCCCGTCTTCTTGAACGAAGTGCTAAGCTCTCAAAAGAATTCGGGGGCGGATCAATCACGGCTCTTCCGATCATTGAAACCCAAGCCGGCGATGTTTCCGCATATATTCCGACGAACGTCATTTCCATTACGGACGGGCAGATTTATCTTGAAGCCGATTTGTTCTACAAGGGAATTCGTCCGGCTCTGAACGTCGGTCTTTCAGTGTCGCGCGTGGGATCAGCCGCCCAAATCAAGGCGATGAAAAAAGTGGCCGGGAAACTGCGGCTTGACCTTGCCCAGTTCCGCGAACTCGAGGCCTTTGCCCAATTCGGTTCCGATCTGGATGAATCAACCCGCAAACAGATTGAACGAGGCCAGCGGACGGTGGAAGTTTTGAAGCAGGATCAGTATGAACCGATGCCGGTGGCGAACCAGGTGGCGATTATCTACGCGCTCACCAACGGATATCTCGACGATGTGGCGGTGGCCGACATTCAAAAATGGGAAAAAGATTTTCATAGCTATTTGAAAGACGCGAAGCAGGATGTTTTGGATCTCATCGCGGAGAAGAAAGAAATCACGGAAGAAGTTGAAGAGAAACTCAAGAAAGCGATTGATGAGTATAAAGAAATTTATAGTAATGATCAATAGAATTTTACAATTTGGTTTTCTGAAGGCTCAACCTTCGGAGGCCGAAGGTTGAGCCTTCATTATGCCACAAGGAATACGCGAACTGAAAAGACGCATCAAGTCCGTCAACAATACCAAAAAAATCACCCGCGCCATGGAAATGGTGGCGGCTTCGAAGATGCGTCGGGCGGTATCGGCGGTTCTTGCAGTGCGTCCCTACGCCCATTCTGCCTGGTCAATTCTCACCAATATGGCGCGTGCTTTTGAAAACTACGAAACCCCGCTGCTGGTTGCACGGGAAGTGAAAAATATTTGCGTGATTGTGATAACTTCAAACCGCGGTCTCTGTGGCGGATTCAACTCACAGATTTTGCGAAAAGTGAACGAACAGCTGAAAAAGCCAAGCCTCCTCAAGATCAACCGGGTTGGCGATAAAAGGATCGAATCAAAAGTGGCGGATGAGGATATAAAAATTGATTTCATTACTATCGGCCGGAAGGGAAGTGATTTGGTTTCGAAACTGGGGCGGAAAATTATTGCCCAATTTAACGAGTTGACTTATATGCCCAAAGCCGAAGAAGTGCGGGCGATGGCGCGATTGGTGATGGATGATTATGCGGCGGGAAAATACGACAAGGTTGTGATCGCTTATACGGACTATGTTTCGGCGGTTTCCCAGCAATCGAAACTGCGCCAGATCCTTCCGATTTCGAAAATTGATCTTGAAAAGCAATTGGCTGAAATGGATATTCACGCCGATGAGTATGGACTCAACGAGCCGCCGATGGAATATAAAGTAGAACCGGATGCCCGGACAATCCTTGAAAATATTCTACCGCGGCTGGTCGAGATGCAGATATACCACGCGATCCTCGAGTCGAACGCTTCGAAGGAATCGGCGCGGATGGTGGCGATGCGGAACGCGACGGATGCGGCGACGGATATGGCGGACAACCTCACCCTTGTTTTCAACCAGGCTCGCCAAGCCGGAATCACGCAGGAAATCGCGGAAATTTCCGCGGGACGCGCGGCGCTGGAGCAATAATTCGACTAAATTTTATAATTTTTAATTTTGTAATTTTCAAATAATGTTCTAATTTTTAAATATTTTGAAATTCAAGAATTATTTAAAAATTAAAAATTGGAAATTAAAAAATTATTTTTTCAAAGATATGAATAAAGGCAAGATAAACCAAATCATCGGACCGGTGGTCGACGTGGAATTTGCGGAAAATCTTCCCGAAATATATTCGGCGCTGGAAGTGAAGCTCGAAGGCAATAAAAAACTCGTCCTCGAAACTCACCAGCATCTTGGTGCGAACAAAGTCCGTGCGGTGGCGATGGGCTCGACGGATGGGCTTCGCCGCCAAATGGAAGTCATCGACACGGGCGCGCCGATCAGCGTGCCGGTCGGGCCGCAAATTTTGGGACGGATGTTCAACCTTCTCGGCGAACCGATCGACGGGCTTGAGGAAGTGAAAACGGAGAAAAAATTTCCGATCCATCGCCCGACCCCGGCTTTCACCGAGCAATCGACGGAGGCGGAAATTCTGGAAACCGGAATCAAAGTGATCGATCTCATCTGCCCGTTTCTCAAGGGTGGAAAAATCGGCCTTTTCGGCGGTGCCGGAGTGGGGAAAACGGTGTTGATCCAGGAGCTCATCCGAAATATTGCCCAAGAGCACGGCGGATATTCAATGTTTGCGGGAGTGGGCGAGCGGACGCGCGAAGGAAACGACTTATATCACGAAATGAAAGACTCGGGTGTAATCGACAAAACAGCGCTGGTTTTCGGCCAGATGAACGAACCGCCGGGAGCGCGCCAGCGGGTTGCCCTTTCCGCGCTTTCGATGGCGGAATATTTCCGCGATGAAGAAGGAAAAGACGTTTTGCTTTTCATTGACAATATTTTCCGATTCACCCAAGCCGGATCCGAGGTGTCGGCGCTTCTCGGGCGCATTCCGTCGGCGGTGGGATATCAGCCGAACCTGGCGGAAGAAATGGGACGCCTTCAGGAAAGAATTACTTCCACCAAAAAAGGTTCGGTTACTTCGGTGCAAGCCGTTTATGTTCCGGCGGACGATCTCACTGATCCGGCTCCGGCGACAACTTTCGGACATTTGGATTCGACAGTGGTGCTCTCGCGCCCGCTCACGGAACTCGGAATATATCCGGCGGTTGATCCGCTTGATTCGGCTTCGACGATCCTTGATCCGAAAATTGTGGGCGAGGAGCATTATGCGGTCGCTCGAGGCGTGCAGAAAGTGCTTCAAAGATACAAAGATTTGCAGGATATCATTTCCATCCTCGGCGTGGAAGAGCTCTCCGACGAAGACAAACTCACCGTTTCCCGCGCCCGCAAAATTCAAAAATTTTTGTCCCAGCCGATGTTTGTGGCCGAGCAGTTCACCGGAAGCGCCGGGAAATACGTGAAAGTGGCTGACACCATCCGCGGTTTCAAAGAAATCCTCGACGGGAAGCACGATGGCAAGCCGGAGCAGGCTTTTTATATGAAAGGGTCAATTGAAGAGGTGGCGAATTAAACGCGGATTTAAAACGGATTTAACACAGATAACACAAATTAAAACAGATTATTTAATGTATAATAGGGAGGATAAAAAATTTTTGTACAAAGATTTGAGTTATAGGCTTGTTGGAATTTGCATGGCAATACACAGAGATTATAAAGCTATCCACAGCGAAAGGATATATCACAAGGCATTTGAAGAAAAATTGAATCTGGAGAATATCAGATTTTTGTCAAAACCGAAAGTTACAATTTATTCAAGAGATACTGGAAATGAAATCGGATATTATGAGCCAGATTTGGTGCTCGACGAGAAGATTGTTGTTGAGCTTAAAGCAACGCCACAAAATTTTAGAAAATATGAGATCCAGCTCTCGGAGTATCTGAAAATATCAGAATATGAGTTGGGATATTTGATAAATTTCGGCTTGCCTTCCCTTTATTTTAAAAGAATTATTTATACCAACGATAATAAATCATTTTTTTCGAGAATTAAGCAAAAAAAATCTGTGTAATTCGTGCCAATTTGTTATAAATTTGTGTAAAATATGTCTACCATAAAATTCAAGATCGTCACTCCCGAACGCACTGTATATTCCGACGCGATCGGCCAGCTTACCATTCCGACCATGGAAGGCGAAATCACCGTGCTTCCTGGACATATACCGATTATTTCCGTTTTGGTTCCGGGCGAGCTTATGGTGAAAAAAGACGGCGAAGAGGTAGCGATGGCGGTTTCCGGCGGTATGGTGGAGGTTCGCAAAAACGAAATAACAGTGCTCGCCGACACGGCCGAACGGGCGGAAGAAATCGATCTCGCGCGGGCGGAGGAGGCGCGGGCCAAAGCCGAAAAGATCAAGGAAGAAAAAATCCGGATGGATGACGTGGAATACGCGGCGGCCGTCGCGGCGCTTCTCGAAAGGAACCTTGCCCGCATCCGCGTGGCCAAAAAGCACCTGACGAAAAGGGGAATGAGGATTGAGTAGCACAAGTTTAACACAAATTTTTCCCAGATTAAGGCAGATTACGCAGACTGTATTTGTGTAATCTGTGCAATCTGCGGAAATATGTTAATAATCCGTGTAAAATCTGTCTTATGAAAACAGAATTTAAATTCAAAGGAATTCACTGCTGTGAGGCCGTCGTCCTCGCCTGTATCGACTTCCGCTTTTGGAAGGAGACAATGAAGTTTGTCGAAGAGGAACTCGGGATTAAATCGTATGACTTTCCGAAGCTTCCCGGCTCGGCGAAAGCCATCAACGAGTGCGCGAGCGGCGCGGACGTCCCGATGGCCTGTATCGGCGTGCCATGCGATTTGCACCATGTCGGAAAAATCGTGATTGCGAATCACTCCGATTGCGGTGCCTACGGCGGATCGGCAAAATTCAACGGAGACGATGAAGCCGAACAGAAGTTCCACGAATCGGAACTCAAAAAAGCCGAAGAAAAAATCAAAGCCCAATATCCCGGTAAAGAAGTGGTTCTCGTCTACGCGAAACTGGTGGACGATGGGGAGAATATTGATTTTTTGCGGGTGGATTAGATTTTTTGTGTTTATAGCTGAAATTATAAAAGGCGAGTCTCATTGGACTCGCCTTTTATTTTTTTATATTGACAAGAAAAAAATATTTTTGTATATTACAAAAAAACATTTCCAGGAAAGGAGATTTAGGTTTATGCCTCAAAACAAAATTTTCGGGTTAGGGGATGTCGGAAATGTGTGTCGCGAACTGAAACATCGCGGCGAAAAAATTGTTCTTACTACGGGTTGTTTTGACTTGGTACATCCGGGTCATGTCATTCATGTGCATCAAGTCGGTGCATTTGGGTGTCTTGTTGTTGGTATTAATAGTGATCAGTTTGTCAAAAAAATGAAAGGACCCTTTCGACCTGTCCAAGGCCAGGATGCAAGGGCGTTCATTATGGCTGGATTTACTCCAGTCCGAATCGTCACGGTTTTTGATGACGATTATCGCCTTATTGAAGAAGTTCAGCCAGACATATATGTTTTGTCCACATTGTCGCATATACGGGTCGGCGAAGATCCGGAACGCGTTCAGCTTCTCAAGAGTTTGGGTGCAGAAATCAGAGAAGTTGATGGGCGAAAGATCGACTCAACGACAAATTTGATAAAAAGGGCAGCACTGATTGCGGCAAACCCATACAATGCCGTCACGACAACCCAAGCTCCTCAGCAATGAAGCTAGCCACAATATTGGCTTTGGAAGTCGAAATGATTACTTTTCGGTCGCCTTGAATCATCGGGCGACCTTATTTTGGGAAAATATTAATAAAATCATATGCGAATCCTCGACAAAAAAAGAGCCACCTACAAAAAAGTATATACGGATGACGATTCGTGCGTTTTTTGCCGGAAAGACGAGCATGAGTGCGACGGCCTTTCGGGCAGGTATTGGCGTGTAATGGCAAACAAGTTTCCATATATGGATGGAAATGTCATGATCGTTTCTAAGAGGCATGTTGGAAAAGTGGAAGAAATCACAAAAAAAGAATGGGAAGAATTCGGAAAAATTCTTTCCAATACTCAAAAAGTTTTGGGTGAAATATTCAAAACAAATTCTTTCAATGTCGGATTGAATGTCGGTCCAGAGTCTGGTGCGTCCATCGAACATTTGCATTGGCAGGTCATCCCGAGAAAGTTCAAGAATATCACAGTGATGAATACATTCGCAGATCTATATCTAGTGGCAGTTTCAGCGGAAGAGACAAAAAAGATGATAGATGCGATTACTAAAAAATCTAAATTAAATCTGAAAAAATGACCCATCTTCTCAATTTCGAAGCGGGGCTTTCTTCTTGACTGAAAAGCGCGGAAGTACTATAAAGACAAAGGTTCTTTTAAGTTAATTACATATTGTCAGGCAAATTTTTTTGTAAATAAAATTTTTAGGAGGAGACATGTCACACATATGTGAGGCGGTGCTTATTACTTGCATGGACTTCCGTCTTCATCAAAGAAAAGATGGGCGCAATTACATCGCTGATTATATTCAGATGATGGGTATTGACTGCGACCTAGTCACGCGCGCTGGTGGAATACTCGATTTATTGAATCCGGCAAAAAATAGTTTTGCGGATTCAATACTTCGTGATGCAAATGTATCTCATCAGCTTCACAGTGCCCACACTCTCTTGTTTATTAATCACGAAGATTGTGGAGCCTATGGTCAATTCAAATTCAAGACGAGGCACGAAGAAATCAGAAAACATGAAACGGATCTTCGTTGGACATTGAAAACTCTTCATTTATTGTTTCCCGAGAAAAGGATAATCGGTTCATTTGCTGAGTTGGAAAATGGGACAACGGATGTTTTTAATATCCACAAAGTATTTCAATACATGCCGTAATAGACTGAAATTGAAATATTTGAAAATCATAAGCTCGGGGCTTCAATGAACCCTCGGGCTTTTTTCTTGATAAAATCCCCAAAACGAGCTAAAGTGAGTATGTATAAAAGTGGCATTTATGAAAAAATATAATCCAAAATCTATCGAGGCGAAATGGCAGAAATACTGGCGGAAAAAGAAATTGCATAACACTTCCGACAGCGTGCCCGGGAAGAAAAATTTCATACTGCTCACCGAATTTCCCTATCCGTCCGGGAATTTGCATATCGGCCATTGGTATGCGTTTGCTGTGCCGGACATCCTGGCGCGGTTTTTGCGTTTTCAGGGAAAAAATGTGATGTATCCGATGGGCTTTGACGCTTTCGGCCTCCCGGCGGAGAACGCGGCGATCAAGCGGAAATTGGATCCCAAAAAATGGACCGAGCAGAACATCAAATACATGGCCGACCAGTTCGAAACAATGGGAGCGAGTTTTGATTGGTCGCGGAGCGTCTCGACGATTGATTCGGAATATTACAAATGGACGCAGTGGATATTTCTCGAAATGCTCAAAAACGGGCTTGCCAGGAAAGCCGAAACGACTGTCAATTGGTGCCCGGGATGCAAGACGGTGCTTGCGAACGAACAAGTGGTGAATGGCGCATGCGAGCGTTGCGACGCGGCGGTCGAGCAAAAAAAGATGGCTCAGTGGCTGTATCGGACCACGGCTTATGCCGACAAACTGACGGACGATCTTGAGAAACTCGATTGGCCGGAGTCGACGAAACTGGCGCAGAAGAATTGGATTGGAAGAAGCGAGGGAACAACCATAAAGTTCAAAGTTAAAAGTGAAAAGTTAAAAATTAAGGAAGACATTCATTTTAAAGTCTTCACGACGCGCTTGGATACTATATATGGCTGCACTTATTGCGTGCTTGCTCCCGAGCATCCGCTCGTCGAAGAATTGAGAGACGGAATAAAAAACTATAAAGATGTAGAAAAATATATTGCCAAAGCCAAGAAGAAAACCGAACTTGAGCGCACCGAACTTCAAAAGGAAAAAACCGGCGTTGAGCTCAAAGGCGTAAGCGCCATAAATCCATTTACAAATGAAGCCGTGCCGATATTCGTTGCCGATTATGTCCTGGGAAACTATGGGACCGGCGCGGTGATGGCGGTTCCCGCCCACGACGAACGGGACTGGGAATTTGCGAAAAAATACAAATTGCCTGTGAAGCAATCAATCGCTCCCCATAGCTTTGATGAAAAAAATCCTCCTCGAAAAGGAAAAAAGAATACGGTGAGAAAAGTGGTTCACGTTTTGCTCACAAGAAAAAACGGCGATGTCCTGACATTGAACCTGAAAGGCGATGAGTGGGGAAAAGAGAAGCCAAAGACATTTGTCATTGGCGGAATCGAAGATGGGGAAAGTCCTGAAAAAACGGCGCTTCGCGAAGTGCGGGAAGAAACCGGATATGCGGACGTGGAAGTCGTGAAGGTGATGCCCATTGAATTCCATGCGGAATTTTTTGCGGCCCACAAGGATGTGAACCGGTACGTGAAAACGACCGGCGTGGTTTGCCGATTGAAATCGGAAAAGAGGCGGGAAGTGAGCGAGGAAGAAAAAAACCTCCACGAGCTTGTTTGGGTGAAGCGGGAAAAGCTCCCGACTTCCCTTACTATTCCGGACGATATTTTTCTTTCTAAGGCCTATCTTGAAGCTGTTGATACTTATGCCGGACCGGGGGTTCTGATCGACTCCGGAAAATATTCCGGACTTGATTCCGCAAAAGCCCGCGAGGAAATGGCGAAGTGGCTTGAGAAAAACAGGCTTGGAAAAAAAACGGTGAACTATCGCCTTCACGACTGGGTGATTTCGCGGCAGAGATATTGGGGAGCGCCGATCCCGGTCGTATACTGCGAAAAGTGCGGAATTGTTCCTGTTCCAGAAAAAGATCTTCCGGTGAAACTTCCTCCGCTCAAGGATTTTCTTCCGACCGGAGACGGAAAATCGCCGCTTGCGAAAGCCACGAAATGGGTGAATGTGAAATGTCCGAAATGCGGGAGCCGGGCCGAGCGCGAGACGGACACGATGGACACGTTTGTCGATTCATCCTGGTATTTCTTGCGCTACGCCGACCCCAAGAACAAGAAAAAATTTGCCGAACGCGCCAAGATGAAAAAATGGCTTCCGGTTCCGCTATATATCGGCGGCGCGGAACACAATACGATGCATCTCCTCTACTCCCGCTTTTTCACGAAAGTTCTCAATGATCTTGGGCATGTCGATTTCGACGAACCTTTTGTCGGGCGGCGCAATCATGGGACGATCCTCGGTCCGGACAACCAAAAAATGTCCAAATCACGCGGGAACGTCATTGATCCGGATGAGCAGGTGAAGAAATGGGGCGCGGACAGCGTGCGGATGTATCTTGCTTTCATGGGTCCGTACGACCAAAACGCCAGCTGGCAAATGACCGGAATTGTAGGCGTACGGCGGTTTTTGGAGAGAGTATGGAAATTGAAATCAAAGATCAGTGAACAAAGACCAGTGAACAATGAATTGGAAAGCTTGTTCAATAAAACCATCAAAAAAGTTACAGAAGATATTGAGAATCTGCATTTCAATACTGCTATAAGCTCATTGATGATACTTCTTAACGAATTGGAAAAACAAGAACAAATATACATTATACATTATACATTATACATTATACTTTTAAGCCCTTTTGCTCCTCATGTCGCCGAAGAAATCTGGTCTGAACTCGGTCATGGGAAGTCTATTTTTCTTGAAAAATGGCCGAAATATGATCCGAAACTTGTTCAGGAAACGGAAGCGACGCTTATCATCCAGGTGAACGGAAAAGTCCGCGATGAGATGAAAATTGCGATTGAGGCGGGCGAGCGAGAAGCCAAGGGCCTGGCTCTCCAGTCAGAAAAAATCCAAAAATATATTCCGGACGAAGCCGAAATCAGAAAAATAATTTTTGTTCCCGGACGGCTCATCAATTTTGTGCTATAGAGAATATTCCAGCGACATGGAATATAAAAAATGAAAAAAAAGAAACACAAAAAAGAACATCTCCACACTCTTTCCGAATTTCGGCGCGAAGCCGGAATTCCGCTTGTGGTTGCCAAAAAAATGGTTCTCTGGGGCGAAGTAGGCGTGGTTCGAATGACGGACGGGGCGCTTCGGATAACGGAGGCTGAAGTCCAAAGGATCAAAAAACTTCTTTCAAATCCGCGGCAAAAAATACGCTATTTCCTCCGTGTCATCGGTCCCGGAGTCATCACCGGCGCTTCAGATGACGATCCGGGCGGCATCGGGACCTATTCTTCGGCCGGGGCGATGTTTGGGTACGCGATTTTATGGACGGCAGTTTGGTTGCTACCGATCATGTTTGCCATCCAGGAAGTTTCGGCCCGCATCGGGATCGTCACCAATCACGGCCTCACCCATGTCCTCCAAAAACATTACTCGAAAAAAATTATCATTGGGATTGTGACGCTCCTTATTATCGCCAATGTGGTGAATATCGGCGCCGATCTTGGAGCGATGTCGGCCTCTCTCCGTTTGATTGCCGGGACGGATTTCTATTTTGGGGCGATTCTCTTTGCTTTTCTCATCATTCTTGCTGAAATATTTTTTCGCTATCATGTCTATGTGCGCGTTCTCAAATGGCTCACCTTTTCCGTTTTTGCTTATATCATCGCCGGATTCATGGCGCATCCAAATTGGATCGAGGTGGCGAAAAACGCTTTTGTGCCAAGACTCTATTTCAATGAAAGCTATATTTTTGCCCTCATCGCTGTTTTTGGAACAACTATCACACCCTATATGTTTTTTTGGCAAACTTCGGAAGAGGTGGAAGAAAACAAACTGATAAAACTCAAGTCAACGAAATCAGTCATTCATACCCGAGTCCAGGAAATGCGGACGGATGTCGGCGCGGGAATGCTTCTCGCCAATGTCGTTTTTTTCTTCATCGTGCTCACTGCCACCCAGGTTCTTTTCAGGAACGGGGTAACAAACATCGGATCAGCCCAAGAAGCGGCACTTGCCCTCAAGCCCTTCGCGGGAAACGCGGCCTATATTCTATTTGCGCTTGGCATCATTGGAACGGGAATATTGGCGGTTCCGATCCTGGCCGGTTCGGGAGCTTATGCCCTTTGCGAAGTTCTCAAATGGCGCGAGGGGCTTGAGCAAAAATTTTCGCGGGCGAAAGGATTCTATCTCATCATCGCTTTTTCCATCTTCGTCGGGCTTCTTATGAACTTCATCGGAATTGAGCCGATTACGGCATTATACTACTCCGCCTATTTGAACGGCATTATTGCGCTTCCGCTTCTGGTTGCTATAATGATTGTCGGAAACGATAAGCGGATCATGGGCAAAGAAACGCACCCGACTTGGGTCAAGTTCTTCGGCTGGCTCGCGGTGGCGTTCATGGCGGCGGCGATTGTTGCGACCATCATATTATTTTTCAACTAAAAATGGCTATTTTTCACGCAATTCTTTTGGGGCTGGTCCAGGGGGCGGGGGAATTTCTTCCTATATCCAGCTCGGCGCATTTGGTTCTCATGCCGTGGTTTTTTCATTTTCCGGATCCGGGACTTTCTTTTGATGTTGCTTTGCATCTTGGGACATTGGTTGCAGTAATATTATACTTCTGGCGAGATTGGCTTGAGATTTTGAGGCTTGCCTTTCTTCCGAAGGTTCAATCTTCGGAGCTTCTAAGGTTGAACCTTCAAGGGCAATACAATAAAAAAATACTATATTTCCTGATCATTGCGACTATTCCCGGTGCGGTCTTTGGCTATTTCCTCGAATCCTATGCCGAAACCGTTTTTCGTTCCCCGCTTCTCATTGCATTCACCCTCACCGCGCTCGGCCTGATCTTGTATCTTGTTGACCGCTATCACGTCCATCGGAAAACTATCGAAAATATGACCTGGCGTGACAGCTTGTGGATTGGGCTCTCACAGGCGGGCGCAATCATTCCCGGGGTATCCCGTTCCGGAGCGACAATTACTGCCGGATTGTTTCTGGGCCTCAATCGTGAATCGGCGGCCCGGTTTTCGTTCCTTCTTTCCACGCCGATCATCTTGGGAGCGGCCTTGGTGAAACTGCCGCATTTGTTCGCCGCGGGATTTGACGCCCCGCTCATTGTCGGGATGATCACGGCGGCGGCGAGCGGATATATTTCCATTAAATATCTCCTTTGTTGGATCCAAAGGGCGAGCTATGCTGTGTTTTTCTGGTATCGGATCGCATTGGCGGCGGTGATAATTGCTGTATATTTTGCAAGATAATAGTGAAAAAAATCAAGAAACCAAAAGCACTTCTTCTTTTTTCCGGAGGGTTGGATTCGATTTTGGCGGCAAAAATTCTGGAAAAACAGGGGATCCGGGTCACGGCTCTTGCCCTCGAGAGCTATTTTTTCAACGTGGCTGAAGCCAAAAAATCAGCGAAGAAAAATGGCTTGAAAATCGTCACTAAAAATATTTCCGGGACGCATTTCGGAATTGTGAAGAATCCGCGCTTCGGATGCGGCGCGGGATTGAATCCTTGCATCGATTGTCATTTGCTGATGGTGAAAACAGCGAAAAAATTTTTGAAAGAGAAAGGATTTGATTTTCTCGCGACGGGGGAGGTGCTCGGACAGCGTCCCCTCTCCCAAAACAAAAGCGCGCTTGCGCTCATCGAAAAAGAGGCGGGGATGGTTGGGAAAATTCTTCGTCCCCTTTCGGCAAGAATCCTCCCGGAAACAGAAATGGAAAAATCAGGATTGGCCGACCGGGAAAAACTTTTGGGAATTTCCGGACGCTCGCGAAAAGAGCAGTTGAAACTGGCCAAGAAATTAAAAATAAAATATTTCCCTGCGCCGGCCGGAGGCTGTATTCTCACCGACAAAGAATATTCAAAAAAACTGGAAGACTTAATGAATAAGGCAAAAAAAATCGGCGAAACCGATCTCGCTCTTCTTCGCCTTGGGCGTCATTTCTGGTTGGATGGCATAAAAATTATCCTGGGTCGAAACCACGGAGAGAATCTCGCGCTCAAGAAAATGGCGGAAAGCGGGGACATGATAATTGATCCAAAAACCGTTCCTGGCCCCACTGCGCTTGTTAGGGGAAAAGTTAACAAGAAGAATAATGATTACGTAATTGGTTATGTAATTCAGCTTCTTCAAAAATACTCCAAAAAATCGGATGGGGATTTCGAAATTATAACCAACCAAAAATAAAAAGCCGATCAAATCGGCTTTTTTGTGCCTCGGGCGAGAGTCGCCCCTCCTCTTGCAAGAGGAGGGATAAAAACTCGCACTTCGGTTTTGGTGGGCGAGGAGGGAGTTGAACCCTCACGATATTGCTATCACAGGATTTTGAGTCCTGCGTGTCTGCCAATTCCACCACTCGCCCGATATTTTCCGCCAGTCAGCCTCGCCTCTTACGAGGGGCGGGGTTCCGCCACCGAGGCATTGTTTTCTTGATTTATTCACTATAAAAAATATATATACTTGTGTCAATGATTATGTTATAATACCTCCGTAATGGCCAAAATTATATCCCTCGTCAACCAAAAAGGCGGAGTGGGGAAAACCACGACCGCCGTCAATTTGTCTACGTCGCTTGCGCAAGCGGGAAAGTTTGTGTTGCTTGTCGATCTTGATCCGCAGGCAAACGCGACAAGCGGCCTGGGGGTGGATCCGCGGAGCATCGAAAAAAGCTTATACCACAGCATGGTTTTGGGGGAGCACCCGGGCGAACATATCATCAAGCTTCAAACCATGGGCCACAATCTTCTTCCTTCAAATCGGGATCTTGCCGGGGCGACGGTGGAACTTGTGAATCTCGACAACCGGGAATATCGGCTCTATAACGCCCTTCGCCATGTCCGGACGGAATATGACTACATAATCATCGACAGCCCGCCGAGCCTCGGGCCGCTCACGATCAACGGGCTGGTGGCGTCGGATGAAGTGGTGATTCCCGTCCAGTGCGAATATTATGCCCTTGAAGGCTTGAGCCAGCTTCTGGAGACGATTAATTTGGTGCGTGACAATCTTCAGCCAGACCTCAAAATCATGGGGGCGGTGCTCACCATGTTCGACCGGCGCAACCGGTTGAGCTATCAAGTTGTCCGCGAAGTGAAAGACCATTTCCCGGGGCGGGTTTTTGAATCAGTCATTCCCCGCAGTGTCCGTCTCGCTGAAGCGCCAAGTTTCGGGAAATCGATTTTTGATTTCGACCTTTTTTCGCGGGGGGCAAAATCCTATAAAAATTTGGCCAATGAGATTTTACGGACGGAATCGGAAGGCGAAAGCGGTTTTCATTTGTGAAAATATTTTGTATAATGCCTGATAGCGCTAGGGGCGTTTTTTATTTTTGAAAATTATGAAAGAAGATAAAGAAAAATACATCTTGAAACGCGGTCTTAGCGGCCTCGGCCTTTTTGCGGCGCGCAGGATCAAAAAAGGTGAATTCGTGATCGAATATATCGGAAAAAAGCTCACTCCCGAAGAGTTCGACAAAAGTCCCGACAAAAAATATTTTTTCGAAATTGACGATTATTGGACGGTGGATGGGTCGGGTCGGGACAATACGGCGCGCTATATCAACCACGCCTGCCGTCCGAACTGCGAAGTGCGGATCTATGCCAAGCGCATCCGCATCTGGGCGATCAAAAATATCAAAGAAGGAGAAGAATTCACGTACGACTACGGAAAGGAATATTTCAACGAATACATCAAGCCGAAAGGTTGCCGGTGCAAATCGTGCATGAAAAAAAAGGCCAAAGCCTCTCCATGAAAGAGGCTTTTTTGTATATTTTTCTTTATTTGCTATAATAACATCAAACAAATAACCCTCTTTAAATAAAAACAAAATGGCGAACAATAATTATGGCCTCGGGCGGGGACTTGCCTCGCTCATTCCTCAAAAAAACACTCCCGTGGCGAAGAATGTCGCCCAGATGCCCGCCAAGATTCAATCCGAAGCGCTTCAGGATGATTTTCTTGAGGTGCCGGTGGAAAAAATCGCGTCGAACCCCCAACAACCAAGGCATAATTTCAAAGAAAAAGAACTTCAGGAGCTTTCTGATTCCATCAAGGAACATGGCATTATTCAGCCGTTGGTGGTGGCGAGGATTGCGCCGGAGCAATATGAGCTCATTGCCGGCGAGCGGCGTCTCAAGGCCTCCAAGATGGCAGGGCTCAAAATGGTCCCGGTGGTCGTTCGGGAAGAATCCGGCGAGCGGGAAAAGTTGGAGCTCGCCCTTGTGGAAAATATCCAGCGCCATAACCTTGACGTGCTCGAAGAAGCGCGGGCCTACAAAAAACTGATCGAAGAATTCGATCTCACCCAGGAAGACGTGGCGGAAAAAGTGGGAAAAAGCCGGAGCGCGGTGGCGAACAAAGTGCGGCTTCTGGGGCTTCCTATTGAAATCCAAAAAGCGCTTCAGGAAGGGAAAATCACCGAAGGGCACGCCCGATCCATCCTCGCGCTTGATAATCCGGAGAAACAAAGGGCTTTATTTGAAATGATCCTTAAGGACAATCTCACTGTGCGACAAGTGGAGGACAAAGTGCGCGAAGTGACGGTGAATACGCACCAGCGGCGGATGGGCGCGGGAAACGCTTCGCCGTTCCACGCTGAAGAAGAAACGCTGGCGGTGAAATTGGGAACCAAAGTCCAGATCAAAAAATCCGGCGGGGGAGGAAAGATTATTGTTGACTTCTATTCAAGGGAAGAGCTGGATGGAATAATGGGGAAGATTAGCTTATAGTTTGACTATTGATTGATCAAATGCTACACTTGTTTATCGCCTGATATTTCTAATAAAAATATTTCTAGCAAAGGGGGAGCTTCTAATGAGTAAAAAAGGATGCGGAATAATCTTCTTTAATGCCAAAAGGAGAGCTGTCCTTCTTTTTCGTAGAGACAATAAAGATTCCATACCTTTCCCAAACATGCTTGATCTGCTCGGAGGTCATGTCGAGGAAGGTGAAGATCCGGCTCAAACAGCAGTGAGAGAAATGGCAGAGGAGCTTTTGGATCTTCGAACAGGAAGGCCTTATAAACTTCAAGGGCACAATCTTTTCCTTGTTTATACGGACAAAAGAGGTTGTGAGCAACATATATTTACTTGTCCTGTCGATTTTGACACAAGTAATGTTCAGTTGCTCGAAGGACAAGAACTTGTTTGGCTAACTGAATTGCAGCTAGCTTCTGGCGTGCCTATTGCTTTCGACTTCGGCGATATACTCAAGAAGTTTTTCAGCAGTTTGGGGTAAACCAAGCACAAGAGGCTAAGCTTTTGAAATCAAGAGCTTAGCCTCTTAAAATACTCAGTATGCAATCAGCTTTCCGCTTTCTCCGCCCTTCGCAACTGCTGCCTGATCCGCGATTTGGCGTAAGTCGTCCGCACGATCCGCAGCCAGTCCTGGTTCGGAAGCTTCATTTCTTTTGAAGTGAGAATTTCAACCACTTGCCCGTTATGGATCTTATAATCGAGCGCCACCATCTTCCCGTCCACTTTGGCGCCGACGGTGCGCGCGCCGATTTCACTGTGGACGGCATAGGAAAAATCGATCGGTGTGGCTCCTTCCGGCAAATTGATGATATCCCCTTTCGGCGTGAAGGCGAAAATATGGTTCTGGAAAAAATCCACCTTGACACTTTTCAAAAAGTCTTCCTCGTTATCCCCCTGGCCGGTTTCCGTCTGCCATTCGCGAAGCTGTTTCACCCAGAAAAGTTCCTGTTCGGGGATTTCTTCCGGCGAATAGCGCCGCAAGAAATAGTCCCGCCAGGTTTTGGGCGAAGAATATATCCAGTGGGCGGCGATTCCGAATTCAGCTTCGTTGTGCATGCGCGGAGTGCGGATCTGGATTTCGATGATGCGGCCGGAAGGGCCGAAAACGGTTGTATGGAGCGAGCGATACCCATTCGGCTTCGGAAGGGAGATATAGTCCTTGATCCGCCCGACCAGCGGCCGGAATTTGGTGTGGACGATTCCAAGGGCTTCGTAGCAGTCGGGAATTTCGGGGACGATGATGCGCACGGCGACGACGTCATAAACCCTTTCGACATTCATGTTGTGCTTTTTTAATTTCAGAAAAAAACGGTAAACGTGTTTTGCTCGGCCGTGGACTTCCAAAACTTTAATCCGATGGCTTCCTAGTTCTTTTTTAAGTTCTTCAATAGCTACTCCAACGTCTTTTTTGCGTTGGGTGAACTCCCGGTCAAGAATTTCTTTGGCGGTTTTATAATTTTTCGGTTCAAGAAATTTGAAAGAAAGATCTTCAAGTTCCCCTTTGATCTCTCCGATTCCAAGCCGGTTGGCAATCGGAGCGAAAATTTCCATGGTCTCCTTGGCGATTCTTTGCTGTTTTTCGGGAGGAAGAGCTTCGAGCGTGCGCATATTGTGCAGGCGGTCGGCCAGTTTGATGATCACCACCCGGATGTCTTCCGCCATTGCCATGAAAATTTTCCGCAGATTTTCAAGCTGGACTTCTTTTTTGTCGCCGCGCAGTTTGAATTTCCCGAGCTTGGTGATGCCGTCGACCAGCTTCGCGATTTCTTCCCCGAATTTGGCTTTGATATCTTCGAGCGTGATTTCCGTGTCTTCCGGAACGTCATGAAGAAGTCCCGCCGCCACGGTTCGCGAACGCATACCGATTTCAGCAAGGATCGCTCCGGTTTGGACAACGTGTTCGAAATAATCCTCGCCGGATTTTCTTTTCTGTCCCTCGTGGGCATGCTTGGCAAATTCAAAAGCCTCCGCCACCAGTTTTTTCTGCTGCTGGTTGAGGGGGTTTTTGAATTTGGTGTAAAGTTGGTCTAGGGTCATATAAAATTTGTCATTGCGATCCCGCTTTAGCGGGAGAAGCAATCCTGTGATTATTGTTGCTCGAGATTGCTTCGTTGCGCTCGCAATGACAAGTTGCTTACAATTTGTCATTTTGCTATGCTTTCAGTGTAATATTACTCAGACGAAAGGGCAAATAATCCAGAAATCAAAAGAAAAGCAGTTACAGGAACTTGTTTCATTTTTGCGAAAAGCAATATTGGCGACTTATGCCGGTGGCGGACCAGAAAATGTTTCTGAAGAATCAGGCTTCACGGAACATGATTTTAGTGAGAAGGGTTGGTCTTATAAAGACAGCTATATGGGATTTTTCCAATCGTGGGGCCGGGAAACAGTATGGCTGAATGGCAAGCTATTTTGGAATCAGAGTTATGGAGGAGGAATGACGGGGGGATTTCAGAGGAATGCGAAATTTGCAGAAGAAACATTTGATTTTTTGAAAAAAGCTCTTTCGGCCGGTAAGAATAACAAATTTCGGCCAAGAGGCCCGAAAGAATTTTCGGCGAACGGCTGGAAATACATCTGTCGGTGGCAGGGAGATGTTTGTTCGTTTAGCGGTTATGAAAGAATTATTTTCCAGGGGAGAATAGTGTTCAAGCACAATTTCTTTGGCGGATTAGTTTTATAATCTCGGGAGTGTAAATATATAAATAAGCAAGGTGGCTAAATTCGCGCCTTGCTTTTTTTCAGGAAAAAATCCTAGAGCCGAGCTCTAGGATTTTTCGTATCCGCATTCTTTGTTTGCGCATTTTTGCTTTCCTTTGGCGGCGAAAGTGAGCAGTCCGCCGCATTGCGGGCAAGTTTCGCCGGTCGGTTTGTTCCAAAGGGAATAGTCGCAATCGGGATAACGCGAACAGCCGTAAAAAATCCGTCCGCGCTTCGATTTCCGCTCGACAATTTCACCCTCCTCGCATTTCGGGCACTGGACGCCCGTTTTTTTGACGATCGGCTTGATGTTTTTGCATTCCGGATATTTCGAACATCCCAAAAACGGGCCGAAGCGTCCCCGTTTCACGACCATCGGCGCGCCGCATTTCTCGCAGACCTCGCCGGAATTTTCTTCTTCGAATTTTTTCTCGTCCTCGGTTTTTTCGGTGTATTTGCATTCGGGATATTTTGAGCAAGCGATGAATTTTCCGAATCGGCCGAATTTCACCAGGAGATCGCCGCCGCATTCCGGGCATTTCCGATCCAGTTTTTCAAGCATATCTTCTTTTTTGATCTCCTTCGATTTCGAAACGAGGTTTTCGTGGAAAGGGTCGTAGAATTTTTTGACGATCGGCACCCATTTCTTTTCGCCGCCTGCCACTTTGTCAAGGTCCTCTTCCATCTGTGCCGTGAAGCGCATATCGACGATTCCGGGAAAATGTTCGACGAGCAAATCGTTGACCAAAAGCCCGATTTCGAGCGGCTGGAGTTTTTTTTCTTCGTTTTTCTCGACATATTTCCGGTCAATGATCGTGGAAATGGTCGGAGCATAGGTCGACGGCCGGCCGATGCCGTATTCCTCAAGCACTTTCACGAGCGTCGCTTCCGAATATCTCGGCGGCGGGGTGGTGAACTTTTGCGCCGTATTGATTTTCTCGAGATCAAGCCCTTCTTTTTCTTTGAGATCGGGCAACAAGTTTTCGCTCACGGGCATTTTATCGCCATAAACTTTCAAGTAGCCGTCGAATTTCACGGTCGACCCGTTGGCTTGGAGGATGTATTCATTTTTCGCGCCCCGTTCTTTCTTTTGTTCTGAAACCTGTTTCGAAATAACTTCGTTTTGTTGGTCTTGATTTTGAGCGAAAGAACAGGGTGAACCTTTCGCCCCGATCAATACTTTCACCGAATTGAGAACGGCCGGTTGCATCTGGCTTGCGACCATGCGCCGCCAAATGAGGGCGTAGAGTTTTCGCTGGCGGTCATCAAGTTTCGCAAGATCTTCAGGGGTCTGGGCGGGATTGGTCGGCCGGATGGCTTCATGCGCTTCCTGCGCACCTTTGGATTTTGTCTTATAAAACCGCGGACTTCCAAGCGCGTATTCGGATCCGAATTTTTTCTCGATCGTTTTTCTGGCGGCGAGCATCGATTCCATCGACAAATTGGTGCTGTCCGTACGCATATAGGTGATGTGTCCTTGTTCGTATAGTTTTTGGGCGAGCATCATCGTGGTTTTCGCGGAATATCCGAGTGAATTGATGGCCGCCTGCTGGAGCGTTGAAGTGGTAAATGGCGGCGGGGGAGTGCGGGTGGTTTCTTTTTTCGCAATTTCCGAAACCTTGAAAGCCGCTTTTTCCAGTTCCGCTTTGATTTCACCGGCTGTTTTTTCATCTTTTATGGTTGACTTTTTCGTTTTGTAATCTCCCGCAAAAAGCTTGAGAGTCACTGTTTCCTCGATTTTTTTGTCGTTTTGGTGGGTAAGAGTGGCTTCAAAATAATTTTTGGAGACTAAGTCTCCAATTGGAGACTTAGTCTCCAATTGGGCAGTGATCGTCCAATATTCTTCTTTTTTGAATTTTTCAATCTCGCGTTCACGCTCGGCGATGATACGAAGGGCGATTGACTGCACGCGTCCCGCTGAAAGGCCGTACTTTATTTTTTTCCAGAGAAGCGGGGAGAGTTCGAAACCGACCAAGCGGTCAAGGATTCGCCGGGCTTGCTGGGCGTCGACCAAATCAAAATTTATTTTCCGGGGGCTGTCGAGCGCTTTTTGAATGGCAGTTTTGGTAATTTCATGGAAAACGATGCGGTTTTTTTCATCTGGTTTGAGTTTCAATATTTCAGAAAGATGCCAGGCAATGGCTTCTCCTTCGCGGTCTTCATCAGTTGCGAGGATCACAAAATCGGCCTTTTTGGCATCGGCTTTCAAGGGCTTCACTTTTTCCTGAGCTTTCCGGTTCACGACGTATTTTGGTGCAAAGTCATTTTCGACGTCGATTCCCATTTCCCGTTCCGGAAGGTCGCGGATGTGGCCGAAAGAAGATTTGACCGTGAATTTCGGCCCCAGGAATTTGGATATGGTTTTAGCTTTGGTAGGAGACTCGACGATGATTAGTGTCATAGAAATTTGAAATTTTATAGCTTAATAAAATTTTGTCCTCCAATGTTCTTTACAACTCCTTCAATCTCCATTGTAGCAAGGATCGAGGCAACTGTCGCAGTGTCCAGTTTAGCCATTTTCGAAATCTTGTCAATGTGAAGAGGTTCATTGGAAAGATTTTTCCAGATCAATTTTTCTTCGTCGGTTTTCGGCTCAAAATTGGTGAGCGGAAGGGCGGATTGGCCTCGGTTTATGTTCAATTCTTCAAGGATGTTCGCAGTTGAGCCGACGAGCTTTGCTCCTTTTTGGATGAGGGCGTTTGTGCCGGCGGACTGGGGCGAGAAAATGTCTCCCGGAACGGCAAAAACCTCGCGGTTGAATTCAAGAGCGTATTCAGCGGTGATGAGCGATCCGGAACCTTCAGCTGCTTCAATGACAAGCGCACCGAGGGAAATCGCGGCCATGATGCGGTTCCGCGCCGGGAAATTTTGCCTGATGGATGGGGTTTTCGGCGGATATTCGGATAGGAGCGCGCCGCCGCCCGCGATGATATTTTGCGCCAAATTGAAATGCTCGCGGGGATATATTGTCTGGTCGTCAACTCCGGTGCCGAGAACTGCAATGGTCAATCCGTCACTCGAAAGTGTTGTCTGATGGGCGATTCCGTCGATTCCAAGAGCGAGTCCGCTCACGATAGTGATTCCGGCGCGCACGAGGTCGCGGGTGAGGTTCTCTGCGACGCGCTGGCCGTAAGCCGTGAATTTTCGCGATCCGACGACTGCGATCGACTTGTTTTTGAGTATTTTTTTCTCGCCGCGGATATACAGCACCGGAGGAGCGGAGCCAATTTCTTTGAGCTGGGGTGGGTAGTCTGGGTCGTTTGTAGTGATTATATAAATTTTTTCTTTTAATGTTTCCTCGTACAGTTTCTCAGGCAGATAGTTTTTGCGGAAATCCAGAAATTTTCCCACTTGTTTTTCATTGAGGCCGATTTGGAAGAAAATCCCGCCATCATCTCGCCAAGCGTCCTCAAGGCTGGGAAAACCGGCCGAAAGTTTTTTGAAGGTTTGCGGGCCGAAGCCTTCCACGCAATTGAACGCGTGCCAGTATATTTTTTCGTTTTCTTGGGACATTTTGTTTTGTTGAAGATCCCCTACGTGAACATAATAACACATTCTTGGCGTAAATACCGTAGAGACGCCCCGCCGGGACGTCTCTATGATGATGTTTTATCAGAGTCCTAACTTACAAACAGCGGGGTTGACAAATTTCGCCAAAGTGCTATAATGCCACTTCTGGATCTGCCCTGTTGAATCATCACTTCGCGAGGGGCGGCGAAGCCACCATTCAATAGGGTAAAGGATTTCAGAATTCGTGTAAAAATAGCTATTTTTTCAATATATAAGGTATTTTCGTGTCTTTTGTCCCGTCTGGAAGTCCGGCGGTGTGACCCCTCCTTAAGCGCCGTTGGGTAAGTTTGGGTAAGGGAGCAAATGCTTTCGAACCCGGCACTTTCAGGCGGGACAGAGGATGCGATAGTTAAAATTTCAAAGTTAAAAATGAAAAGTTCTGGTGTCGCTGGGCGGCGCTTTTATTATGTTGTCATGGAAATTTCCGAAAAGAAGAAAAAGTTTTTATTGAAAAGCAAAAAAGCCGCCGAGCGCGGGGTGTTTTTGTTTTTTGGGATATTTGTTGCTTCGATGTTCTTGGGCACATTTGCGATCAATTTCAGCACAAAAGCGGCCAGTCTCGCCGGAACGATTTCGGTCTACAGCGCGCTTTTGTTTGCTTTTTCTGCGGTCATCCTTTTTCTCATCCAAGTTGAAGTTTGGGAAAAGGGGATATAAAAATTGACCGAAACTTTTTTTATTGATATATTTTTATAGGCTTATAAGGGTCCCCACGGCGGGGTTTTATTTTTCAAAAAATATGGAAATTAGAAATATTGCCATTATTGCCCACGTTGATCACGGGAAGACCACGATCACCGACGCTATCATGCGCCAGACGGGAGCGGTGACGGAAGAAAATTCAACCATGGACAGCGACGCTCTGGAAAAAGAGCGGGGGATTACCATATATTCTAAAAACGCGTCCATATTCTACCAAGGCACGAAAATAAACATCGTGGATACGCCGGGACACGCGGATTTCGGCAGCGAAGTGGAACGGGTTCTTCGATCGATCGACTCGGTGCTTTTGGTCGTGGACGCGCAGGAAGGGCCGATGCCGCAGACGCGGTTTGTGCTCAAAAAATCGCTCGAACTGGGCTTGAAGCCGATCGTGGTAATCAACAAAATAGACAAACCGGCGGCGCGGCCGGAAATTGTCCAGGAAATGGTATTCGAATTGTTTTTGGACCTTGGCGCAAACGACGAACAGCTTGATTTCACGACAGTCTATTCCATTGGCCGGGAAGGAATTGCCAAAAGAAGCCTCGATGACGAATCAAAAGATTTGACGCCGCTTCTTGACATAATCCTTGAAAAAGTGCCGGCGGCCGGATCAAACGCAGAACTCCCTTTCCGTTTTCAGCCGTTCAGTTTGGGGTATGATAATTTTCTGGGACGGTTGGCGGTCGGACGCATTCACGAAGGGACGATACGAGCGGGAGAAGTGGTCGTGAAAAAACCGTCCGGCGACGAACGCAAAGGAAAAATAATCAAAATGTTCACATTCGAAGGGCTTCAGAAAAAAGAAATCGCGGAGGCTGTGGGCGGGGATATCGTCATGGTTGCCGGGATTCCCGACATCGATATCGGCGAAACGATTTGCGCCACAAGCGACCAAGAACCGCTTCCGGCGATCAAGATCGACGAACCGACCATCACTCTCAATTTTTTGGTGAATGACTCGCCCTTTGCCGGGCGCGAAGGAAAATTCGTGACAACGAAACAAATCAAAGAGCGTCTCGAAAAGGAACTTGAAGTGAATGTCGGGCTCAAAGTGGATTTTTCCAATAGCGATTTCTATAAAGTGAGCGGGCGGGGAGAGCTTCATATTGCTATTCTCATTGAAAATATGCGCCGGGAAGGCTACGAACTGCAAGTGTCGCAACCCCAAGTTATCGTGAAGGAAGAAAATGGGCAAAAATTGGAGCCGTATGAAGAAGCGACGATTGACGTGCCGGAGCAACATTCCGGAACAATCATTGAAACTCTCGGAAAAAGAAAGGGGATTATGTCCGATATGAAGCAAGAAGGCAGCCAAGTCCGGATGGTTTTTGAAATTCCGACCCGGGGAATTTTGGGATACCGCAACCAATTCATGGTCGAAACGCGCGGAGAAGGGATTTTCGCGAGCCGTTTCTTGGAATTTCACCCCTACGCCGGGGAAATTTCGAAACGCGATACGGGCTCGATGGTTTCGATGGCGACCGGAAAAGCGCTTGGATTCTCGCTTGCCAATTTGCAGGAGCGCGGCGTGCTATATATCGGCGCGAATACGGAAGTGTATGAAGGCATGGTGATCGGAAACGTGGCCAAAGGGAACGACATGGCGGTGAACCCGATCAAGGGGAAGAACTTGACCAATATGCGCGCGTCCGGCGCGGATGATGCCATCCGGCTCACGCCCCATATGGAACTCACGATCGAACGGGGGTTTGAAATCATGGCCGATGACGAATATCTCGAGGTGACGCCCGGGAGCGTGAGATTGCGGAAAAAAATCCTCAACGAAACGGAGAGGGTAAAAGCCGGAAGGAAGAAATAGCGAAAATTTAAACTCTAATTTCAAATTTTCCCGCTAATTCTTTCTGAATCTCGGAAATAACTCCCGAGATTTTTTTTATTTCTGCAGTCGTGAACTTCCCCAGCACATACTTCTCTGTTTCTATCTTTTTCTCACCCCGGTTTTCGATCCCTATCCTGACCCTCGTGAAATCTTTTGTGCCGAGCATTTCTATAATATTTTGCACACCATTATGTCCCGCCGAAGATGATCCGGCGGCGATTTTGTATTTTCCAAGAGAAATATCAATATCATCGTGGGCGACGATAATATCCTCAATTTTTACTTTATAATATTTCTTCGTGGCGGATACGGATTCCCCGGAGAGATTCATGAAAGTCCGGGGTTTGAGCAGGATGTATTTATTATCTTCATGTTTTCCAATGCTTATTTCAGCTTTCAGTTTCTTTGAAAATTCCCACTCTGAAAACGCAAAGTTATCGCGGTATTTTTCAAAAAAATGGTCGACAAGCATGAACCCGGCATTGTGGCGGGTACTCGCATATTTCCCCCCCGGATTTCCCAACCCGGCAATTAAAACTGTTCTCATATATTTTACCCGAACATTCAATGTTCGGGTGAGTTAATTAATACTTCACACTGCTTCCTTTCTTCAACAAGTCAATAAAACTTTTTTCATCGATTTTGTCTTGGTCGTATCCGCTTTCAAGGTCTTCAACTGAATTTTCTTCATAGTTGAGCCGATCGGTCAAATCCGATCCAAGGATGAGGCACAGATTGAAATCCTTGCAATTTTCGGGCATTGAATTTTCGCTTACGATTTTTGCGGGCAGTTTCTTGGAAAGATTTTCAAGCGAAAAAGGTTTCAGGCCGTCTGTCAGGTCATATAAAAGCGTCTGGGAGATTATAGTCCGATTGTGTGAAGCTGAAATCACTTTCGAGTCATATCCCATTTTTTTGAACAAGGCGTTAACTTTTCCGTCAAATCCATTTGTACCACTTTCATTCACGATGGCCACGCTCGCGTTTTCATCTTCAACTTCTTTTTGTTTTCTGGCAAGCGCGTCAAGGTCGAAAATATTTTTGGAGATATCCTGAATTTCGGAATAATCCCCCACGCGCGGGATCAGGATGAAAGCCCGGACGCCGCCCAGAAAAACGTGCGAAACGGCCATGACGCTATCCGGTTTTCCGGCATCGAGAACTTTATTGATGGTTGTATGTGTGTCGATTTTTTCCACAAGATCCAGAAAGGATCCCATTTCTTCGATTTGGATATTGGTCCGCAAGTGATCGCCGAGAGTATCAAGGAGGCCCGTGATTTTGGGAATATTGAGGATTGTTCCCAGCGAATATGCTTTTGATCGGGCGGCTTCAAGGATTTGTTGCTGGCGGTAGGCCCGGCCGAAATCCCCGCCCTTGTCGTGGCGGGTGCGGGCGTATTTGAGGGCGGTTTCTCCGTCGAGATCCTGAAGTCCGGCTTTTAAGTCGAAAATTTGATAGGAATAGTTCGGCCCCGGATAGCGCTCGTCGTGCAAATCCTCCGGAACTTGAATTTTGACGCCGCCGAGTTCGTCGATGATTTGCTTGAAGCCGTCGAAATCAAGGGCGATATAGTAGTCAATCGGCTGGCCGGTGATGTCAGTGAGCGTTTCTTTGAGGTTATCAATGCCGCTTTTCCCGCTCGCGTCGGTGTCTTCGGACCGGGCGTAAAGAGCATTGATCTTAGTGGACAGTTTTGTCCCGGGAATAGGGACAAAAAGGTCGCGGGGAATGGAGAGAAGGGCGGTTTGCCAGGTTTTCGGATTCACGCTTGCGATGATG
This sequence comes from Candidatus Moraniibacteriota bacterium, assembly GCA_028695025.1. Classification (GTDB taxonomy): domain Bacteria; phylum Patescibacteriota; class Minisyncoccia; order Moranbacterales; family UBA11712; genus STE-71. The sequence continues at coordinate 27,030 of JAQVJV010000009.1, forward strand.
ATCGTGTCGGTGAGATTTGTTCCGGGATAATTTTTTCCGGCAAGCCCCACGAGGAGGATGTTAATCCTTCCCCGGTCTTCGCCGCGAAGGGGCTTGTGGTTGTCTTTGGTGACTCCCCTCACGGTTTCGAGAAATGATTTGTCTTGGTTGCCGTCAATCACTTTTTGGCTGGTGGTATAGAATTTGTAGGCAAGAGCCATCGACGCCGCAAAAGCAAGGAGCAACACGATTGCCGCTCCCGCAAGCCAAATCCAAAACCGTCCCCGGCGTTTTTTCGGAGGAAAATTATTCGGTTGATTTATATATTGATTATATGGCGATTGGCTTGGCCGCTCAAAATGCGGGGGATATGGCTGGCTCATGTTTTCAGTATAGCGAAAAACTCCCCTTTTGGAAAAAGAGGAGCGGTGGAGAATTATGCTACTTTCCCTTGAGCGTGGGATAAAGAATAATCGCGAGAGCAAGAAGGACAAGCGCCCCGACTATGTAGAAAGTCGACATCGGATTGAAATTAAAAATCATAAATGGGTTTGTTTGGCTATCGCCAGGGAAAAAATGATAAAACCAAATGAAAGAAAAAGCCCGGAGAATACAAATCCCTCCTGAAAATCTTTTCCTGCGAAAAAGGGCGCGACCATTGAAGCGAAAAATATAAGGCCAATGTTTGATAATATTTCGGCAAGGAGTTTGAGTTGCGGTTCAGTGAACTTCATGAGTAATATCTTATCAAATAATACGCGATTTATCAAAACAATCTTTTTGCCAATAGGTGTATTTCCCTTTATATAAAACAAAATCCGCCCCTTGCCAAGCGGCGGAAAAACTGCTATTATCAATGCAGTGAAATGCAAATACGCGAATGAATGCAAATGATGCGAATATGCAAATTTGCAAGTTTTTATTCACAAATTCTGTATTTGTGTAAGATTCGCGTCATTCAAGTAGTATCTCTATTATGTCCGACAAAGAAAAAAGCGATTCCGATTCCTATGAATACGGGTTTTCCGGCGTAATTTGGGAAATCGTGAAAATGGTTTTCTGGGTGGTGGTGATCATAGTCCCCATCCGGGTTTTTTTGATTCAGCCTTTTTTTGTCCAAGGCGCTTCCATGGAGCCGAATTTTGAGGACAAGCAGTATCTTATCGTGAATGAATTCGGCTACAAAACCACGGAACTCGGGAATTTTTATGCCGTAAAGCCCTTCAAGGAACTCAAGCGCGGCGATGTGGTGGTTTTCCGCTATCCGCGCAACCCGTCCGTTTTCTATATCAAACGCATCATCGGTCTTCCGGGCGAGCGGATCCAGGTTTCCAACGATCAGGTGAAAATCTTCAACGCCGAAAATCCGAATGGTTTTGTCTTGGACGAAAGCGGCTATCTCTCAAAAGACGTGAATACTTCCGGAGAAGTGAGTGTCGCTCTGGGCGAGGAATATTTCGTGATGGGGGATAACCGGGAATTTTCTTCCGATTCTCGCTCTTGGGGACCGGTGCCGGAAAAGGATGTGATGGGGAAAGTGGTTTTGCGCGCTTGGCCGCTAAATAAGGCCTCAATATACTGAAAGTTTGGGATTTTCAATTTGAAATTTAAAATGAGTTTTAAATGAAAAAATTTTAAATTTAGCAATTTTGGATTTTATTTTAAGCTTCAAATTTCGAATTTAAAATTTACGATTTATGCCTAAGAAAAAAGTTATCAAGAAAACTATTACTAAGAAAAAAACGAAACCTGTTGAGGTGAAAGAAGATCTTCTCCTTCAGCCGCCACGGGGAATGCGCGATATTTTGCCCAAAGACCAGCCCTATTGGCAGCAAGTGCGGCGCGTTTCCGAGAAAGCGGCATCGGATTTCGGCTATCGCCGGATCGATCTTCCCGTGCTTGAATTTTCCAACCTTTTTTCCCGCGGGATCGGGACCGGAACGGATATTGTCGAGAAAGAAATGTACTCCTTTTCCACGAAAGGCGGAGAAAAAGTTTCGCTTCGCCCCGAATTCACGGCAGGTCTTGTCCGCAGCTATGTCCAAAACGGCATGCAAGTGGATCCGAAGCCGGTGAAGCTGTATTATATCGGTCCTTGTTATCGCTACGACCGGCCCCAAGAAGGGCGTTTCCGTGAATTTTTCCAGTTCGGATGCGAAGCCTTCGGCGAGATTGACGCGATCCTTGACGCCCAGATGATCCAGATGGCTTGGCGGATTGTCCACCAGCTTGGGATTAAAAACGCTTCGGTGAGCGTGAACAGCATCGGCTGTCCGGTTTGCCGCAAGCAATATCGCAATTTGCTGGTGAGCTATTTTGAATCCAAACGGCAAAAGCTTTGCATTGACTGCAAACGGCGGCTGGAAACCAACCCGATGCGGATCCTCGACTGCAAAGAAGACAAATGCGTCCAGGTGAGCCAAAATGCGCCGCAGTCGGTCGACCACTTGTGCGACGAGTGCCGGGCGCATTTCAAGGATCTTCTTGAATATCTCGACGAACTCGAAATTCCTTTTACGATTGATCCGAATCTGGTGCGGGGGCTGGATTATTACACCAAGACCGTTTTTGAAATATTCGCGGGGTCGATAGAAGACGGAGTGAAAAAGAATGCGCTGGGCGGAGGAGGAAGGTATGACGGGCTCGTGAAACTCATCGGCGGCGAAGATACGCCGGCCATCGGTTTTGCCCTGGGGATGGATCGGCTGGTGAATGAAATGAAAAAAACCGGCGCGAAATCCTATATCCCGCCACAGCCGAAGGTGTTTCTCGCGCAACTTGGCAGTTTTGCCAAGAGAAAAAGTCTCAAGATGTTTGAAGCGCTCGAGCGGGCCGGGATCATGGTGGCGGAAAGTTTCGGCCGGGGAAGCCTCAAATCCCAGCTCAAGATCGCCGACCGTTTGGGGGTGGAGCTCACGCTGATCCTGGGCCAGAAAGAAGCGATCGACGGAACCGTAATACTCAAGGAAATGGCGAGCGGGACGCAGGAAGTGATCAACGCGGCGAAAATCGTGGATGAAGTGAAAAAACGGTTGAAGAAATAGTTTTACGAAACATGAACGAATGTATTTTTTGTAAAATTGCAAACAAGCAGATTCCTGCCAAAATCATCTACGAGGACGATTCAGCGGTTGCTTTCCATGACCGCGCGCCGCTTGCTCCGGTCCATGTTCTCATCATTCCCAAGAAGCATATTGAATCAGTGGCTGATATGGAAGAGCGGGACGCGCCGCTTATGGGGCATATGATCTATACTGCCAAGAAAATCGCCGACGACTTGAAAATTTCCGGGAAAGGGTATAAACTGCTTTTTCGGGTCGGGCGTCACGGCGGACAGGAGGTGGAGCATATCCATCTGCATCTGATCGGCGGGGCTAGATTGAGAGAAGACATAGGGCCGGCATAAAATTTGAAATTTTCGATTTGAAATTTGAAATTTGAAATTGATTTCGAACTTCAAATTTAGAATTTAAAATTCTCTGAAAGGGGGTTATATATGATCGAAGTAAAAAAGAAAGATCGCGAAACATCGGAAAGCCTCATCCGGCGTTTTTCCCGTCGGGTTCATCAGAGCGGCGTGCTTCTCTCGGCAAGAAAGGGGCGTTTTTACGCGAAGCCCAAGAGCCGCCGGCAGGTGCGCGAATCGGCCCAGTATCGGGCCAAAGTCCGGAAGGAAGTGGACAAGCTCAAGAAAATCGGCAAATTCGATGATGAAGCATTGAAGCGCGTGAAAAAGCAGATCAGCGAACAATAATTAAAACCTCATCCCATCCTTCTCCTTGTTAAGGAGAAGGCGATCGGTTCCCTCTCCTTTATAAGGAGAGGGTAGGGTGAGGTCAAAAAATATGCTACATGAAACCATCGAAGCCGAACTCAAGTCTGCGCTCAAATCCGGCGAAAAAGAAAAAGCCGGAGTTTTGCGTTTCCTGATTTCGGCGATCAAAAATTTCCAAATCGAAGCCAAAAAGAAAGACAAGCAACATTTGCCGGATGAAGATATCATCACTGTCGTCAAACGCCAGGTGAAGCAAAGGAAAGACTCGATCGCGGAATTTGAAAAAGCCGGACGGACGGATTTGGTTGAAAAAGAGCAGGCGGAACTTTCGGTGCTTGAGCAATATCTCCCGGCCCAAATGGACGAAGCCAAAATCCGGGAAATAGTCAAAGCGAAGAAGTCCGAGCTGAATATTTCCGATAAATCTGGCTTTGGCCGGCTCATGGGCGCGGTGATGGGCGAACTCAAAGGCCAGGCGGATGGTGACGCGGTGAAGAAAGTGGTGGAAGAGGAATTGGGATAAAGATTTATTGAGGGCGTCCGAAATGGCGCCTTTCGTTTTTGTTTAACGTTTTTCGGATCGTATGATAAACAAGTATGATAAACAAGAAAGTCGAAGTTTTTGATATCCAAATATAACCGAAGGAGGGTCTAAGGGTGATAAGCTTCATAATAAAGTTCATTCAATGTTTTTTCTATTGGAAAGTGTTGCCGAATTCAGAGGAGGAATTGGGGACAGCCCAAGCCATTCTTAGCGAGGCTTTTGGTTTGTGCGGGGACAAGCCCGGTAAAAGTAACGAAGCTTTAGCGGCTTGCGTATTGTGCCTTTGGCATAAGCTCCATCTGCCCCTTATTCTTACGCGAGAGGTTTCTGATTGTCTGCCCGATCTTCCCAAGGCGGGTGTTATAAGCCAACGTGATACAAATGGAAAGCGCAGAGATGCTTATAGAGCCATTGTTAAAGAAGTCTCTATTTGCAAGAAAAATGGATGGGTGAGGGCAATAATTATTGCACATCCTCTTCACTACTGGCGATGCATGATGGTTGCCAGAAAACTTAACCTTGAAACCCTGACTGCGAGCGTACCCAGGATTCCCTATGATAAATATTCAGATCAGGTATGGACAAGGCATCCCGCTTTTTTCATTCCCTATGAAATCGGTGCGAGGATTTTCTATCTTCTTACCGGAAAAATCTGAAATTTTTTAGCGGCTCCATACTCAACAAGATATGGAGCCGTTTTGCTTTTTCCCAAATTTGCGGATATTATTGATATATATGCGAGTGAATATCGAAATCAACAACCTCACCCGAAGGAAGATCGATCCGGAGTTGGTGAAAAAAGTCGTGAGAAAAACGGTGAAACTGTCCGGAGCGGATGCGGCATCTTTTGAGCTTTCAGTTGTTTTTGCGGGTGAAGCGGAAATGCGGAAAATTTACCGTGAGTATAAAGGAAAAAACAAATCCACAGACGTGCTTTCTTTCCAGCTCGATTTGGGGTATAATAAAAAGAGCCGAAAAAATCTTTCAAAAAATATTTCCGGGGAAATCATTTTGTGCCCGGCGGTGATCGCGAAGAACGCCCGCGAGAACGAGGTCAGTTTTTCAAGTGAGCTGGCTTTTGTCTTGAGCCACGGGACGCTTCACGTTTTGGGATGGAACCACAGCCGGAAAATGTATGAACTGCAGGATGAAGCTATGATGCAAATCCACGAATGAATGCAAATGGCGCGAATTTGCGAATTCTCATATTCGTGTATTTGCATAAGATTCGCATATTTGTGTTTTCTTAAATGTCCAATTTTCAAAAATTCATCAAAAGTTTCCGTTATGCCTTTCGGGGGCTCAAGTATGCCCTCAAAAACGAGCAAAATTTCCAAGTGGAGATTTTGGTCGGGATTTTCATCGTAGTGCTGATGTGCCTTTTCCCCACCCGGACGCTTGAAAAAATCGCCCTGTTCATCGTCATTTTCGCGGTTTTGGTGATGGAGCTTGTCAACACGATTTTTGAAAGGATAGTGGATATGCTCAAGCCCCGCGTCCATCCCTATGTCCAGCTGGTGAAGGATATCATGGCGGCGGCGGTGCTTCTTGCCTCGATCGGGTCGATCATTGTGGGCGTGCTCATTTTCTGGCCCTATTTCCAGGAATTATTTTTTGGCTAATTCGGCGGATTTTGCTATAATCCAAATATTGTATGGCTAAAGACGAGATCATCATCGGTTTGGATATCGGTTCGTCCAATATCCGGGTGGTGACACTGCAAAAATTTGAAGAAGAAGAAAAACCCCGAGTCATGGGCGTTGGCATGGCTCCGTCTTTGGGTATGCGCCGGGGAGTCGTTTCGGACGTGGAGGACGTGATCAAATCCATCTCCACCGCAGTTGGAAACACTGAAAGGACATCCGGAATTCCGGTTTCACACGCGATCGTGAGCATCGGCGGAAGCCACATTAGCACCCAGGAAAGCCAGGGAGTGGTGGCGACGGGAAAAGCGGACGGTGAAATCACCGTGGATGATCTTTCCCGCGTTTTGAGCGCGGCCGAGACGGTTTCGCTTCCCTCCAATACGGAAATCATCCATGTCATTCCGCGCAATTATTCCGTGGACGACCAAAAAAACGTGAAAGACCCGATCGGGATGAACGGAATCCGGCTCGAGGTGAATTCGCTCCTGGTGCTGGGATCCATCCCTTTTATCAAGAATCTTTCCAAATGCGTCTATCAGGCCGGAGTGGAAATCAACGATTTGGTTTTTGGGGCTCTCGCGGCGGCGAAAGCGGCTCTCAACAAGCGGCAGAAAGAATTAGGTGTGATTTTGGTTGATATGGGTGGGGGAACCACCAATTTCATCGTTTATGAAGAAGGGGAATTGGTGCAGATGGGAGTGGTGCCGATCGGAAGCGGGCACATCACGAACGATATCGCGATCGGTCTTCGCACCTCGATCGACGTGGCGGAAAAAGTGAAAATCAACTACGGATCGGCCCTTCCGGATGAGGTGAGCAAGAAAGAACATATCAACTTGGCGGAAATTGATTCCAACGAAGAGGGGGAAGTTTCCCGCCACCATATCGCGGAAATTATCGAAGCGCGGCTTGAAGAAATATTCACGCTTGTGGACAAAGAACTTCGAAAAACCGGCCGGTCGGGAATGCTTCCGGCGGGGGCGGTTTTGGTGGGTGGAGGGGCGAAGCTTCCGGGGGTGGTGGACGTGGCCAAGAAAATTTTGCGTCTTCCGGCCCAAACCGGATTTCCGAAAGAGCTTGGCGGGATTGTCGACAAAGTGGATGAGCCGGGATTCGTTACCGCAGTGGGGCTGGCGCTTTGGGGGATGGAAGAAATGGAAATGCATCACTATTCCGGCGAGAGAGGGATGAAAATGCCCGGATTTGACAGTGTGCCGGGAATGGGAAAAACCGTGGAGAAAATGAAAGGATGGTTTCGGAAGTTTTTGCCATAAAAAAGGCAAAGGGCAAAAATCAAAAGTCAAAATTACAATTCAAAATTAAAAAGTATTCCGGAATGGAAAATTTTTGACTTTTGACCTGCACTTTTGCCTTTTGAATTTTGGATTTTAATCTTGCTTGACATTTTGGGTTTAATTATGCTAGTTTACTTAACCAACCAATTTCAAATAAATTAGACATAGGAAATATTATGGCCGAAGTAAAACCAGATATTGAAACATTTGCCCGGATAAAAGTCGTCGGTGTCGGCGGATCGGGAAATAACGCGATCAGCCGGATGATCGAATGCAAGTTGCGAGGCGTGGAATTTTTGGCGATAAACACGGATGCCCAGGATCTACATCACTCAAAAGCCGGCGAAAAAATCCATATTGGAAAAAACTTGACCAAGGGCCTTGGGGCCGGGATGAATCCGGAAATCGGACGTCAGGCGGCGGAAGAAAACAGGGATGAAATTGCGGAAGTCCTCAAGGGATCCGACATGGTTTTTGTCACTTGCGGTATGGGCGGCGGAACAGGGACCGGTGCGGCGCCGATTGTGGCGGAAGTGGCCAAGGAAGCCGGAGCCCTCACGATTGCGGTTGTCACCAAACCTTTCTCCTTTGAAGGAGCGCAAAGAAAAGCGATTGCCGCCGAAGGCCTTGAGAATCTCAAAGAAAGAGTTGACGCGCTGATTACTATTTCCAACGACCGTTTGCTCCAAATCATCGACCGCAAGACTACCCTCATCAACGCTTTCCGGGTGGTTGACGATGTTCTTCGTCAAGGCGTCCAAGGCATTTCCGATTTGATCTCGAAGCCGGGAATTGTCAATGTTGACTTCGCGGACGTGAAAGCGATCCTTCAAGATTCCGGGTCGGCTCTCATGGGAATTGGAACGGGTTCCGGCGAGAACCGGGCGGCGGAAGCGGCGAAATACGCGATCAACAGTCCTCTTCTCGAATTCTCCATCGATGGCGCGCGCGGGATTTTGTTCAACGTGAGCGGCGGTCCGGATATGACTATGCTTGAAATCAACGAGGCGGCCAATGTCATCACGGAGAGCATTGATCCGAACGCGAAAGTCATCTTCGGCGCTTCAGTGGATGAATCAGCCAAGAAAGGAGAACTCACCATCACGGTGGTGGCGGCCGGTTTTGATGCGGATATGATAAGTGACATGGCGCCGGTTTCTCTTCCGACTCCGGAACCGGTCCGCGAGATGAAGCCGATGAAGCCGATGCGGGAAGAGCCGGCTATTTCCATCCCTCCGATGATGGAAGACAAGCCGAAATTCATCGTGGAAGAAAAGGTTTCGCCGAAACCCAAAAGGCAGATCAATTTCGAATCAAAAACAACTTCAATCGGCGAAGAAGAGGATGATGAACTGGAAATCCCGGCTTTCATCCGGCGGAAGATGAAGAAATAGGCAAATCCTTTAATTTAAGTTTTCAAAGATTTATCAAGAAAGTCTCATTGCGGGGCTTTTCTTATTTTTTTGGTATGTTATAATGGAAATAAATTAAAACTAAAAACAAAAAAATGAGAAAAATTGCAATTTTGCTATTATTGCTGGCCATGTCCCCAGTCAATTTTGTCGTGGCCGCGGATAGTCTTCAAACCACAGAACCGTTTAAGTAACTGTTCAATATCTTTTCTTTGATATATACTTCTTTGCAGAGCTTTGTTTAAGCCAAAAACAAACAAAACTATGCAAAGAAAAATGTATCCAAGCGACATTACTCGCGAGCAATTTGAAAA
>JAQVJV010000029.1 GCA_028695025.1 Candidatus Moraniibacteriota bacterium
TTTCAAATTGCTCGCGAGTAATGTCGCTTGGATACATTTTTCTTTGCATAGTTTTGTTTGTTTTTGGCTTAAACAAAGCTCTGCAAAGAAGTATATATCAAAGAAAAGATATTGAACAGTTACTAAGTTGTTGAACCTTCACGGGTTCCCAGGGTTCGAATCCCTGCCTCTCCGCATCTGTCTAAAATCAGCCTTATCACTCACTTTTTCAAGGATGTGGTAAGGCTGTTTTAGCTTGAAATAAGCCAAATTTTGGTTTTCAATCTGGGCGTTCAAAAGTAGTTTTTGGAGAGCCTCATGTTTTTTCTTGTCATCACCACCAAGAAAATCTTTTTCCAATAAATACGGCTCCAAAAACACTTTTTTGGTCTGTTCTAAAGTTCGCTCGGCCATTTCGGGCGATTGTTTTTCAAGTTTCTGAAGTTGTTGTTTTACGTCCGCAGATTCCTTGCTGATAGCTTCCAGCTTCGCCTCTGTGGCCTCTGGGGTATATTTTCCGAGGATTTGTATGTCGAGGAGTCTCATCTCTTGTTCTTGGAGCGATTTGAGGCGTTTTTCGAGATTAGCTTTCACGTTTTCAAAAAAGTTTTCATCGGTTTTGTTTTTCTCTTTGTCGGCTTGATAACACAGCTCTATAAATTCAGTATCGAATTGGATTCTTTGGAAAATGGAAGCGAGTAGTTTTTCGGCTTTTTCTCTTTTGAGATAATACTTGTGCTGTTCGCATTTTCCTTTGCCGTTTGTGCAGTAGTAATACACAAAACCTTTCTTTTCGAGTGCGGTCATGAGGCAACCGCAAACATTGCAGGTCATAAATCCCCGCAAAGGATAGAAATGTTTTTTGTAGCGGCTGCGATTTTTTCCGTTGATGATGTTCTGAACTTTGTCGAACAACTCTTTCGAGATGAGAGTTTCGTGATTCCCCGAGTAGTATTTCCCGTGAACAAACATCACTCCGTAATAGATCGTGTTCTTGAGAATTCGATGGACTTTGCTTTTGTTGTATTTGTATCCGCCTCTTGAGCGAAAGCCCTCTTGATAAAGTTTGTCAGCGAGGGCTTTCAAGCTAACGCTTCCTGTGGCGTATAGCTCGAAAGCACGTTTCACATACTTCGCCCTTTCCTCGTCAGGTTCGATGGTTTTTTCGATGCGGTTGTTTTTGTATCCTATCGGGGCGTAATTGGGATAGCCACCTTTTTCTAGTTTCGTGAGTTGACCTCGTTTTACGTTTACGACCAGCTCACGGATATATTGATTTGCCATGCCTGCCTCAACATTGAAAATGAGAGCATTGTCTTCAGGCAAATATCTTTTCTCTATCGTTTGAATTTCTTTTATGATTCCCTGCTGCAAGAGCCACTGGATTTTTCCGCTATCTATTGGATTTCGGGACAACCTATCCAGTTTCCAGCAGATTATTCCGTCCGCTTTTCCCGCTTCAATCATTTTCATCATCTCCGCAAATTGCGGGCGATTGTCGGGGAGCTTGGCTGACTTTGATTCGGAAAATACTTTGATGATTTTGATTCCCAAATCATCAGCCATTTTGCACATGGTGGAGATTTGCGATTCCAGAGACAAAACCTGTTTGTTTTTGTCTTCCGAGGATTTGCGGGTGTAGAGAATACATTTCATAGTATTCATAACCTAGCGAAAATGGTTGGGAAAATCAAGGTAGATAGTTTTTGTCATGAAAACGGAAATACAAAGTATCCCCTCGGTATTCGTTGGAAAATACTTTGTCCTCAATCAATTCAAAATTCGATTCGTTGTTTTGGATGTATGATTTTGCCTCATCATTGATGTATTCAGTTGACCTATTCAAATCTTGGGAACAGAAATATTTCTTTTTGCCGAACAATCTTTTGTCTTTCATATCTTTCCAGAGATACTTGCTCAAATATCCACGCAAATCGTCGGCTTTCTTTTTTCGGTTGATTCTTACGAATCCCTGCCCCCAAATTTCGGCAAGCTCTTTGTTTCTCACATAGCGCAAATTACAAAGAGCGTGATAATGGACTTCGCCCCCGTCAGGCTTTTTGTTTCCTTTGTGGTCGATATCGGGCATAAATTCAATCACGGCGAAATACTGAAATTCGGGATAGCGGTCTTTCATTCTTTGAGTGTAAAGATTGAAAAGATGATTGGCTTTTGCAACATCAATTATTTTTGTAGTGAGGGTCAAAAACTTTATCAGTTGCGGATTGTTGCTCAAAATGCGACGTATCTCGGTTATGGTCCGATTGACCGAAAACTTTGATTTTTCCGTCTGTTCTTTTTTCTCTTTCTCTTTTCTTGGTTTCAAGCGTTTGTATCCCCGCCAAAGCGGCTTATCCAAATACTGATAATGCTCTATTTCATGCCCAGAAATGATCGCTCTTTCGCAAATTATGTTCGTCATATTTCCCGTAGATGTGTGGTTATAATCCAGTTAAGTAGGAACGCGGCGAACGTTTTCTCCCGCTTGCGCGGGAAGAAAACTTTTCGCCTCCGTTCCTCCGCTTGAACACCGAATACAAATCAGCCATCGAATCGAGAAATTCGTCGGCTTCTCCTTGCGAGACTTCGACCTTATGTCTTCGCAAGAAGTAATCAATCAGTTGTTGTCTTAGTCCTTGGCTGAATTTGAATTCCATAAAAAAACCGCATGTTATTTCATGCGGTATGTTATGTTATTCAGTTTTTGGAAGATAAGACGGATTAGGAATCCTTATGTGATATGCTTTTTGCCTTGTCTTTTAGCCTTTTTATGATTACCGAGATGTCCTGATAATTGAGCTTTTTCTTTTTGGCAAATCTTGGGTCATTGTTGATTTCGTCGGCGATCTCCCTGTATTTCTTGCCTGCTATTCGAAGACGCAAAACCTCATAATCCCGCTCTTCATTCTTGCTTTGCTTTATGCGTCCGCTTTTCTTGCCGAGCGTTGACCAATAACTTTGGATGTCTTTGCTTGTTGCTTTTTTGTTTATCCTTAAATCAAAATATTCTTCACTCTCGCTTGAAATCTTTATTCCCGAACTTGCCAGAAAAAACTTTGTCATTTCTTCCAAATCTATATTTACTTTTTCGCCTTTGGCAGTTTCCGCCAGGTGTCCTTTGTCAATGAGAAATGCTATCAAAATCCCGAACACTTGTGAAAGATTGTATTTGTAGATCAGTTCGACAACCTCTTTGAAGAACTCCATGGACTTGGGGTCTTTCAAAAACTCAAGCATTTCTTTTCCGTCTATGCTTTCGTCATCAGAAGGGAAGTTATATTTTCTGCACAGATTTTTGAAATCCGTTTTAAATCTGTCATTTGCCCACAGCAAATACAAGGCTTGTAAGTTTTTTTCTCCGAATGGATATTTCATACAAATAAATCTGATTGGTTAAATCAGATTAGTGTATCGCTATCAGGCGGTAGCGTCAAATAGCGATTAGCAAAACACCGCCTTAGTGCGTTCAAGGTAGCATAAATCTCCACCTTGACCGCAGGCGGTGTTTTTGCTTGAAAGCCAGTAAGAAGAAAATGGGATTTTCTTCGCGGGGCGCATATTTGACAGATAATCCGCAGCAAATTATACTGCTTTGAAGTTCTTTGAATTTAATATGTCGACGCTTTATCGCTTGTTAAAAACCTTTAGGGGGAACTGGATATGGAAATGGAAAGCGAAAATGGCTGGATACTCCCTAACGGGAGATACATTGAATGCAGGTATAATGAACACATTGAGTGTGCAGAGGAGGAGCTCGGAACAACAGAAAAAGAACTCGAAAAAACTGCTGTAAAAGTTTCCTGTATGCCCATGTCGGTATGGTATGGCATTTTTCCTGGCCAAGAATACAAACCGAACTTTCTCACCAGGCGAAAAAAAATGACGAAAGCACAACTTGCCACTATTGAAAAATATTGCCTTCGTTTTCGTTATCGTCCGCCGCTTGATTATTTCCTACAGAAGGATTTGATAGAGCTTGCTGAAATGAGCACCAAAGACATTCTCTTTATCCTCAAACAGAGTAAAGAGTAAGCTCTAAAAAATCCCAATAAACTCGCACCGAGACCTAACGAGAATAAATAAGGGTCTTTTTTTATTGGCAAACTTCTATCTGTTGTGTATGATAAAAATATTGGGAAACCTGTATTCTAACTTCGTCCCAGGCTGCCCGCATCTGTCTAAAATCAGCCTTATCTTCCACTTTCTGAAGTGCTTGGTAAGGCTGTTTTAGTTTGAAACTAGCCATTCATTGGGGGTTTGGCATTTTTTTATTACTTTATAAAAATATAAATTATTGACAAACTTTATAAAGTTTGATAAACTGGATTCATGAATATTCAAGAGAAACTGAAAATCATCCAAGGTCTTTCGGGACTCACTCAGACCAAAATAGCCGCCAAAATTGGCGTGTCTTTTGTCGCCTTCAACAATTGGTGGACGGGCAAATCCAAGCCTAGAAAAGGGCATGAGAACCTAATTGACGAGCTATATAAAGAATATACGGGACAGAAAGTAATACCAGAAAACATTCTAACCGCCAAAAAAGACCTTTTGGCAAAGAGATCAAAAAAACACGAGGGTGTATTGGAGCTAATATTAAAAAATTCAGATATATATAACCAACTCCTTCTGTCTTTGACATACAACTCAAACAAAATTGAGGGATCAACGCTCTCGGAAGATGAAACAGCCGATATCATCTTCAATGACAGATCCATACCGAACAAAAGCATCGTGGAGCAACTGGAAGCCAAAAATCACCAGGCAGCATTGCGGTTTCTTTTTCAACATTTGAAAACCGCCCGTAAGATAGATGAGGAAATGATAATGAAAATGCACGGCATGCTGATGAATGGAATCAGAGACGACGCCGGAATTTATCGAAACCACGGGGTGAGAATTACAGGCTCCAATGTGCCTACGGCTAACTATGTCAAAGTTCCCCAGTTGATGAAAGCGGTTGTTGAAAATCTGAACAAGAAGCATAAAGACAGCATTGCTCATGTGTCCGATGTGCATGCCCAATTCGAACAAATCCATCCCTTCTCCGATGGCAACGGCCGCGTTGGCAGAATGGTTCTGACGGCGATGCTTCTTAAATATAATTTCGCGCCGGCGGTGATAAAACAAGAAGAAAAAAGGCTATATTATGCCTGTCTTCGAAGAGCTCAACTCAAAAATGATTCGACGCAATTGGAAGATTTTGTTTGCGACGCCCTCGCAATCGGTTTCGATATTCTGGAAAGAAAATAGGCTTTCCACCTTGACTGCGGGCAAGTGATTTGCAGATTAGCTCGTAAGAAGAAAATGGGATTTTCTTCGCTGTGTAAAACACACAAAAGGACTATATAAAAGGCAAATTATAGCAATGTTTCACGCCCTATTGACTTGCTCTTTTAAATATGCTAGTATTATATGTTCCTTAAATTTGGTAGTGTGCCCAATATCAATTGGGCTAAAAAATTTGATACACTAAACCATTTCTAGGAGGTTTGACCGATGTCGAAAATAGATTGGACTGACCCAAAGAGTCTCCTGAAAATTTGGTGGAGCGCCACCATGCTGCTGCTGATGACTGCTGGTTTATTTGATGGCAGTCTTTCAAAGAACCTCGCCGTAATGTCCCACATCAACTTGACGATATTCGGCCAGAACCTGCTCGTGATAACCTCCATCATCCTGGTCTTCCTGGGGCTCCGCAAACTACATCCGTTCTTTAACTGGTCGTGGTGGCGGCTATTCAAGCCCAAGGGTTCAGATGAGTATGAAAACGGCAAGAACATCAACTTCATTCCAACGGACATCAAGTGGGTAGGCTTGTTATTCTGTATACTTCTAATCTTAAACCTGCCTGCGCTCGCACTCCAAGAAGAAAATTGGTTCCGTCTAGGAACTATTACCTGGACGCAAGGCCTGTATCGCAGTTTACTCTTCGGGATGATGCATTGTCTTGTTGGCATACCCCTTGCGGCAGGCATTGCGCTAACCATCGGGGGTTTATGGTTCACGCACCAGTATTTCATCGGCGGAGTCGATCTGTCCTCTCTCCATCACACTACCTACAATTTGATCCTGGGTGCCATCCTCCTCATTTTCCTTATTCTGATGCATATCGTGCCTATTCTTGAAAAAAGATATGGCCGGCAAGAACAGGATGTGGAAGCCTAAAAAGGCCGAGCCAGCGATTAAATTAAAGGGGTTTTCTTCGGAAGACCCCTTTTAAAATTTTACTTTTAGTTTTTATTGGCAAATTTCAATCTCTTGTGTATGATAACTATGCAAAGCAAGGTATGTTCCAACTTTGTCCCAAACATACCGCCGAAATATGAACATACAAAAACAAAATCATTTTCATCATAACCGCCATCCGGCGCCTGCCAATCACCCGCGCAATCACAGCCCCATTTTCTCCTGGACTGCTCCTGAATATGAATATATTGAAAAACACCCAAAATGGTATTGGGTGATGGGCACCATCTTGCTGGGAATAATTATTTATGCTATTGTTACCAACTCGATCCTGATGGCCATCACCTTCATCCTGATCGGGACATTGGGATATGTATATTCCGAACGGGAGCCGAAAATGATCCAGATGGAGGTGAACCAGGATGGCGTGATCGCCGACACGGTGATGTATGGATATGACGACCTGAAAAGTTTTTGGATTTTCTATGAAACGGAATTCGGCTTCAAAGTTTTGAGCCTTCACAGCAAAAAAACTTTTCTGCCGCACGTGCATATCCCCATCGGAGACGCCAATCCGGTCATGATCCGCGAAGTTTTGCTCCATTATCTCCCTGAAATCCGCCAAGAAGTGAATATCGTTGATCGCTTATCGGCTGTTATTGGATTATAAAAAGCCCTTGTCGTTCAATGGACAGGACGCGAGTTTCCGGTACTCGTGATGTAGGTTCGATTCCTGCCAAGGGCACCTGTAACACTTTTTATCGAGAGACCGAGAGGGTTCCGAAATCCCTCAAACAAAATCCGTCCCGACGTTACATCGGGACGGATTTTGTGTTTGGTTGAAACTATTTGTGGATATTTTCTTCCGGATTTTCCAAATACAACATCTTGTTTTTCAGAATTATTTTGCTTCGCAGGCAGGATAACAGCTCTCGCTTTTCAATGGCAGCTCCTTCCTTCAAAATATATTTGGCATAAGTGCGGAGATCAATTTCGTGATTTTTGGATACCGAATTTTCTTTGCCGGAAATTTTCAGCACAGTTTTTTGGAATTTGTTGTATCTGGCAATCTCTTCTTCGAATTTATGCTTCAGCCCGATCTTGCTGATGTCGATTTCGTCCATTATACCGATAAGCTGGTTGATAAGTTCTTCCTCGCGGATATATCCGCCCTTGCATTTCAGGTCTTTCGATCTTGTGCAGCCGTAGTAGATATATTTGTGTACATTCCCGTTTTTCTGCTTTTTGAATTTCTCTTCGGCGGTGATACCGGAGCTGCACAATCCGCAGGTCATGAGTTTCGTAAACGCGAATTCATTGTTTTTCACAATCGCGGAACGTTTGAGCTGCTCTTGAACGATTTCAAACAATTCTTTGGTGATTATCGGTTCGTGTTTTCCGGTATACCAATGTCCGCTGCCTCGGGGGTATTCAAACGAGCCGTAGTAAAAGGTATTTTGCAGGATAATATAAATATTGCTCAAGGAAAGATATTTTCCATTTTTGGTTTTGAAATCAATTTCATGTTTCAGCCAGTAAAATAGTTTTCTCCCGCTCCATTTTTCATAGGCCACCTTTTCATACATCTTGCGAATGATAGGAGCCCGATCTATGTCGGTGATAACTTGGCATCTGCGGTCCGTCCTTTTTTCATTGAGATATCCGGTCGGAGCTGTGCAGGGCCAAAGTCCCATTTCAACCCGAGTTCTCAATCCACGTTTCACATTGATGCTTCGATTGTCGTTTTCGAGTTTGGCTTGGCTTCCTAAAATCATCAGCAGGAATTTTTCATTTGGCGAATCGGTGAATTTCTGTCCATAGGTTCGAATCTCTATCAGCAGTTTTTGATCCATGAGGTCGACCAAGGATCCCAGATCTCCGGCGTTGCGGCTCAACCTGTCCGGTGCCCAAGTGAGAATGCCGTTGAATTTGCCTTCCCGGATATCCTTGATCAGCTCGTTGAAAATTTCCCGCTCTCCGGAATTTTTGGCCGAATGGCTTTCTCTTTTTATCTCTATAATCTCCAAACTGTTTCTCTCCGCTATTTGCAACATTTCCTTGATCTGCGAATCAATTGAAAGCACCTGCTGTTCCTCGGATTCGGTTGACTTTCTGGCGTAGAGGCAATACCTCAATTTTTCCGGCTCGGTTTGAATTGCAATATTCTGCTCGAGATTTGTTGTGGCTACATTTTCCATATACCTCAAGGAATGACGCAATCCCTTTGGTGAGTCCAGGAGGGATGAGTTGGTAAGCTGTTGATAAGTAAAGGTGCACAAAACTCTCAGAGCCTGTTAAAAAAGTTAATTTCTCGCTAATCTTTTAAGCATCAGATGGGTCATAGCGATATAAATCATGTTTTCTTCAGTTTCCGGATGATACTCATAATCTTTACTCAATCGGCGATACCGGT
>JAQVJV010000030.1 GCA_028695025.1 Candidatus Moraniibacteriota bacterium
ATTGAGTATCCGTCAGATCAGTATCATACTTTTTTCGTTTTTGTTTTTGATGTCGCATAGGATCACAAGTTTATGGCTTATGTTCCTATTTTACACCAAAAGCAGGCTTTTTTAACAGGCTCTTAGAAATTTGAGTCCCTGCATCGCCGAATAGTTGGGACGAAAAAGAAGGAGGTGAAGTGACGAAATGATAAAAGGGAAACGCTGACCGCGTTTTTCCAGAATCCCCAAAGGGGTTGCGGGAAGTAGCGCTAAACAGGTTTCTGCTTGTGGCCCAGTGCCGCCACCCGTGTAAAAGCATAAAGCAGAAACCATAATTTGTGGGAAGGTTTCGATCTTCCCACCTCATCCGAGTTCGTTAGTCGCGTAATCGTGAAATAGCGAGCTCAGATGAGGGAAAAGAAGTTCTTATTATATTTCAGGAGGGATGGTATGCATAATTTTGGTTTTTATCTTTTTTGGGTTTTGGTTCCGGTCGGAGTTTTTTTATTTCTGGCAAGGAGATGGGTTGAGAAGAAAGTGGAAACTTTACTCAAAGGCATTCCCTTTTTTCTTATTTTAATCATCCTTCTTTTTGCTCCGGCCGCAGCGTGGGGACAATTGCCAGAAGGATATGACAGTTTTGTTTTAGTCAATCATGGCAGGCTAATGAAAATAGCCTATGTCAGTGAGATGACTAAAAAAACTGTCGATATTATTGTTCGTTTTCGGCAATTTGGCTGGAGGGAACCAGGAGACGGGGAGTGTATCCCGGAAAGGCCGGATATTGGTGTGATGATTAGTCCCCAAAAAGTGGTTTTTGCTTGCACTATAAACAAGGGGGACTATGATATTTCGGCTTTTTCGGAAATATCCGTTAATTTTCCGGCGCGGAGGATCGCGGATACAGTGCTATCAACTGCGCTTGGGATCGGTGTGTTTCAGGATCAAAAATAACTGAAGCATGCTCCGAGTACAGCAAATCGGGGGTCTGAAAAAATTCGGGCTCCCGGTTTTTGTTTTTCTGGATCCCGGGTTAAGCCCGGGATGACAATGATAAAAATAAATGCAAGGGGGGAGCTCTTACTCCAAATGCACTTCTTGTTCCATTTCCGCGAGGGCATTTTTGAGAACGGGGAATTGTTTCAATTGCGGGTCGAAGGCATAAAGGCTCTGGGCTTCGAGGCGGGCTTCGCTGATGAGTTTTACGTCTCTCAAATATTCCATGGCTGAATCCGGCCGGCCCGACTGGCGCGTGCCAAGGAACTGCCCCGGTCCGCGGATCTCGAGATCCTTTTCGGCGAGCTTGAAACCGTCTTCGGATTCAATAAGGGCTTTCAAGCGCTTGTTGGCGAGGCTGGAAGGAGTGTCCACAAAAAGAAAACAATGAGATTGATGCTCACTTCGGCCGACGCGGCCGCGGAACTGGTGGAGTTGGGCAAGGCCAAAGCGTTCAGCGCCTTCAATCACCATGATGGTCGCGTTGGGAACATCGACGCCGACTTCAATGACCGACGTGGAAACAAGTATATCAAGCTTTTTGTCCTTGAATTCTTGCATTATTTTCTCCTTCTCTTTCGGTTTCATGCGGCCATGAAGAAGCCCGATTTTGAGATCGGGGAAAATCTGCCCGGAGAGTTTTTTGTATTCTTCCGTTGCGGCTTTTCCGTCAATTTTTTCCGACTCTTCGACAAGGGGATAGATAAAAAAGGCCTGGCGGCCGTTTTTTATTTCCGCCCGGATGAAATCATATACGCTCTTTTGCTCGAGCGGCGGGATGATTTTGGTCCCGATTTTTTTGCGACCTTTCGGCATTTCATCGAGAAGAGAGATGTCCAAATTGCCGAAAAAAGCGAGCGCGAGCGTGCGGGGAATGGGAGTGGCGGTCATGGAAAGAAGGTGGGGAACGGTGTTTTTCCCGCCGTCTTTGAGATTGCCGGCTTGTTTTTGGAGGTGGGCGCGCTGGTTCACGCCGAAACGGTGCTGTTCGTCGATGACGACGAGCGCTAAATTCTTGAATTCCACTGATTTTTGGATGAGGGCGTGGGTGCCAATGAGGATTTTAATCTCGCCCCGTTTGATTTTTCCCAAAAAATTTTTCTTGGTATTTTTTTTCCAATATGTCCTTGATTCGCTATTGGTCAGCAGGCCTATTTTCTGCGAAAAACCTTTCAGCACTTTTCCGAATGTTTCAAAATGTTGGCGGGCGAGGACTTCAGTGGGAGCAAGAATCGCCGTTTGATATCCGGCCATCATGGCTTCCAGGGCGGCAATAGCGGCGACCACGGTTTTTCCCGATCCGACGTCTCCTTCCAGAAGGCGGTTCATGGGAAATTTTTTCTCAAGATCCTTCAAGATCTGAAAAGTTGATTTTCTTTGGGCGTTGGTGAGTTTGAAGGGGAGGGATGCGACGAATTTTTTGACCAGTTTCTCGTCGAAAGGGATTGAGATTGCTTTCGATTCTTTCCAGTCTTTCCGGGATTTCAAGGCGTTCAGCTGGATAAGAAACATCTCTTCAAAGGCGATCCTTTTTTGAGCGGCTTCAATATCTTTCAGCTTTTCCGGAAAATGCAGGGTTTGGATGGCTTTTTGGATGTTGATGAGCTTTTGTCTTTTTAGGATGGCAGTAGGGACTATTTCGGGGACATTTGGCAAACAGGTTTTGAACGCTTGGGTGATTTTCCAGCGGAGCCATTTTGAGGTGATACCCCGTGTTTCCGGATAAATTGGCACCAGGCGGCCGGTATTGGTCGGCGTGCGCCTCGCGGACTCATAGGAAGAAGGGGCGAAGTACAAACCGCGTTTGTCGTTCACCAGTTTTCCGCTGAAGCGATAATCCTCGTTTTCCCGGATGTTTTTGGTGACAAAAGGCTGGTTGAACCAGATGATCCTTGCCGACCCGCTTCCGTCATCGAGAAAAGCTTCAGTGACGGCGATTCTTTTTCTGAAGGCGTAAATATTGTTGATTGATTTGACTGTTCCCGCGATTGTTGCGGTTTCACCGACTTTGAGGCCGCCGATTTTCTTTTTATTGGAGAGGTCTTCGTATCGCGCAGGGGCGTAATAAAGTAAATCCCGAACGGTTGCGAGCCCGAGTTTTTCCAATTTTTTCAGGTTGTTTTTTTCGATGAAGGAGACTCGGGAAAGGGGAGTTTGAAGGGGATTCATAGGTGTCCTCGCCAAGAATCGAACTTGGATCTTGGGCTCCGCAAGCCCACATTCTATCCGTTGAACTACGAGGACGTATTTAATTTTCAATATCCATACCTGTGCGCTTGCTCACTCTAGTACCGAGCGAAAATCAAGTCTTTGAAGGGGGTTTTGATTCTTTCTAAAATATATCGATTTCAGCCCCCTCGGTCAAGGTTTTTTGGAATTAAAATGAGACAAATGAGACACGAGACAGAGTATGTCTTATTGAGACGCAAAGCTGTCTCATCTGCAAATCTTTGAAGGAAAAATGGCACAAATGGCACACAGAACAAGGGTGTGTGCCAAGGTACAGCGCGGTGTCCCATTTTCGGCAAAAATGACGATAAACTAAGGACAAGATCGGAATCGAGAATACAAAAGCTAGATTCCGATTATCGCTTCTCTCAAATCAAACAAAGAAGCTTGGCTTTGATCTGATTTGGCCGTGAAAAGCTTTTTGGTTTTGAAGTTGTCTTTTTTCTGTGTTCCGAATTTGATGTGATATTCGATGCCGTTGTGTTTGCAAAAATCAATCACCGTATCGGCGCATTCCTGATAGAAATTCTTGTTGTCTTCAAATTGAGTTGTTTTTACGTTGTAGTTCAACTTTCCAAAAACAATTTTATCGACAAATTTTATCTGCTCCAGAATTTCGCTCAAATCCTGCCGAATCAGATTCGGCGTCGGATAAGGTTCCATACTCACCCAGGTTTTGAGGCCGCTGTCATGGAGATATTTCAGGGCTTTTATTCTTTGGATATACGGAGCCGCGCCTGGCTCTAATTCTTTTTTGAATTTCCCTTTGAGCGAAACCATCGTGATTCCGTATTCGTTGTTTTCTTCAAATTTTTTTGTGTCGCTCAACTGTTTCGGATAAATGCCTTTCGTCAAAATTGTGCATCGAATGCCGTCGGTGTTCAGTCTTTCGATAATTTTGAGGGTCAGATCGGAAATTTCTTTTTGCCGGTACATGAAAGGATCCGTGGTGAAGCAAAGATGAACGACTTTTATCTTGTTCTTGAGTTTCGGCAATTCCTCATTCAGAAGTTCAAGAGCATTCTCAACTATTTTCGGCTGAATCCAGTCGTTGTAATTTCTGATCACGCCGCATCTTTTTTTCATCATCATCGCGTAGCACGGAAACCGGCAGCCATGCGAACAACCCTCAACATGGTTGAGGCAATAATCGGCGTATTCCACTCCGCTTTTATAGAGAAGTGATTTTCTTTTTATTTTCTTGGTTTTGGAGATCGCCATTAGCTGAATATAATTATATCATTATTTTGAATTCCTGTCCTGTTTTTTCCGGTTTTGGTTTTTTGAGGAATTCTGCTTATTGTTACGCCTTTACCTTCCATGCCCTTTATTGCAGTCTTAAGCTCTTTTTCGAGGAATGATGTATTATCTATCTGCTCTTCGACAATTTGCTGATAGGTTTTCTGTTGTCCGCTGTATGCTTTCTTCAGATGTTTTGTAGCATCGCAGATTGCATTTTCCTCACCTTCAAAAATTCCAAGTTGAGCTGATCTACCACCTCTGTATTCCACTCTCCCGAAATTGAATTTAGCAAAAGATGACTTCATTATCGAGCAGCCGAGATAATGATCTGCCAAATGAAACAAATAATAAAAAGATTTTTTCTTGTCGGCAAATTCAAATTTGTAATAATAGACATATTTTGAAAACTTCTTGATTCTGTCACGCAGCGCTTCCAGTATGCAAGCCTCCCTTTCGTGTCCGTTCAAGGCCGTGCATTTTTTCCAATCGTCGCAGCCGAATAATTCATTGCAAGTTTTCTCAATTTTGGAGCTGCTGAGAAACTGATTGACCCGCGTAAACATGAAATTAAGTAATATTTCCGATTGGTTTATTTTCATTATTCTTTCCAACGTCTCCATTCTTATTTTGAATCCAAAAGGATCAACAAACACAAATGTCGGAGCCAAATTACTCACATTATCTAGGATGTCGTTAATCGCTTTGTCGAAATCCTCGTTTATTAGCAGCGGCTTGATTGAAATATTTTTGTGCTGAAAAATTTTCTCTATGTTATCAAGATTCTCTTTTTTCTCGTCGATAACCACGATTTGTACGTTTCTTCGCAACTTCGAAGTGATTTTTTCGATCGCCTCTGCGACCAGCACTGGTGAGCCAAAAAATATCTTACCATTCTTGTCTTTATATGCGCCAATTCCGCCAAATCCATCAATGTAATTCAGTTTATGATATTTACCAACGATTTTTATCCACTTGTCGATATAGTCATTGAAGACTTGATGTTTCATCTTTGTCTGATCCTTGTATTCCCAAGTCTCGAATGGAATCTTCTCCATAGATTTTTATGTGAAATTATTTGTTTATGTTTTCAAGAGCGACTCTTCCCACCCGAAACAAGTTTCTTTGTCTTTCAATTTTTCAAACACCTTTGTGCAAGCAGGATCGAGTTTCGCATATTCGAGCAGTACCTGAACGGTTTCTTCCATGAATCCGCCGACCGTGCCGTCGGAATCATCAACCCCGCCGTAGCAAAGTTTTTTGTCGAGACGCAGAAGAAGATCAACCAGCAATTTTGCTGTTTGTTCGCTGACCGGCAATTCGGAAATTATTTTTGACAATCGGTTGCATCCTTCCGAAAGGGAATTTTGATAAGAAAACCAGATTCTCGATGGCCCACTATACGTCTTTATGTACTTCATCGCCGAAGTGATGAATTTTTTCGTTTCGGCCATTTCCTCCTTTGGCAGTTCTCCCGTCCGACCGCTCGAGACAGGACTTTCGATCAACTTTTTGTCCTCTTCTTTCAGCGGTTTTCCCCGCATGACGGCATAAATCGCCAAAGCGACCATGTGCTTGCAAAGCGTGTCGTTTTGGCCGAGATAACATTCGCAATGGCCGTAATCATTCCGGTGCGCTTCGACCGAAACCCGATACGGTTTTGTGCCGATCACAACAGCGGTATATGCGCGAATTCCTTCTTCAAACTCCATGACTTTCCCATTCTCGTACAAAGCCACGGCTTTTTCAAAAGTCGGCGCATCCGTCGCGAATTTGATTTTGTCCAGATCGTAATTGGGTTGCATAGTTCGATGGATTATTCTCTTGCCTTTTGCCATGCCAGCTCGAAAAGATTCCTGTAGGTATTTGAAATATCTTGGCTTTGAATTACGGTGGCGAACAATTTGTTTTGGGTTGAAAAAATCACCAACTTGTCGCCAAAAATAATGTTGTCATTTCCAGCGAACTGGGAATTTTCCGGAAGAAACCGAATCCCGTGATTCGGATTTCTGTTTCGGCGAATCGATATCACGTATTTTTTGTTTTCTTCTGCTTTGTTCAAGATTTCGCGGATCTTGTATCTTCGGTTGCGCGCTTGGGCCAAGTATTTGTCAGTAACATCTTCCAAAATATCCCAAATATGACTCACATCTCCCCAACACATAATTTCTTTTCCTTTCGAAAGATACTCAACCACTTCAGCATAGATTTGCCGGACACCTTCGCGTCCTTCGAACACTTCAATGTTGGGTTTGTCTTCATCGAAATTGTAGATTGATTGGAGTAGAGGAAAGATTTCAGAAAGGGTTTCTTCTTTTCGCTTAAGTTGTGTAAATAACTTCTTGGGATTGGCAGCGCGATATAAAGTGGCTTTTTTGGTTTTCCAAATGGAAACAAGTCCGCGTTCGATCAGTTCGTTGAGAACAAAATATACCGTCGAGCGCTTGAGTCCGCATTTCTCGGCAATATGAAAAGCCGTATCTTGTCCCAGTTGCAAGCAGGCCAGATACACTTTGGCTTCTTTTCCATTGAATCCGATTTGGTGGAGTTGTTTTTCGAGAGTCATAGCTGGACTATATCACATCCTTATTTATTGTCAACAAAATTGTCAACAAAAATATGCTATTCCGAATTATTTCCCAGATAAAACCCCATAATTATCAATTTATAGTCCAAAATATTGACAATAAATTGGAGAATATCTATAAAGAGCTGTTGTTTAAAAATTGAATATAAAGGGAGAGAATCCATGAAAAAACTCAATCCGTTTCAAAAGAAACTGGCGCGGTGGTGTGAACGTTTACCTTCCTCTGTTTTTAACATTATTGTTCTGTGGTTCACCGTATTGTCAATGATTATGGGTGTCATTTCTTCACTTTGTTATCTTCTTATCCCAGGGATGGCACATATGGGTCTTATGATTGCAGCTTTCCTTTTGTTTTCATATACCTTTATTGTGCCTATCCTTGGCTTTAACGCGGCTCAATGGCGCTGGAGGCTGCCAGAAATATGCCGGAAAGAAGCGCAGAAATTGATGGAGAAACATTCGGAACTCTCCGACATACTTAATCCTCTCATTCAAGAATCCATCAGTAAGGATGATGAAACGGGGCTGATGGAAAAACTGAGAATTATAAATAAACTTCTTTTACTGAAGGAAAAAATAATTTCCGGGCGGGATAATCTCATAGAAATCAGCCAAAAGATAGCCGAAACTGAAAAACAAATCTCCGCCTTGGAAAAAGAGCTGGGGCTGTAAAGGAGGGAAATGATGAAACTTACGAAAAAGCTTGTCAAGAGAATAATATTGTCGAAGTACAGGGTAATTTGGAGCCTGTTGGCGATTTTTTCTCCTGTGTTTGCCTCAACCATACTTCTTGGTTATGTCACACTCGTTCAAAAAAGCCGATCCTTTGGAATTTTGGACTTGGTGGCATTTTGCCTTCTGTTTTTCCACGCGTGGATTTTTTTCCACTTTATGCCGTATTATCCCGGCTACATGGAGGAAGATGGACACCCGAAATATGAGGAGATAAAATCGCGTATACTATCCGAAATCTAATCATATCAGCAACAACTAAAAACCGCGGCTTGGAGGAGTCGCGGTTGTTTTTTTGTGAAATCTAAGAGCCTGTTAAAAAAGCCTGCTTTTGGTGTAAAATAGGAACATAAGCCATAAGCTTGTGATCCTATGCGACATCAAAAACAAAAACGAAAAAAGTATGATACTGATCTGACGGATACTCAA
>JAQVJV010000010.1 GCA_028695025.1 Candidatus Moraniibacteriota bacterium
GTATCGCCGATTGAGTAAAGATTATGAGTATCATCCGGAAACTGAAGAAAACATGATTTATATCGCTATGACCCATCTGATGCTTAAAAGATTAGCGAGAAATTAACTTTTTTAACAGGCTCTAATATGCAATATTAGGAATATTAACGCATTATACATCGTATAATAACAAGTTATCGGAAATAATTAAAAGTTTTTTATCCGCTTCGCGGATAATTATTTGGGACTATTTTTTATTTTTTTCCTACAAAAACTATTGACAAAACAATGCAAATGATGATAACTTGTTATGTTGATAGTTCTTTAACATCCAATCCCAAGTCCTATTTCTTTATATTGCTCTTTTGGGCCAATAAAGTTAAATGGAAATCCATGGTGGATTTTCAACCCAAAGAGTAATTAAGACAATAGGCAAAGAAAGGAGGAAATGCCATGCAACCGGAAATCAAAAAGAAACCGGAAAAGAAGCGCGTGAAAGTGCGTATCGGCAAGGGCAGCTGCAGCATCTGCGACTAGCCCGTCCACCAACCGAGGGGAGGGTTGAAAAAACTCTCCCCTCATTTCATTTAGGAGGTAAGCATGGAATGCAAAATTGAAACCCCTCGTCTGGAAGTTGAGACCGAAGATACTATCTATGAGATAGAATTCGGCCAAGTCCAGATTGAAATTACAGGTCGATGCAATATGAGTTGCCAGCACTGCAGAGCAGCCCATCAGCCCAAGCAAGACATGCCGATCGAACAAATCGTCAAAATCATCCGGTTTGCTCGACAGTTCAGTCCGAATTACAAAGAAGTGATCCTGTCTGGCGGTGAGCCATTGATACATCATGACTTCGCCGATGTCCTAAAACAAGTCCGCGAAAACGGCGGTGAATTCATCACCCTGACGACCAATGGGTCGCTGCTTACGAGCGAACACCTTACGCTGATTAAAGATTTATCTTTTCAGCGTTTCGTGCTTTCGGTAAGTCTGGACAACCTAGACCCGACTAAACATGATGAATTCCGCGCCCATAAGGGAGCCTTCCCCAAAGCCGTCGACGCTTTACGTCTGGTAGCCGAGTGCAACCTGCCAAATATTGTTGCTTCAATGCGCTCTACCATCCAGGCGACACAGATCAACGAGATGGAACGCATGGTGATCTTTGCGAAAGAAATTGGATGCAAGCGGGTTAGCTTCTCGGCGATACACCCAGCCGGCAAAGCAATCGAACGCGACGATCTCTGGATGAGCAAGGAGCAGAAGCTGGCGTTCATAAAGGAGGTCTATCGACTCAAGAAGCTGTTCCCAGATCTCAACGTAACCACGAACGATCCCCTGAAGTGCCTACTCCGGGGGAAAAGCGATCAGGGCCAAGACGGTGAGCTTGTCTTTGACGGTTGTGGTGCGGCGGCTATCACCTTCAACGTCAACTCCGACGGCACGATGACCCCATGCGCGCTACTTGACATACCGATGATGAAAGTTTTTCCTCTTACCATCGAGGAAATAACCGAGCGTTATCGAGAAAACCCCATCGTCAAAAACATGCTGGCAATGAACCTCAAAGGCAAGTGCGGATCCTGCCAAATGAAATACCAATGTGGCGGATGTCGCGCCCGTGCTTTAATCCAAAAAGGGGATTATCTCGAGGAGGACCCTCATTGTTGGGTGTAAAAACCCACTTCTACTAACCAAGGCCATTTTTGAAAAATAAAATGGCCTTCACTTTTTATATTCACATTTTTATTATATAATGAACATATGAATACCTACTTAAAAAAATTTATTGAAGAAAAATTTAAAAAACCAGGCAAAGCGCTGGATTTAGGAGCTGGTGATTTTTTTGATGTTGCTTGTCTGAAACAGTTAGACTGGAAATGCGAAGGAGTGGATGTGAAGACAGGAGTTAATTTGGAAAAATATTTTTTATCAAGAAAACGACCCTTTGATCTGGTTTTTTCAAATTATGTAATACATAAAATACAAAATAAAAAACAATTAATTAAAACAATTTTTGATAATCTAAAAGAAGACGGCTGGTTTTTTATTCACACCTTTGATAAAAAAGACAAGAATAGTAGGTCAAACTTGACGGCAAGTGACTTACGGAAAATATTATCCAAACAGGGTTTCAAAAATATTAAAACCAGAATGTTTAGTTATTACGACAACGAAGAGGGACATAAACATTGGCATAAAATTTTAGAAGCAACCGGAAAAAAATAAAAAATAGCCCCAAATAATGTTTTGCTTCGCAAAACAAAAACTTTTAATTACATCCGATAACAACGAGTATCCGGTTACGGCTTTTTCCAAAAGCCTCCACCCAAATTTTCTTACGCTTCGCTTCAGAAAACTTCGGATACTCGTAACGTTATGTGAAATAAAATTCCTTTTCTTTTTTAAATTTGCTTTTTTATAATAAGGAAAAATAAGTTTTTTATCTTTTATAGAGGGGTATAAGGTGTTTTCTTCGCTACGCTACGAAAACGATTTTTTTATATAACAAAAAACCGCCGTGCTGGCGGAATCTGCAATTTTCACTTTTCGTCCTGCTCTTTGAAATCAGAATGGACTCATCAGTACCGACTTCATCGGTAGAAGTGAGGGAGAATGGACAGAACATTCTCCCGATTTAAACCCTTGACCTCTATCTGTCTGCTCGTGGTGAGCTAGAGGTTTTGCTTGACTACACGATTTCGATCTCCTCCCCTTCCGGTTCCGGCATTTCAGCCTCCGGATCCGTTTCGGGTTCAGGCTCGGGACGCTCGGGCGGCGACAAGAGCGAGGTGACCACCCTGTGAATTGGGAGGATATGCCTTTCGTCCACCGACTCAATGGCCGGGTGCTCGCAATCCTCGTCCGGATCGGCCTGGCATGTACGAACCAACACGTACTCGGAGAGTGTACTCCCCTCATACACATTGATCCACGCGTAGCCCGGGAGCGCCGAGTTAACCTCATCGCGACGAACATAGCCGGACTCGGTCGCCACCGGGTCGAGGATGATGTACCCACCGACCCGTCCGCTCCAGTTCCATACGAGGAGCGGCATGATCCACGCATCCTCCGGACGCGGCGTGGTTGGCTCGCCGTGTTGTTCGCGGACGACCCGTCCACCGACGATCGATCCGACTCCACCCGTGAAAATATGCAGGGTGGGAATGCGGATCCCCTCGGGGGCTTCGTCACGCGTTTCGCGGATAAACAGGCGCCGCGTGCACGCGCCGGACTCCGGCGAATGGAACTCGACGAGTTCCACCTGGGCATATTTGCCCACATTGCCGTTTAGCTCCGAACCCGTCCACAACTTACCGGCTCCTCCGATTCCCGTTTCGATCTTTGTCCACATAGTTTTTCTCCTTTTGGTTTTCCCTGCCTCCCTTGCGGTGAGGGCTTATGGGTACTGCCTGTCGATTAGTTTTTTTGGAGATCGCAATGATTCGTGATCCCCATTAAGCGATTATTTCTACCCGCCTAATGGGGATCACGAAACGTGGTCAAATTATGAAAGAACTATATCAGATAAACTTTCTCAAGTTTAAATGACCTTTAAGTATAGCATCTTTTAAGTAGTTTGTCAATAGTTATACCGTTAAATGGCTTGTTTTAGCTAAATAATCCAAAAATACAATAAGGAGTTTTGGGCTTTGGGCATTCACCCCTTTAGTTCCCCTCTGCCCAAAATCAAAAACAAAAAACTTATTTATCATTTAGAATAAAAGCAAATTTAAAAAAGAAAAAGAATTTTACATCACATAACAAAGCATATCCGGTTCAAAAATTTTGCACTATAATATAATAAGGAAAGCAAAATTTCCTCTCCCAAATTTTTTTTCCGCTATCGCTGCACAAAAACTTCGGATGATGCCTAACGTTATACGCAATTCAAAAAATATTTTTTATGAGGAATTTTGACAGGCTTTTTTAAAAAAGGGGAATAAATTTTTTTATTAAATATGTTCAAACACTACAAAAAAATGAGCCATTGGCATCGCTCATTATACTATCTCATCACAGGCATCGGAATCATCATTTTTTGGAGAGGAATATGGGGATTGTTGGATGTATATCTGTTCCCCGACAATCCAGCATTGAGTTATATCATCTCCACAATCGGCGGACTGCTAATTCTATTTCTTAACGACTTTTCAATAGAAGAAATCGGCTGATTTTCCAATAAAAATTCCGGAAGCAATTTATTTTTTCTAATTCTGCAAATTTCCGTTTCTATCTTTTTTGTTTTTTGGAATTAACGTCATCATTTCATTGTACAGTTTTTGTATGCGGCCATAAGATTCCACAATACCCTTTAAATCTTCATCCCTGTCTATTATTTCAATCTGTTGTGTAGCCTCTTTAAACGAAATTTCCCCTCTTTCAAGTTTTTCCATTACGCCATTCACCTTCTCAAAGAGCGTCTCATTATATCTTTGATCAATCATCTTCAAAATCTTGACCAATTCAACCGCAACCGCGATGAATTGTTTTTCCGGATCCTGAAGTTCTTTGAAAATTTTTTTGTCTTTTGCGTATTCCATATTATTTATTTTTTTATCACTCCCATCCCCTCCGGCATCCATTTGCGAAGGACTTCCGGGACGACAATCGACCCGTCGGCTTGCTGGCCGTTTTCGATGACGGCAATCAAAGCCCGGGAAATTGCCACCGCTGTGCCATTGAGCATATGCAAATACTCTTTCGTCCCGTCGGCGCATTTCACTTTCACATTGAGCCGCCGCGCCTGGTATGTCGTCGTGTCCGAGGTTGAAGTCACTTCCCCCCAACCGTCGCGGCTGGTCATCCAAGCTTCAAGGTCGTATTTGCGATAAGCCGGCCCGCCAAGGTCCCCCGTGCAAATATCCACCACCCGGAACGGCACGCCGAGCTCCTTGAAAATTTCCACTTCGATATTCTTGATTTCCATGTGCATTTTCTCGGATTCTTCCGGAGTTGTATAGGCAAACATTTCCACTTTCGTGAACTGGTGGACGCGATAAAGCCCCGCGCTGTGCCGTCCGTATGACCCCGCTTCCGTGCGATAGCAGTGCGAAAGCGCGACATACCGAAGCGGCAATTTGTCTTCGGGAATAATTTCATCCATATGATACCCGCCCATCGTGATTTCCGCCGTCCCGACAAGGTTGAGGTCTGTGTTTTCGACGGAATAAATCTGCGTTTCCGATCCGCGCGGATTATATCCGATCCCAAGAAGAACCTTGTCCTTCGCAAGATCCGGCGTCGTAAACGGCACGAATCCTTTTTTCACCAGTTTTTCAAACGCAAAATTGATGAGTGCCTGCTCCAAAAATACCGCTTCGTTTTTGAGAAAATAGAACTTTGCTCCCGTCACTTTCGCTCCCCGCTCAAAATCGATCAAATCAAGATCTATCATCAGTTCCTCGTGCCCTTTCGGTTCGAAATCGAACTTTGGCGGCTCGCCGTATCGCTCGATTTCTTTGTTCTCACTGTCGTCCTTCCCGATCGGCGAATCCGGATGGGTCATATTTGGAACGGCAATAAGCAGTTTTTTCCACTCTTTTTCCGTTTCCAAAAATTCCGGCTCGATTTTTTCGAGCTTCGTTTTGACATCTTTCCCCTTTTCGACCAAAGCCGCCTTGTCGGAAGCTGATTTTATTTCGTCGTTGATTTTGTTTTTCTCCTCTTTGAGTTCCCCGATTTCCGTGATCATTTTCCGCCGTTTTTCGTCCAATTCCAAAAGCCGGTCCACGTCGCACCCGATATTTCGGAGTTTACAATTTTTTTTCACCTCCTCCGCATTCTCGCGGATAAATTTGATGTCTAGCATGTAAAAATAATTCAAAATTTAAAAATCAAAATGCAAAATGACAATGAAAATTTCAAAACTAGTGCTATTATTTATCCTTCATCGGCGGAAATATAACCGTTTCCCGAACAGACTTGTTCATGAGAAACGCGAATAATCTTTCTGAAAATCCGAATCCGAATGCCGGCGGCATGCCATATTCAAGCGCTTCCACGAAATCATCGTCAAGCATTTGCGCCTCCGCATCCCCCGCCGCGCGAAGCTTCATCTGCTCCTCGAACCGGGAGCGCTGGTCAATCGGATCATTGAGCTCGGAAAAGCCGTTCCCCAATTCCGACCCGCCGGCCAAAAATTGCATCCGAAGCACTTTTCGAGGATCTTTCGGGTCGCGCTTCGCAAGCGGCGAAACTTCAATCGGGTGTCCGGTGAGAAAACAAGGCTGGATCAGCTTGGGGCGCACGGTTTTTTTGTATATCGTATCGATCATCCGGCCTTTGCCATAATTTTTCTCGTATTTGATGCCCAATTCGTCCGCTTTCTTTTGCAAATCCCCGGCTAAAACTTCCTTATCAAGATCAATTCCGGTTTCAGCTTTGAATAGCTTGAAATAATCCTTGACTTCCCATTCTCCTGCCCAATTAATTTTATGATTGCTGAATTCGGAGACTAAGTCTCCAATTGGAGACTTAGTCTCCAATGTTTTTCGCACAATCTCTTTGAACATTTTTTCGACTATATTCATCCCCTGCTTGAGGCTAGTATACGCCATATAAAATTCCAGCGAATCATATTCCTGCAAATGCTCGCGGTCAATTCCCTCATTTCGAAAAACGCGCCCGATTTCAAAAACTTTTTCATAGCCGCCAACAAGAAGCCTTTTGAGATGCAATTCCAAAGAAATACGCATGAAATAGTCGCGGTCAAGCGCATTGTGATGCGTGACAAAAGGTTCCGCTTCAGCTCCGCCGGGAATATTCTCAAGCACCGGGGTTTGCGCCTCGAGAAAACCTTTTTTCGCCAAAAAATTGCGCGCCGTCTGCCAAAAAATATTTTTCTTCCGGAAAAGTTCGCGCGTTTCGGGATTCATCATGAGATCAAGATACCTGCGGCGCAGGAGCTCCTCTGTGTCCCGGACGCCGTAATATTCCGTCGGCACCGGAGAAAGGCTCTTGGAAAGTATTTCCCATTCCGCCACTTCAACTGTGATTTCTTCCGTTTTTGTTTTGAAAAGTTTGCCTTCCGCTTCAATGAAATCCCCGATTTCAACCGTTTCCGTGAAAAGCTTGAATTTTTCATCACCGATATTTTTCTTGTTCAAAAAGAGCTGGATTTTCCCCGATTCGTCTTCAATATGGCAAAAAGCCGACCCACCCATCGGCCGAAGCGATTTGACTCTTCCGATAACTTTAATGGCTTTCTCGCCCAACGAATCGCACTTTTCAACTGCTTCCCGGTTCGTCATCGTCCGTTCGGATTTTTCCGGATAGGGATTTATTCCGGCACTACGCAGTTTTTCCAATTTCTCAAACTTTATTTTTTTGATTTCATCCAGCATGGGTATAAATGACAAGCATTAAAATCTAGTGATATATTAACGTTTTTTTAGAAAAAAAACAAGAGACAAGTCTGAAGCCCATCCCTTGCCAAAATATTGTTTGCTATCCCTTGATCACTGCCGCTACTTCACTTCCAGAATCTCGTATTCCTGCTCGCCCGCCGGAGTTGAAACTTTCATTTTGTCCCCCGCGCTTTTCCCCATGAGCGCTTGCCCGATCGGAGATTCATTGGAAATTTTCCCGCCCAAAGGATCGGCTTCGTTCGATCCGACAATCGCGAAAGTCTGTTCATTGCCATCGAATTTCACTTTGACGCTTGAGCCCATTTGCACCGTCTGGCTTTCCTTGTCGAAACTCGAAACTTCCGAAGTGCGGATTTCGTTTTCCAGTTCGATAATGCGGCGTTCATTGTCCGCCTGTTGGCGCTTGGCTTCGGAATATTCGGCGTTTTCGCTCAAGTCTCCCTGTTCCTTCGCTTCTTTGATTATTTCCGCGATCTTCTGCCGCATTTCGGTTTTCCGCATCTGAAGTTCTTCTTCCAGTTTTTTGAGCCCCTCGGGCGTGAGAAATTTTGTCATAAGAATAAATATAAGGCATATAACGATTAGAATGATAGTGGAAATGGAAATAGTTGTCAACAAATACCTGTAAAACATTCCAGATTTTTGGCTTTATAAACGGTAAATTTAGGATAAAAATAACAACTCAAAAACTTTTTCATTTTGAATTGTAATTTTGACTTTTGATTTTTGCATTTTGATTTACCTGCTGAAATACCACTGATATACATCCCGCGTCACCGGCTCCGCCGTGGAAAATCCTTCTCCGCCGCCTTCGACCAACACTACCATGGCAATCGTCGGATTGTCGTACGGCGCAAAAGAAACGAACCAGCCGTGCTCGCGCTCATTCCCGCTTCCAAACTGGGCTGTTCCCGTTTTTCCAGCCACCTCCACCGGCAAATCCTTGAGCGGTTGCGCCGTTCCGGAAAGCACCGTCTGGCGCATCCCCTCGCGGACCACTTGGATATTCGCAGACGATATAAAATTTTTGGCAAGCGCTTCCGGCTGGATTTTTTCCACCGTCCCGTCCGAACGCTTGATTGAATCGACAAAATGCGGCTTATACACCGTCCCGCCGTTTGCCACCGCCGCGATATAGTTTGCAAGCTGAAGAGGCGTCGCCGTCACGAAACCCTGCCCGATGGCGCAGTGGTAATCATCTCCTAAATACCACCTCTCTCCCAACTTATCCTGCTTCCAATCGCGTGTCGGAACAAGTCCCGAGGATTCCCCGGGTATATCCACCCCCAGCTTCCGTCCCAAGCCGAATTTTTCGGCATAATCATGGATCTTGTCGATCCCGAGCGCCGGAATATTCTCCCAGCCGCCGCCGACCGCGTAGAAAAAAATGTCCACGCTCTCGGCGATGGCTTTCCGCACATCGGTGATTCCATGCGTCTTCCAGTCGGGAAAGCCATAGCTTCCGATCGTGATCGCTGAAGGACAATTTAGCGTTGTCGAAGACGTGATTATCTTCTCTTCGAGCGCCGCGGCGGCCACCAGCGGCTTGAAAGTCGATCCAGGCGGATATTCTCCGGATATCGAACGGTTAAACATGGGTTTGTCGGGATCGCTGATCAGGCGGTTGTAATCCTCCGAAGAAATACCCTTCGCGAACAGGTTATTGTCATAACTTGGAAGATTGACCATTGCGAGCACTTCCCCGCTTCGGGGATCAATCGCCACCGCAGCCGCCGTCTTTGTTTCGGTTTCATCGAGCTTCGCCTGAAGGGTATCCTGCAGCTTTTTTTGCAAATCGGCATCAATGCCAAGCGTGAGATCGCTTCCTGCAACCGGCGGAGTGAGCCCGAAATCTTTTTTGACATTTCCGGCCGAGTCCACCTCCACCTCCTCTTTCCCATTTGTCCCCCGCAAATATTTTTCATAACTATACTCAAGTCCGGTTTTTCCAACGTAGTCGGTCATGAGATAATCCGGATGGATCGCCAGCTCTTCCCGGGAAATTTTCCCGCTGTATCCCATGAAAGCGGAAAAATATGAACTGTCTTCATACTGGCGTATTGCCGTTTGGTCAACATCAAAACCGATGAGTCCTGATTTTTTTTCAGAGAATATGAGGGCTTCTTCCTGGCTCACGTTTTCTTTGATCAAAACAGGGTCGAGGGAAGCCGGATCCTGCGAACCGACCATCGCTTCGATATTCTGGTCATTCATGCCGAACATTTCCGCCACTTCGGCAATTTCGCGTTTTCTTTCCGCCTGGTCGCGGGGAACATCGGCCGGGACGGCAATCAGGTCAAAACCGGGGATATTGTTCACCAGCTTCTTTCCATTCTTGTCAAAAATCAAACCGCGGGGAGCTTTGACGACAATCGCCCGGATCCGGTTTTCCCGCGACAGCTCGCCGTAGCGTTCGCCTTCAACCACCTGGAGATAAAAAGCCCGCGCACCAAGAAGCGCGAGAAAAAGGAAAACTGCGAAACGAAAAACATCCGTCCTTGTTTCCGAAACCGTGCTTCCCACCGCCCGCGTTTCGTCGAAACCTTCTCGGCTTTCGGTCACCTCCTCGATTTCCACCCCCCGGAGCTGTCTTTTTTTGTTGAAAAAAGTTTGAAACATTTGATATGGCTTAGAATTTTTTGGCAAGACGGACCGGCTCAAGAAAAAATCGGCGGCTCAATTTTCGCAGCAAATAATACAAGATAAAAGCCGCAACAACCGTATAAGCTATTTTCAAAGCATAATCGAGGCTGAAAAAATGGATGGGAGGGGCAAGATGAATATGGATAATTCCGCTTCTCAATTTCAAAACCGCCACCAGAAAAGCGTCTTTCAAAATTTCCGACGCGGCTACCGCAGCCGCCAGTACCGAAAGAAAAAAAGTTTTCTGCGACCGGATATCCGCCACTTCGGCAATCTGGGAAACGGCCCAAGCGACAAGGAAATATGAAAGGGTGGCCGATCCGAAAACAGAGGAAGAGGCGGAATCGATCAAAATTCCGACGAGGAAGATCCATTTGACCGACTCGCTGAATCCAAGCGCGAGAACCAGGGCAATGACAAGCCCCAAAGCAAGATCGGGAATTTGGGACTGCGGGAAAAAAACCCCTCCCGCGGAAATTTGCAGGACCGCCGCCGCGAAACAGAAAATGAATAAAAACAAATTTTTCACGAATATTTATTGCTTTACGATAAAAACTATCCGCAATTCGGAAAAATCAACCGCCGGAATCACCGAAGCCTCCTGAAAAAGTTTGTTGGCTGACTGGCTCACTTTCCCGATTTTTCCAATAGTGATTCCGCGCGGCATCCGGCTTCCAAGCCCTGAAGTGATGACCGTATCGCCCTCATTGAGGACTTCCGTCTGGGAAACCATATCCATTTTGATTCCTAATCCATATTCCCCCCTTATGATTCCTTTGGCGCCTGTATTCTGGACTTCCGCATTCACGGCGCTTTCCGGATCGGTGATGAGAATGACTTTGGCGCTGGTGGGATGGACTTCGGACACCCGTCCGACCAAGATCCCGTTGGAAACAATTGCCGGCATTCCCGTCCTGATCCCGGAATCCCCCCCTTTATCAATGAGGAAATAGTTTCCCAATCCTTGCGGGTCCTGCCCGATGATATAGCTCGCCTCAAGGTTGAAATCATCGCACGGAGCGAGATCTAACTGCCTCCTTAAATCCTGATTTTCTTTTTCCACATCTTTAAGACGATTGTTTTCAGCCAAAAAAGCCTGATTCTCTTCCATTAACCTCTCATTTTCGCTTTTAAGATCGCCGATCGAACCCAAAAAATCCGTGAGGCCTTTCACACCTCCGGAAAAAAGATGGGTTGTTTTGAGAAACGGGCTGGAAACGCTCAAAACCAGGCTTTTCACCGGATTATCCGGCAATCGGAGACTGATGAAAATTACAGCGACGATAACTATAATAATAACAGAATATTTTAAGTTTTTTTGGAAAAAAGACATGGATTGTATAATGCATCAAGTATAATGTATCAAGTATTTTTGAATTTAAAATACACTATACTTTATACATTATACATAATACTAAAAAGAGACTTTATCATACTGCGTTTCGGCAAGGACGCCTTTGAGCTCGTCAAGATGCTCCAGGATGATTCCCGTCCCCCGCGCCACCGCCGTCAAAGGATCGTCCATGACGCGCACCGGCATATCCGTCTGTTCGGAAATGAGCTTGTCGAGCCCCCGGATGAGCCCTCCCCCACCAGCGAGAATAACCCCCCGCTGCATGATATCTGACAAAAGTTCCGGCGGAGTTTCCTCGATGGTTGATTTGATATTGTTGACGATGATCTTTATCGACCGGAAAATCGCCTCCCGAATCTGGGAATCGTTCACGATCACTTCTTTTGGAAGCCCCGTCACGAGATCGCGGCCGCGCATGGGCATTTCAAGCTCCTCATCCATTTCATACGCGCTTCCGATGGCAATCTTTATATCTTCCGCCGTTTTTATGCCAAGCAGTAAGTTGAACTCGTCCCGGGCATAGCGGACAATATCCTCATTCATTTCGTCTCCCGCGATGCGGAGGCTCCGGCAAACCACCACGCCGCCGAGCGAGATCACCGCGATTTCCGTCGTTCCGCCGCCGATGTCAACCACCATATTCCCCGACGCTTCCTGGACGGGAAGGCGCGCGCCGATCGCCGCCGCCATCGGCTCGTCGACGAGATAGGCACGCCGCGCTCCGGCGCTCACCGCCGCATCCACCACCGCCCGCTTTTCCACTTCGGTGACACCCGACGGGATGCCGATCACCACTTGCGGCCGCGGCATGAGGGCAAAACTTTCCTTGTGGACTTTTTCGATGAAATAGCGAAGCATCTGTTCCGTCACTTCGAAATCGGAGACTACTCCGTCCACGAGCGGCCGCGTCGCCACGATATGCGAAGGGGTTTTCCCCACCATTTTCCGCGCTTCCGCCCCGATCGCGAGAATTTGGCCCGTTTTCTGGTTGACCGCCACCACCGACGGCTCGTTGATGACGATCCCCTTTTTTTCAACATACACCAAAGTATTGGCCGTTCCCAGGTCAATCCCTATATCTTTTGAAAATTTTCCAAAAATCCTTGAAAACATAAGCTCGCATAACGCGAAACGCATAACGCGAAACGCTTTAGTTTTTGTCATTGCAATCCTGTATCTGTTATTAACCACCTTCCTGACTAAACACAAAAAACAAATCCATCTTCTGTGAATTTTCCAGGTAATTTTATGTTTATTTTTCCTCCCCTGGTATCTAATATTACCCCGGGAAAAATATTGTGTCAAAAAGAAAAAACGGCGCCCAAACTGCGACGCCGCCCCTCACAAAAAAACATTAGGCAACTTGTGCCAAATTTCCTCCCATTTCGACATGAAAAAACTTATCCGAGATGGTCAAGCAAAGTCCTCTTAATTTCTCGGCCGATTCCCTATTGGCCTTATAGGTTTCGAACAGGGACAATAAGGATCCCACCCGTTCTCCCAGCTCGCCCAATGGCCTGCACGTCGGCGCGCCGAGAAAAACAGCAATTAGATGGTTGAGCGCTATGGCTATATTGACATCTAACATATCGCCATCAGCATATTTCTCGGCCAAATAAGCGAGCCATTGCTTGATTTGATTGATGGATTTTTCTCCTTTAGAGTCTTCATACTCACCTCGAAGAAAATTATCGAGATAAATTGCCGCCCAAAAGCTGAAATCGACGATTTGCCAAATTTCCAATTCTCTTTCTTCACCCATCTGCGCCTCCTCCCTGATCTCACCCAATCAGTTTTTGTTATTGGATTTTCAAAACAAACCTTTCAATTTTTCAAGAACATCCAGCCTTGCCACGTCCCTCGCCGTGACAAGAACCATCAAAAATATAAGCAACGCAAAACCGATGTTGTGGGCCCTCTGCTCGAACTTTTGCGAAATCGGCGAGCCTTTGAATTTCTCAATCAGTATAAAGAGAATCCGTCCCCCGTCAAGCGCCGGAATTGGGAGGATATTAATAATCGCCAAGTTTATGGAAAGAAGCGCCGTGAACTGCAAGATATAAATGAATCCCAACCTCGCCACTTCTCCGGTGAGCACTGCAATTCCAACCGGCCCCGAAACGTCCATCCCCACTGATTGCCCGGAAACCAGTTTCCAAAGCAAAGTTCCGAAAGAAACGACAATCATCCAGGCAAGGTTCGCCGTCGAACTCACGCCCCGCCAAAGCGCTTCGTACCACGGATAAGAAACAATCGCCGTCTTCACAAGGCTGATGCCAAGCGCGCCCTCATTCGCGGGATAATCCATCCTGGGCACGCCCGAGAGTTCGATAGGCTCGTTTCCTCTTTTCATTTCCAGCTTAATTTCCTGGCCCTTATGAGCATTTATGTAATTCTGAACATCCTCCACTGTGCTAAAACTGACTGCGCTACCATCACTATTAACCACCCCCGTAACTTGATCCCCGACTTGGATGCCCATTTTATCGGCGGGAGAACCGGCAATTGTTTCGACGATTTGGATTTTCTCATTTTTGAGATGGACACCGGCCGCGTCTTCGACCGCCTGGGGTATCCCGATGAAATATCCGACCGAAAGCAAAACCGCGGCGAGAAGCACGTTCATCGCCACGCCCGCCGCCAAAATTTTCACCCGCACATACGCCGGCTTCGAAGAAAAACTTTGCGGATCATTTTTCTCCTCGCCATCTTCACCTGTGATTTTCACAAAACCACCGAGCGGGATCCAATTGAGGGAATATACCGTGTCCTCGCTCTCCACTTCTTTTGATCCCCAGAAAAATTTTCTCCGCCCATGTTTGTTTTTATACCACCCGCATATCCGCGGCGGAAAACCAAAGCCAAATTCTTCCGCCTTCACTCCGTTCCGCCGGGCAACCATAAAATGCCCGAATTCATGGACAAATACGAGAATACCAAGAACGATGATGAAAGTAATAACAGTAAGCATATTTTAAAGCCTAAATTACTTTTTTGCTTTAGACTTCTCAAATCATATCTCCATTATCTCCTTTTCCTTCTTCTCCCGAATCTCCTCAATTTTTCCGTTATATTCATCTACGCGCGCTTGAAGCATATCCTTTCCCCGAAACTTTGCGTCTTCGCCCATTTTCCCTTCTTTCACAGAATCCTGAATTTCATCCCAGGCCGCCTCCCGCACCTGCCGTACAGCCACTTTCGCTTCTTCGGCAAATTTTCCAAGCGTTTTCACCAATTCTTTTCTCCGCTCTTCATTGAGCGGCGGGATGGCAATCCGCACCACCTGACCGTCATTCACCGGATTGAGCCCAAGCTGGGCTTCATTGACCGCTTTCTCCACGCTCACCAGACTGTCTTTGTCCCAAGGCTGGATGACAATAAGGCGCGGCTCCGGAATATTTATGCTCGCCACCTGTTTCAAGGGGCTTTTCGCGCCGTAGTAATCCACCATCAGGTTTTCCACCATCGCCGGATTGGCCCGGCCGGTGCGCAGTTTGTTGATTTCCTCCTTCAGCCGTTCGACGGCTTTTTCCATCCCCGGCTTCGTGTTGTCGATTATTTGCTCAAGCATGATATTAATTCAAAATTTAAAAATAAAAAATAAAAATTACAACGAAAAATTCAAGAAATAATTTAATTTTTGAATTCTTTAAGCTTGCCGATTTTTAATTTTCCATTGTCATTTTTCATTTTGATATTTTCACTTTCAACTTATTATTACCTGCTGTTCATCCCGATATAAATGACACTAGGATCTTGCCGATTGTATCCCACTGCCTCGATCACACGGCTCCCGCCGGATTGGGTTGTCGCCCAGCTCTCGCCGCCGTCAACGGATTTATAGAAAACCTGGCTGGCTCCATAAACGATTTCTTCCGAATTTTTGGGATTCACTGCGATTCCGCGAATGGCATTTTCCTGCGGGCTGTTGAGCACCTTCACCAATTCCCAATCATCCCCTCCGTTTTTGCTGCGGAAAAGTCCCGTGCTCGTCCCGGCATAGGCCCAATCTTCCCGGTTTGGATCAGTGATGATGGACATAGGGCTTCCAAGTTGCCGACTGAGATTTAGTACATTCTTTTCTCCCAAATTATCAAACGTTTTCCCGCCGTCTTTCGTCCGCAAAAGCCCGTTTTCATTCACCGCAAAATACGCAAGGTTGGAATCAAATTGGTCAAAAGCGATTTTTGTGATCGCGCTTGTTCCTTCGTGGGCCGCCCGCCAAGTTTCTCCCCCGTTCTCGGAAAAAATGATTTGGCCCCGTGTCGTTCCGCCGAATATCTTCCCGGAATCACTCGGATCCACCGCCAGCGCCAGGACAAAAGAACCATCGGACGGTTCAGGGTATGTTTCGCCCCAATTGGCTCCGCCGTCGCTGCTCTTGAGGATCAACCCCCGCCCGTCGACAATCGCCGCAACATAGACAAGGCTGGGATTCTTCGGATCAATGGCGATGGAATATATTTTTTGCGGCGTGGAGGCGGATTGGGAAATTTTCACCGACTGCCAGGTTTCCCCCGCGTCAGTCGTTTTGAACATTCCCGACGTCTTGGTCCCGACATATGCCTCGTTTCCGTTTTGAGGATTCACCGCAAGGCTCAAAACATTCGCCGAACCGATACTTGTCTTATCATCAATTTTCACTTTTTGGGAAAAAGTTTTTCCGCCATCGTCGGAGCGGAAAACCCCGCCGTCCGCCGTGTTCGAAACAAGTGAACAGCCGGAAAAAAGGAGTATCGAAAGAATGCCAATTATTATTGTTTTTGTGTTTTTCATATTGGGAATATATCAC
This sequence comes from Candidatus Moraniibacteriota bacterium, assembly GCA_028695025.1. Lineage (GTDB taxonomy): Bacteria > Patescibacteriota > Minisyncoccia > Moranbacterales > UBA11712 > STE-71. The sequence continues at coordinate 16,142 of JAQVJV010000010.1, forward strand.
AAAAAAACCGCGAAGACAAATAAAAAAACGGACGGGTCCACTCAAGTCCCGTCCGGGTTAAGTCCTGCTTATTTTATTTGCCTTCGCAACAGCTTCTGCGAAAATAGTCGATAATACACTGGGGAGCAGGCTCCAGCTGTCTCCCGAACATGTTCCTATCAATTTCCGTGAAGTTTTTAGTATCGCCACCAATTCCTTGGACCGCAACGCGATACCGCAGGCAATCCTTCGAAAAAAGGATTCTGATTATCCTGCATATCCTTCCGGAATAAGAGGAGCTCTTATCGATTATTACTGCAAGATCCCCCGTCTTAAAAACATTCTCCTCTTTTTGGGGATCCGGAATAAACTTACTCGGACTAGCGACCAGGCCAGTTCTGCGTTTTGGTTTTTTCTTTCTTAACATGAAGTCCTCCCCAATTTATATAAATTTAGGAACTGCCAAACATGTTACTCCAACCGAAACAAGTGTGTCAAGCCGCTTTTTTCAGCCGTAATCAAAACCCCAACACCATTTTTTCTCCCACTCCTCGCGCATTGGCATTAGTTTTTTCCAGCCGATTGATCGCCTCTCGGGTGTCCTCTAAAAGCTCCACCACTTTTTTCACTTTCCGCCGGTCTTCGCCCGATGCGGCCAGTTTGCGGAGGCTTTCCGCCATCACTTTCTCCCAATCGCTCAACTGCTTTGAAAAATCTTTTTTGTTTTTCGCCGCCTGCTCGACAAAATCGAAACGCTCAAAAATTTCCGCCGTGAGTATCTCGCGCATTTTCGCCCGATTTTCCTCCGACCATTTCGGAAGATCCGTTTCGGGAAAACGCAAAACGGCGCAACGGGAAACAATTGTCGGGAGGATCATTTCGAGATTGTCAGCGAGGATCAGAAATATTTCTTTCTCCGTCGGCTCTTCGATTTTTTTGAGAAGCGCGTTGGCCGCCTCCGCGTTCAGCTTTTCCCCGCCGCGGATGATGCAGAATTTTTTTTCAAGTTCGTACGGAAAGAATTTTAGCCGCTCAAGTACCTCACGGATTTGCGGGATGCCGATTTCCTTTTCCCGTATTTTCCCCTTTTTTTCTTCGATTTCCGGTTCGATCACAATGACGTCGGGATGATTTTTTCTTTTTGCTTTTTCCAAAAAATCACTGTCGCCGGATTTCCCGGCGATCTTGGAAACAAAATAATATCCAGCCTCTTCCTTTGCTTCCTGATCCATCCCCACAAAAAGAAAAGAACCCGGCCGGCTCTTTGAACTCACCAGGCGATCGAGATAGGTTTTGGTCTTTGGATTCATTAGATGAAGCAATCTACTTATGAAGCATTTTAGCTGATTTTTAATATTTTTTCAACTTTAAAAGGACGGGGATATTCACCGTCCTTTTACTTAAAACAATGTTTTAAAAAATTTTCTATTTTTTCTCGCGATACACAATAGATCATTCCGGTGGATTTCCCATCTTCCTTGAATACAACTTGGCCTTTCAAGAGACCGACAAGATCCCCACCTTTATTGAAAATCGGGGATCCGGAGCATCCACACCAAGTATCATGGTAACCTATTATTAAGGGACTTTCTCAAGAACAATGCAACAAATTTTTCTCCCGTTAATAATTAAATAAACCTCTTCACCCACCTTAACTCGCCCAAGTTTTAGTAAGGATAAATCTTCCCGATCATGGGCAATCAGGGCAACATCATTATCCCTATCGACTTTCAGAACTTTTATGCCTAATCTCCCCAATTGATTCGTGCGATTTCGAATTCCATGTTCCACAGTCAGCAAGGTATTCTTTCCAACTCGGACAGCATAAAAGGCCTTCGAGCCCGCCAAATCATTCCAATAAAATTCGACTTGATTTCTGCCCAAATTACCGGCTAGAGGTGGAGGTTCAAAATTGTCCCCCCAAAACCCTAAACATAAAATAATTAAAAGAACGCTCCATATAATCATAACACCGCCCTCCTCTTCAGTTTTTTGATATATCAAACTAAAACATATTCCGGATTTTGTCAAAAACTTGTGGATCTGGGCAAATTTGACATATTAATATTTCTCATGATATTCTTTTGTATCAAAATAAAACACGAAAAGGAGTTTAAGATGGAATCTATGTTCTTTTTAAAAATTTTGGGGTGGTTTATTACTTACTTTATCCTTGGATATTTCGTGGCGGGTTTACTCAATAGATATCTATACGTAAACCGAAAAAAGTGTAATTCAAGGAAAGATTTTTTTTGGGAAGTCATGCTTTGGATAATTATTTTGGTTTTTATCATACTTTTCAAATTGCACCGCCATATAACAAAGCCCTTGTTTAATAAATATCTAAAGGTATCAATACTTACCTTTTTTAATGCCACAGATAGACTATTAGAATCAATTAATTCAAAAATCAAGCAAGTCGCCCTAAAAATAATCGACTGGGGACATTCCGGCTTTGGGAAGCATGAAACCCACTGAACACCCTAAACTAGAGTATTTTTAATCCCCCTCATTCCCCCTTCAGAAAAGGGGGAATTTAATTTTGCATATTCGCATCATTTGCATTTATTAACGGATTTGCATTATATCTTCTATCTCTCTTTTTATTTCCTCAATAAACCGCTCTTTTGAAAATTTTTCAGCGTGAATGCGAATTTTCTGCGCGTCGTATTCGCTTTCCTTCCGGACAAAACGCCGCACCGCGTCCGCAAGCGATTCAATGACCGGGTCATCGAAAAATTCTCCGGTTTCGCTCTCAACCACCGTTTCACGCGCCCCGCCCCGCCGAAGGGCAATCACCGGCTTCCCGAAACTCATCGCTTCGACCGGCGTGATCCCGAAATCATCTTCTCCGGGAAAAACAAAAGCCCGGCATCCGGCCATATGCTCGCGGGTTTTCCCGTCCGACTTCCATCCCAAAATTTTCGTTTTCGGTCCGGCGACCGATTTCAGATATTTCACGTATTTTTTCTCGCCTTCTCCGATCACCGTGAGCGGCAGATTGAGCTTGTTCATCGCCTCAATCGCCACTTCAATTTTTTTGTACGGCGAAAGCCGGGAAACGATGAGAAAAAATTTTTCTCGCATGGAGCCTAAGTCCCCAATTGGGGACTTAGGCTCCAAATCCTTTATTTCCACCGGCGGATATACCACCACGCTCTCCCGGCCGTAATATTTCCTGATCCGCGCCGCAGTATATTTCGAATTGGCAATGAAAAAATCCGGCCGGTCCGCCGCCGCCTTGTCCCAGATGCGGACATAGTTGAGCAAGAGCCGCGCAAAAAGCTTTCGGCTCCGTCCGAGGTTCTGATCGCTCAAATATTTTTCGTTCCAATCCCAGACAAAACGCATCGGGCTGTGGCAATAGCAAACATGGACCGTCTTCGGCTTCACGATGATTCCTTTCGACCAAGCTCCCGACGAAGAAATCACAAGGTCAAAATCGCGCAGATTGAAAGTCTCCGGCGCCGTCGGAAGAAACGGCAAAAGCCATTTGGGACGCTTTTTCAAAAACTTCAGAAACTTTTGGAGAAAAGAAGTCTGGATATCTTTTCCTTTGAATTTTCCCCGCATTTTCACCGGATCATATAGCAACGTATATATCGGCGCGTCGGGAAAAATCTCCGTGAGCGCTTCCAGCACCCGCTCCGCTCCGCCGTATTGGTTGAGAAAATCGTGGACAAGAGCCACACGCAGTTCTTGACGGAAATCATTAGTTGTATTAGATTGGTTTGAAGTCATAGCTAATTATTTTAGCCATAAAAAATCAGGAGGTTTCAGCATGAGATCATTCGTGTTTATGATGTTGGGATTTGTCTTTTTGGCATTTTCACTAATCTTTTTTTTACTTGAGCGTTGGCTAAGAAAACAGAAAGTGGATCCTTTAACGGTTCTTATCGCACCATTAGCGGTTGCTATGGCTGAAGAAAAAGACGAGCTGTTTATGCACCTTATTCGAATTGTTGCCAAAGCGCTTCGTTTTCTTGGTATTGTACTTTTGATTATTTCTCTGTTCTTATAAAAAGTTCCTCGAACCCGCTCAATGCAAAACCTGCTACGAGCGGGTTTTGCTTTTTGGAAAACTTTCTCGGTATGTCATTTATAGACATTCATTCGCGTATTTGTATTATATCACTCACCTCCCGCGCGCATTTTTCCCATGAAAATCTTTTCACGTTTTCAAAGCCTTTTTCTATTATACCATTTTTGAACTTTTCGTCTCCAACCAACCTCCAGATCCCTTCCGCAATGGCGCCGCTATGCATCGGGTCGACCAAGACGGCGCTGTCGCCTGCCACCTCCGGCATCGAGGATATATTCGACGTCACCACCGGCACGCCCACGTTCTGCGCCTCAAGGATCGGCAGTCCGAAACCTTCGTATATGGTGGCAAACAAAAACACTTCCGCGCCCGCCAGCAGATAGAACTTTTCCTCGTCGCCCACATATCCGGTGAGAATGATATCATTTTTGAACTCGCTCGATTTGATCCGCTCTTCGATTTTCTCCCCGCCGTATCCGAATTTTCCGACCAGGATAAGCTTATGCGGAATGGCATATTTTTTCTTAAGCATCTCGAACGCCTCGACCATCCGGATGATATTTTTCCGCTCCTCAAGCCGCCCGACGAATAAGAGGTACTTTTTGTGGCTTATGATTTTATTATCTGGAATCGATTTCAAATTTTCGTTTATTCCTTCATACACTACTTTTATTTTTTCTTCCGGAACGCGATAAAGCCGCATCAAGTCTTTCTTCGTATTCTCGCTCACGGCAATAATCCGGCTCACCCATCGGCAGGAACGCATGATCGACCAACGCATATAAAATCTTTCAAAAGGCGAATAGGCTTCCGGACAAAATTCATACTCAAGCCCATGGACGGTCACAATCGTATCCTTCGGATGGATGAGCGGAACCGTGTGTGCCGGCACAAACAGCACGTCCGGCCGATGGAAAATCATTTCGATCGACAGCCGGATCTGCGTCCAGAACTTCGGCGATTGCAAAAACTTCACGCTCCAATTTTCCGGCAAGTCGAAATCAATATGTTCTTCCCTATTTACCCGCGGATCGAGATAGAGGATAATTTTTTCGCCTGCCAAAAAATTTTTCAAGTTTTTGATCACTTGGTATGAATACTCCTCAATCCCTGTTTTGTTTTTCACAAACGCGCGAGAGGCGTCGATACCAATAGTCATAACACAAATGATGCGGATCTTATGCAAATACGCGAATATGCAAATTTTCGAATTCGCGATATTCGCATATTCGCATCATTTGCATTCATTCGCGTATTCGTATTTTTATTTGGCGAGCATGATCGTCCGCTTGTACATATCCAAATGCTCAAGCACGATACCCGTCCCCTTGACCACGCAATACAGCGGATCGTCCGCGACATAACACGGCACGCCCGTCGTCTTCGTGATCAGCTGGTCGAGATGCCGGAGCAAAGCGCCGCCGGAAAGGATCATTCCTTTGTCAATCACATCGGCCGCGAGCTCCGGAGGAGTTTCCTGAAGGACCTTTTTGATCGCATTGATAATTTCCCGCAACTCGTCCTGGATCGCTTCCGTGATTTCATTCGCCGAAATGCGGATTGTCTTCGGCAGTCCCGCGATCAAATCCCTCCCCCGCACTTCCAAAAATTCATCCTTCACTTGCGGGATCGCGCTCCCGATCGCGATCTTGATTTCTTCCGCCGTCCTCTCGCCGACCGCAAGCCCGTGTTTCTTTTTGATGAAGTCGGCAATCGCTTGGTCAATCTTGTTCCCGCCGACCCGCGCGCTTGTCGCCGCCACCACTCCGCCGAGGGATATGATCGCCACCTCGCTTGTTCCGCCGCCGATGTCGACAATCATATTTCCCGCCGCGCTATTGATCGGAATTCCCGCCCCGATCGCCGCGAGTACCGGCTCCTTCACGACATAGGCCGTCTTCGCCCCCGCTTTCACCGCCGCGTCCACCACCGCCCGCCGTTCGGTCGAAGTGACGCCTGCCGGAATGGAAACCATCACTTCCGGCCGGAACAGCCGAAAACCGCCCGCCACCTTGTTGATGAAGTAGCGAAGCATAGCTTCCGTAATCCGATAATCCGCAATTACACCATCTTTTAGCGGCCTCATGGCAACAATTGCTTCCGGCGTACGCCCCAGCATTTCTTTGGCTTCGTTTCCCACCGCCATCACTTTGTTGTCTGTCATTGAAATTGCCACTACCGACGGCTCATTCACTACGATTCCCTGTCCCGGAAGAAAAACCAGCGTATTGGCCGTTCCAAGATCAATTCCGATTTTTTTGATAAACACAGCAAAAAATTTAAAAATAAAAAATCAAAATGCAAAATGACAATGAAAAATTCAAAACTGGCAAATGTCAAAAAACATCGACATTTTACATTAAATTGTCATTTTTGATTTTTGATTTTTGCACTTTACATTATTCGCTTTATATCCGCACCCAGTTTCTTCAAGCGTTCTTCGATCCTCTCATACCCCCGATCAATCTGATAAATATTTTCGATTCTCGTTTTTCCATTGGCGATCAATCCGGCAAGGACCAAAGTTATCCCCGCGCGCAAATCGGGGCTCGCAATTTTTCGCCCGATCAATTTCGAAGGACCGTTGACCGTCACCCGGTGCGGATCATTCATCACGATATTCGCCCCCATGAGATTCAGCGCGTCCGTGAACATGAGGCGGCTTTCGAAAATCGGGTCGTGGACAAGACTTGTGCCTTTCGCCTGCGTGAGAAGCAATGTGAACGGCGGCTGAAGGTCAGTCGCGAACCCGGGATATTCGTGCGTCACGATATTCACCGGTTTCAAATTTTTCGCCCCCCACACCGTGATTTCATTTTCTCCCTCTTCGACCTTCACTCCCGCCTTTTGGAGATAGGCCAAGAATGCCCGGATATGGCTGGGAACGCATTTTTTTATTTTTACTTTTTCTCCGGCAAGCGCTCCGAGTACCGCGAAAGTTCCCGCCTCGATCCGGTCGGGAATTAGCTCAAGCGCCCCGCCGCCTATTTTTTTCACGCCATGGATCCGGATGGTCGGTGTTCCCGCCCCTTCAATTTTCGCTCCGCAACGGTTCAGGAATTCGGCAAGCATCGGAATTTCCGGTTCCATCGCCGCGTTCTCAAGAATTGTCTCCCCTTCAGCCAGCACCGCCGTGATCATCATTGTTTCGGTTCCGGTGACAGTGATGCGCGGAAAAAATATTTTGGCGCCTTTGAGACGTTTGGCCGTGATTTTGAAATGCGAATTTTCCCACTTCACGCGCGCTCCGAATTTCTGAAATCCCTCAAGGAACATGTCAACCGGCCGCTTCCCAATCACGCATCCGCCCGGATGATGCATCCGCACCTCTCCCATGCGCGCAAGGACCGGGCCGGCAAGGATGATTGACGCCCGCAGTTTTTTAGCGAGGTCGTCATTCATCCTTCCTGTCTTTATATTTTTCGCATCAATAACAACACTTTCTTTTCCCCGCTTCACCGTCGCTCCCAAATCTTCAATCATCTCAAGAATGCGTTTTGTGTCTTCAATGAAAGGAAAATTGGTGATCGTCCACGGATCGCTCGAAAGCACCGCCGCCGCTACGGCCTTAAGAGCCGCGTTTTTCGCCCCCTTCACCGTGATTTCCCCCTTCAATTTTCTCCCGCCGTTTATTTCAAAATATGACATAAATAAAGCTTTTATGGCATTGGTAGTATAGCTGATTGGGAGAATATAATCAAATAGTAGTAGTTTTACGAAATTCGTATTTCGTAAAGATACAAAAAACCGCCCAAGTTCACGACGGAACCCGAGCGGCTATTGCCAAGCTGGCCCTCGAAGGGCCAAAAGCAAGGACATCTTACCTTTTTATGGAAACGCTTTTGGGCGTTTTTGTTTTACCCTCACTATTTTTTTTAAAGAACTTCAATTTTTGTTTCTATTTCACATCATTTGCATGTTAATAATTATTTATTTTTCATTTCCCTTATCTGCCATATGCGAGGAAACTCGGCTCGCCAAATCCTATATGACTTCCCAATTCCCGGCGCCCGGAATCAAAAGAAAACAAATTCCCGACATTCACGGCCGCCGAAGCAAAACTGCCCGCTTTTTCAATCTTCCTTTTCTCCGGGTTGAAATGGAAATTGGCAAGAGTAACCTGTTTGAAATTTTTGTTTCCGGCCGCGTCCGTCACGCGCACCACCGCTGAAGATTTTTTCGCATCAACCGGAAACAAAACTTCGTTTCCCGAATTCACCGACCGTTCCTCTCCGTTGAAATCAAGGAAGCAATTATCCTTGTCCGATTTTACCGCCAAAAAATATTTCCCTTCCGCACTCCCATCCGCGAACAAATGAAAGTCAATCACCGGCTTCTGCTGGTCGACAAAAAATTGGACCGTGGTCTGGGAAACATCCTTTTCACCGGCGGCGGACAACTGATGGTTCCCGGAAAACAAATCCCCTTCTTCAACTGAAAACCAACCGTCTTCGTCCGCCGCAACAACCGCAATCAGGTTTTTATTGTCATAGACAGAAACTGCTTCTTTCGGATTGGCCCGCCCTTGGATCGTAATTCTTTGGCCGGAAATTATTTCCCCTGAAGCGGGACTGGTGATGAACGGGGATCCGAACCGGATATTTTTTCCCCGCTTCTCGCCTGCCGGAAGCTGTGGGAGGTCGAAACTTGTTTCTGAATTTTTATTTTGCGGAATTGAAGCGCTGACTGTCTTCGGCTCTTCGGAAATATTCTTGTCGCCCGACCCGAACATGACCACGACCACGGTCGTTTCATGACCGCTCAACATTCCATCCTTCATCGCCACTCCGACGTCTTTGTATTTTCCATTGAGGATATTCGCCCGGTGCGTGGGACTCGCCATCCAGGCCGTCTGCATACTTTCGGCGGAATGAAAATCCATCGCCAAATTTTCACCGGCGAAGTTATAGTCGTAGTTTTCCCCGTCGATCCAAACCCAGGGAGTTTTTCCGGCGGGAGAAGTGTGCGCGAAATAATTGTTCGCAACCATGTCCCCGGCCTTCTCGCGGGCCGCCTCGGATAACTTCGCGTTCAGTTTGAGTGAAGCTTCGCCATCATCGAAACGGGACTTGTTGGTGAGATTCACTATGTTCTCAACAGTGATGTCCGACGCGGATGAAACTTCCATCGACGAAAGAGAAAGGCCCGCTGCCGTGAAAAAAAGAAGCGCAAGGCAGACTGAAAATATCTCCGCTTGAAGTTTTGAGCTCACCCCTATTTGGCCGGCCACCCGCTTGAGATCTTTTTTCATTTGGTGTTTATTTTTTGAGCCCGAATGTTTTACGAAATACGAAATGAGCGAACTACGGAATATTGTGAACAAATTTCACTTGAATAAATCAGCGATCATATTCACTCAAGTTTTCGCAATTTCGTTTCTTTCGTATTTCGTAAAGAAAAACAAAAAGCGATTTACACCCATGTAAATCACCCTTTTGGCACAAAGCTCCCCTCTCGGGAGTTTTGCATCATATGTCATTATTATATAATCTTTTTGGGCTTTAGTCAATCTAGATTCGAAATTTTTTTTCTAAAGCTCTTGACAAAATCAGAAGCTATTTTGAAGTTAAGATTATTTCAGCAATTTTTTATATCCGTCCGCGTAATACAGCACCCGGTCCGAATACCAGGAATAACTTTCCCAGGCGCTTCCGGCGAGATACATCCCCGCCGCTTTCGCCCAGGCCTTCCGCTTTCCGTCCGTCACTCCGTCCACCGCCGCGAGCTTGAGGCCCATCGCCGCCAGCGAGTCTTCGATATCCCACGGGTTGGCCGGCTTGTTGCCCATCAATTTTTCCACTTGGCTTTTGTACCCAAGCCAAGTACTTGGCATCATCTGCGCGGGACCCATGGCTCCGCCCCATCCCCCGCATCCGTCCTTGGCGTCCGTGTTGTAGCAGACTCTTTTTGAGACCGGGGCTTTCTCCGCGTCGATGCCGAGATCTTTGCAAATTTTCTTGAACGTGCTCCACAAATCCGGGTTCATGTCTTTTTTATATGTCCCTCCCCCGACATTGGTTCCAAGTCCCGATTCAACTTTGAGCACTCCCAGCAAAAATTCCGGGGCAACATCCGTGAGTTTTGAAGCGTAGCGCGCCGCGTCCATAGCTTCGTCGAGGCTGATCGGGTCGCCAAGTGATTGAAGCGCGCTCAATTGCGCCTGAAGATCTCCCACTTCCGCAAGAAGCGCTTCCTTCTGGTCTTGCGTTTTTCCAAGGAGCGAATCTTTGACGGACTTTTGCGACGCGAGGGTCCTTTCCTGGTCGGTCTGGATATGCTTGAGATCCAATTGCTCCCATTTTTTGGAAAGCAGATCCTTTTTCTCTTCCTCTAATTTTTCCTGCAAAGCGACGAATTGGTCGAATATTTCCCGCGCCCGCTCCTGGAAAGATTCCAGACTGTCAGCCTGGAAAAAATAATCGGAAAAACTTTCACTGCCAAGCGCGATCTCAATCGGGCTGTCTTCTCCCCTCTCGTATAAATCTTGAAGAAAAATAGAAAGAGTTTTTTTCTTGGCGTCCACTTCTTTTTGCATAGAATCAATTTCTTTTCCCTTGGCGGAAATTTGCGCGTCGAGATCCTGGATGACCAACTGCGTTTCCCGGACCTGCAGTTCCATTTTTTGGATGCCCGTTTCCAAAATTGAAATATCGTTTTGAAGATTTTTTTCCTGGTCGCTTTTTTCATCGATCTGGTCCTGATAGTCGCTGATTTGGCTGCGAAGTTCTTTTATCTTTTTCTCCACATCTTCATCATCGGAGCTTGCCCGCGCCGAAGAGATAAAACTAGATGCGGCAAGAAATATGAAAATTGCAAAAATGATCCGCCGCCACATAGGATGGATTGTGAAAATATTTTTTGTTTGCGCTTTTTTCATCTCCCATATTTTATCATACCGCCGAGAAATAAAAAACACCCGGCACTTTTGATGCCAGGCGTTTTCCCATAAATTTCTGAGCTATTCTTTTTCTTTCTTTTCATCACCTTCAGCCGATGTCTCTTCTTTCACTACCCCCTCAACTTTCGTCACATCCTCTTTCACTTCGGTTTCAAGTTCGGCCAGATCCTCTTCGGTGCGCGGTTCCGATACCATCGCCACCACCGTATCCGGTTCGACCAAAACTTCCACCTTGTCTGAAATGGGAAGGTCTTTCACATATATATAATCTTCAAAAGTCTTGAGCGCAGAGATATCGACTTTCACTTCCGGCGGCAAATTGCCCGGAAGGCACTTCACTTGGATCGCGTCGATGTTCTTCACCAGGATTCCGCCAAGCTCTTTCACGGCCGGCGATTCGCCTTCGAAAACGAGTTCGACTTCCGCTTCGATTTCCTCGTCCATCCGGACCTGGTAGAAATCGACATGGCGGGTTTCCCCATCCAGGATATTGTGCTGGACGTCTTTCACGAGGACGTTCCGCTCATCCGATCCGTCAAGAGCCAGTTTGAAAACGGTGCTCTCCCCCAGTTCGTCATAGAGCTTGTTGAATTTTTTCCGGTCGACCCAAACCATCACGTTTTCAATTCCCCGGCCATACAGGATGCCGGGAACAAGACTGCCGCTCTCCGCGGGTTTGGATTTTTCTCTCACGTTTACATCAAGGGTGATATCTTTGGTCATGATTTTTTGAAACTTAATTGCCTTTTGACTCTAACAGGAAACAGGAAGCCCGTCAAGCTCACGGCTCACCCGTATCTCCGCCGGCTGGAACGGTGGACGCTTTCGGCGATGCCGAGCATGAGAAATGTGACCAGGAGAGAACTTCCTCCATAGCTCAAAAGCGGCAAAGGTATCCCTGTCACCGGCGCCACGCCGATATTCATCCCGATGTTGATGATCGTCTGGACGAAGATAACGGCCGCGATCGTCCCGACCAGAAGTTTTCCGAAATTGTCCCGGCTGTTGCGGGCAATAGCAAACAAACGGGCAAGCACCACGCCCAAAAGTACGAGGACAAAAACCACGCCCGCAAACCCAAGCTCCTCCGCGATGACAGCAAAGATGAAATCTGTGTGTTTTTCCGGAAGAAAATTGAGCTGGCTTTGCGACCCATGGCCGATACCTTTCCCCCACATTCCGCCCGATCCAACTGCCACCGTCGACTGGAGGACATTGTATCCCGCCCCTTTCGGATCAAGGTTGGGATCGATCAGCACTTCAATCCTCTGCTTCTGATAGTCCTTGAGGAAAAAATGCCATCCGAAAAAACTCGCGAGTATCCCAAGCAAGACCAGCCCCGCAAGGGCGCTTTTGCGGGCGCCGGCGAGGAACAATATCCCGAACCAGGCCGCAACAACGATGAGGCTTGATCCCAGATCCGGCTGCGCCAAAATGAGGATGACCGCCGCAAGCACCGGGACAAGCGAGATGAAAATATGCTTCGATTCGCGGACGGTTTTCACGTTCAGGGAAAAATATTTTGCGAGCGTGACGACGATGATCAATTTGAAAAATTCTACCGGCTGGAAATTGAAAAGTCCGAAGCTGATCCAGCCCGTCGTCCCATTCACCACCTTCCCGAAAACCAAAACCGCCGCGAGCAAAAAAATTCCGGCAAGAAAAAGGAATGACGATCCGGATTGCAATATCCGGTAGTCGGAAAAAGAAGCCGCAAAAAAAACGGCAAGGCCGAGGATGGCGAATACCGCCTGGTGGAAAAAATGGGTGGTGTCCACGGCAGAAGAATCTCCGGAATAGCTGATCGGAAAAAGGACGGAAAGGCCCAAACCCAGAAGCAAAAGGGCTGCCGCGAGCAAAACCAGGTCCATTTTCAAAAAATTTTTTATCATTGTTGCGGCTCGACGTCCGGATCGTATGTCCCGTATTGGCCGGAAACACCGTGCTGTTTCATGAAGTTGTCGTTGTCGAAAACATTCGCTTCCGGCACAATTTCAATCCTCGCTGAAACCGGATCGATCGGGAACGAGCTGTTCCAAGTCAGGTTGATTTCTCTTTCTTCATTCGCCCGGACATCGTTGAAATTTGTTTCGTTGATGGCGATTGGAGTCCCTGCTCCGTTCCGGATGACCACGTCGGCCGTTATCGTCCGAAAATCATAATCGCTTTGGTTTTTGATCTTTGCTTTGAGGTTGGCAAAACCGGATTCGCCGCCGCTTGAAAGATTGAACTGCTTGGAATAAACCGGGATATCTGGCTCCTTATACTCTTTGAGCTTGTCCCACTCGAAAGACCTCACCTCGAATTTGACGCTCGCCGGCTTTTCGCTGGCATCCATATTGAAAGCAAGGATATATTTTGTCTGGCCGGGAAGGACAAAGCTTTCTCCCTCGCTTTTCGCAAGCACCTTTCCGGACTGGTCAAGGAGGCTGAAGACGTAGCCGAACTTGGCCGCGCCGAATTGGGAATTGGGATTGGTTATTTTGGCAAGCGCGTCATATCTCCCTCCCTCGCCGGGAACAATCGCGGTTTCGGCTGTTTCGAGATTCCGGGCATCCGGCAAAGTTTCGCAAGCGGCGCAAGGCCCGCCGCAATCGATTCCCTCTTCTCCCTGGTTTTGGATTTTGTCGCTGCAAGTCGGCGCGGTCCGGAGAAGGAAATACAGTCCGGTTCCGACGAGGAGCAGGATGGCAAGATAAATGGAAATTATCACCAGTCTTTTTATATTACGTTGCGAGGGAGTCATATTTTGCAGTTGGTTAAATTACATTCATATACATATATTAAACGATTTTCCCGGAATTGTCATCCCGGAAAACAAACTTGATTTTTCGCTTGTTAGATTGTACAATTTAATCGTAAAAAATAATATTTTTCCATGAAAAAACAACCCAAAATCGAAACTATCCGCCACTCGCTCGCGCACGTCCTCGCCGCCGCCGTTTTCGAAATGTTCCCGGATGCCAAATTCGGGATGGGACCGGCCATTGAGAACGGTTTTTACTACGACTTCGACTTGCCGCGTACTCTCATTCCGGAAGATCTTGAAATTCTAGAAGGGAAAATACGAAATATAATCAAGGCGAATTATAAAATCGAAAAAGCCATCATACCAGCCGACGAAGCTATAAAAAAATTCAGAAAGAGCAACCAGCCATATAAGGTGGAATTAATCAAAGACTTGCAAAAAAGTACCAAGGATAAAAAAGCACTGTATGTTTCGTGTTACGCGCTACATAATTTCGTCGATCTTTGTTCCGGTCCGCACCTGAAATCAACCGGGGAAATCAATCCGAAAGCGCTGAAGCTCACCAAGATTTCGGGAGCTTACTGGAAAGGCGACGAGAAAAAGAAAATGCTCCAAAGGATATACGGCGTCGCTTTCGAAACGGAGAGCGAGCTCAAAGAATATCTCCGCATGATGGAAGATGCGGAAAAACGAAGCCACGTCAAGATCGGAAGAGAATTGGAATTATTCGCCAACTTTGCGGAAATAGGACAAGGCCTTCCCGTTTGGTTGCCTAAAGGCTACCGGATCAGAAGAGTTCTTGAAGATTATATGATTGCCCTTGAAAGATCATACGGCTACGAACATATTTCCACGCCGCACATAAACCGCAAGGAACTTTTTGAAACATCGGGACACTGGGGATTTTATAACGAGAGCATGTATCCCCCGCTTGAAGTCGGCCAATGTCTGAAAGACGCGCAGGAATGCAAAAGGCCAAAAGTCAAAGAAACTTTTGTCTTAAAACCGATGAATTGTCCGGCTGGTATAATGGTATATAATATGAAACCGCGAAGCTATCGGGAACTCCCCATGAAAATCGGCGAACTCGGGACCGTCTATCGCTATGAGAAATCCGGAGAGCTCCACGGCCTGCAACGCGTCCGGGGATTCACTCAAAATGACGCCCATATATATTGCCGCGAAGATCAGCTGGAAGATCAGTTTTTGGAAGTGGTGGAAATGCTCAAAAAATTTTTCAAAGACCTCGGATTCACCAACTATAAATTCCGCCTCTCGCTGTCTGACGCAAGCAAAGACAAATACGTCGGCTCGCCGAAACAATGGAAAAAAGTCGAAGATATCTTACGGAAAGTTTTGAAAAAAAACAAGATGGATTTTTTTGAAGCCAAAGGAGAAGCCGCTTTCTACGGGCCGAAACTCGATGTCCAAGCCGTGAATGTCTTTGGAAAAGAAGATTCGATTTCAACGATCCAAGTTGATTTCAACCTGCCCGAAAGGTTTGACCTGTCCTATATCGATGAAAAGGGAAAGAAAAAAAGACCTTATTTGATCCATAGGGCCTTGATCGGATCTTTTGAACGCTTCTTTGCCTTCCTCATTGAGTATTACGCCGGCGCGTTCCCGCTTTGGCTTTCTCCCGTCCAAGTGGAGATTATTCCCGTTTCGGAAAAGTTTAAAAAATACGGCAAAGAAATCAATTCGTTCTTGTCTTCGCATAACATTCGTTCCTCAATTCGTGAGTCCTCGGAATCGCTCGGAAAAAGGATCCGCGAAGCCCAGAAACAGAAAGTGAACTATATGCTCGTCGTCGGTGAAAAGGAAATGAAAGCGAAAACCGTCGCCGTCCGCGACCGGGACAAGAGCGACCTCGGCGTGATGAAAACCGAAAAGTTTTTGGAAAAAATTGAAAAAGAAATCGCCGAGAAAAAATGATGGCTTATTTCTTCAAAATTTTCGGCTGTCAGATGAATTATTCCGACGCCGAAAGAATTGCAACCATGCTTGAAAAATATAAAATGAAAAAGGCCTCGTCCGTTGATGAGGCCGATTTCGTCGTTTTTGTCACTTGCGGCGTGCGCCAATCGGCCGAAGACCGGGTTTATGGCCAAGTGAACAATATCCGCAAAAAATTCCCGGAGAAGAAAATTATCGTGACAGGTTGCCTCGCCCACCGGAAAGATGTGCAACGGAGACTGAAGGATAAAGCGGGTTTATTCTGCGCAATAAAAGATTTCCCCAAAGAAATAATAAAAATACTAGATACTGAATACAAAATACAAGATACAAAAAATCTGCCATGCACCAACTACCTCAAGATAACACCTAAATACGCAAACTCGCACACCGCCTACGTCCCGGTTATGACCGGCTGCGACAACTTCTGCGCTTACTGCGTCGTCCCCTACGCCCGCGGCCGGGAACACTCACGCCCCGCGGAGAATATACTGGACGAAGTGAAAAGTTTGGTGGAAAAGGGATACAAAGAAATTGTCTTGCTGGGACAAAATGTGAATAGCTATAACAGCAAAATCCAAATATCCAATATCCAATATCCAATAAAATTCCAAAATATCAAATCCAAAATACACAATGCTCCATACTCAACAGTAAATACAAAAAAAGATACAATGACATTTGCCGATTTATTAAAACAGATAGATTCAATACCTGGTAAATTCTGGCTTACCTTCCTCACCTCCCACCCGAAAGACATGTCCGATGAGCTCATTGAAACTATTGCCAAGTCAAAAAAAATCTGCGAGTATATTTCACTTCCTGCCCAGTCCGGAGATGATGAAGTTCTCCGCCGCATGAACCGGAAATATACGGTCGAGCACTACAAAAAACTGATCCGCAAGATCCGGAGAGACTTTCGAAGGCTCAATTTTCGGAAACCGAAGGTTGATCCTTCGATTAGCACCGACATCATCGTCGGTTTTCCCGGAGAAACCAAAAAGCAATTTGAAAACACGGCGAAGCTTATGCGCGAGATGAAATACGACATGGCTTATATCGCCCAATATTCCCCCCGCCCCGAAACCGCCGCGCTCAAAATGAAGGACAATGTTTCGAAAAAAGAAAAAGCCCGTCGCGAAAAAGTCCTCACCGAAATTCTCGGGAAAACGGCGCTGGCGAACAATAAAAAATATGTCGGGAAAACGGTTGAGATTTTGGTGACCTCATCCCAGCCTTCTCCTTATAAAGGAGAAGGCGACCGGCTCCCTCTCCTTTCGAAGAAGAGAACTAGGGTGAGGTTTAAATATTCAGGCCACACCCGCGCCCAAAAGAAAATAATATTTTTTTCCAATAAAAAAATCCCCGTAGGGAGTTTCCAAAAAGTGAAGATCACGAAAGCCAAAACTTTTGGGCTGGAGGGAGAAATAAAATAAATACTTTATACATTATACATGATACCCAATACCAAAAAGATCCTCGTCATTCTCGGCCCCACATCTTCGGGAAAGTCTGATATCGCTATTAAGCTCGCCAAGAAATTCAACGGCGAGATCATCTCCGCTGACAGCCGGCAAGTTTTTCGCGGGATGGATGTCGGAACAGGGAAAATCGAGGGTAAATTCGTTGGAGATTCGATCTCCAATTGGAGATCGAATCTCCATAATATCCCCCATTACATGATCGACATAGTTTCTCCCCGGACGGAATATAACGTCGCGAAATTCAAAAAGCAGGCGGGAAAAGTGATCGAGGATATTTTGCGTCGCGGGAAAATCCCCATCATCTGCGGCGGGACGGGATTTTGGATTCAAGCCATTGTTGATAACATGAATTTCCCGGAAGTGAAACCCGATCGGGAGCTTCGTAAAAAATTGGAAAAATATCCGGCCGAAAAATTGTTCGCTATGCTCAAAAAACTTGACCCCGACCGTGCCAAAACGATTGATAGGAACAATAAAGTTCGGCTGATCAGGGCTATCGAGATATGTAAATCAATAAAAAAAGTTCCCGAGATACAAAATACTAGATACAAGATACAAAATACCAAATACCAATTCCTCCAAATCGGCCTCAAGCTTTCCCGCGAAAAATTATACGACAACATCGAAAATCGCGTCCTCGCCCGTTTCGACCAGGGCATGATTGACGAAGTAGCCGATCTGCACGCGGACGGTTTGTCCTGGAAAAGAATCCAATCCTTCGGCCTTGCCTATTTTTGGATTCCGGAATATCTCACCGGAAAAATCACTCAAAACGAAATGGTGGAAAAAGTGATTCAAGCCGAGCGGAACTATGCCAAGCGCCAGATCACCTGGTTCAAGCGGGACAAACGGATCCAGTGGATGGAAGACTATCGCAAAATCGAAAAAGCAGTGAAGGAGTTTTTGAAAAAATATGGCTCTAGACTAGCACTTTTCTAAAAAATTAATAATACTTGGTAACGATTTTCATCAATTCTTTCTCCAAATCAGCATCGTTTCTTTTCCATCTCCATTCGCATTCCTTGAGGCGCATGTAAAAATA
>JAQVJV010000031.1 GCA_028695025.1 Candidatus Moraniibacteriota bacterium
ATTGAGTATCCGTCAGATCAGTATCATACTTTTTTCGTTTTTGTTTTTGATGTCGCATAGGATCACAAGCTTATGGCTTATGTTCCTATTTTACACCAAAAGCAGGCTTTTTTAACAGGCTCTAAGGATCCATCTAAAAAGATCGATTGATTCGCTGTCATTGTTGGCGAGCTCAATGTATTCTTCATCAAATTCTTCTTTTGGGTTTGGAAAAATTTCGTTCAAGCATATTTTGTCAGATAGGGAATAGGCCTCCTCTGTTTCCGGGCTTGTCGCGGATGTTTCCTCCTCCGAAGATGTAATCGAGTTCTCTCTTCCCGGTGTTGGGGTTGATGTCCAAGACCAAAGTTCGCCGTCAAGGCTATAGGAAAAATCTTTCTCGGCTTTTTCATAGGCCCTGCTTTCAATCGCGTCATTTTTTGTATTTCCATTTTTATCAAGAAGGTAAACCGTATCGGAATCATTATTGAGATAGAGGTTTCCTTCCAAATAAGCATATTCCCCCGGCTCAAGCACGGTTCCGGCGGGAAATCCTTTATGGTGTCCGGATCCGTCCAATATTTTCCAATTGGACACGTCAACGCAAACGTCTCCGACATTTTTCACCTCAACAAATTCCTCGCCGCTTGAGGGCCAGGGAAATATTTCAGACAGTTTGATGTCGGAAGTCGATGTAATGCAAGTAATTTCAGGGGTATCATTTTCCTCTTCACTGCTATCAACGGGATATTCCTCCTCGCTCGTCTCAATTTGGCTGCTGTTTTTTGGGGAGGGCAGAGAGTTGACTGAAAAATCATCAGAATTATTTTCCGTGTCAGCGAAATTTTTTCTTTCCAAGCTTTCTTCGTTGTTTGGATTTGAGGCAGGGGCTGTTTCAAAATCAGTTGCCGATCCAAAACCAATCTTGTCGATAATGGCGCCTGCATTGTCATACAAAAGTACGGTATTGTCGTTGGAAACGTAATAGGATGAGCTCGAGTAGGCGAGATCAGCAGAAATTGTGTCTTTCACGGAAGGATGGGCGATAAGAAAATATCCATGAGCCTGAATTGTCCCTGAAAATTTAGCGGAACTCAAAAGAGCGCTTTCAGAACCAGTTTTGGTTTTCTTGGCAAGCTTATATCCGTCCATAACAATATCCGAATCACCAGGATTAAAAAGCTCAATAAACTCATCTGTTCCTGATCCGGCGGGTTGAATTTCATTGATGATAATGTGCGGCATCGAGTCTGCTTTTGTGTTTTTTACAAAGAAAAAAACGAAAAAAATAGACGCAAGGAGAGAGATGGCATGAAAACTTTTGTTTTGCATATAAATTATTTAAAAATTATATGCCCAGCATACAAAAAAAACCGTAATAAACTCGTATTACGGTCGAAATTCCCCTTAATACCCCTTTTAGAAAAAGGGGAAATTACGGGAAAATATTATTTGTCCTTTACGCAACGAAAACCGACATCCACATCTTTATAATCCTTCCGAAATCCGCATCTCGTGGCCACGCGCTGTTCGCTTATTCCATCGTCATAGGCCCCACCCCGTAGCGTCTTGAAATTTTTTTCGAAATCCTCCTGCATGTATTTGTCATTTTCGGGATAGCTGTTGAAATCATCGGCTGTCCACTCATAAACATTGCCTGCCATATTCAAAACTCCATAGGGGCTCACGCCAAGCACCGTTCCGACAGGCGCCGTATATTCCCAGCCGTCGCTCTCGTCATAACCATAACCTGTGCCGTTCCCATGGTTGACTTTTTGGGGATCCCAAGTGTTTCCCCAAGGCCAGATCCGTCCATCTGTTCCACGGGCCGCTTTTTCCCATTCGGCCTCTGCGGGAAGCCTTTTTCCGAGCCAGAGGCAATAAGCATCAGCGTCGTTCCAGTCCACCCCGACCACTGGCTGGTTCGGCGCGTTGAGCGTACCGTCATCCCATATCGAGGGAGCGGTGCGACCGGTCGCCTCAACGAACATTTTATAATCACTGTTGGAAACTTCTTTTTTATCAATATAAAAATCACCGAGGCTGATTTTTCGTTGCGGATAAGAAGAAACGTAGTCTTCTCTTTCCCACTCCCCATCGTTTTGGTGCCAGGCATCGGTGATTTCTTGGTCAGTGCTTCCCATGAGAAATTCGCCGGCTGGAATCAAAAGCAAATCGTCTTTTGGCTTTTGGGCCGTGTCCGCCGGGACTCGGTTTGGCTGATTGGACAGAGTTGCTTCAGCAGAAGCGTCGGGGGATTTGCGGGTATCCAAAAAAACATAAAGACCATAGATTATCAGTAGGATTATTGAAGTTAAGATTACCCGCTTTTCTTTTTTGGAAAATTTTTTCGTTTTTTTCGGATTGGCTGGCAAAAAACCGCTAATTGAATAAATATTATTCTTGTATTCGACTATATTATGGCCGATGATAGTATTTATCTTATGCTTGTATTGACGTACATGATTTTCGGTATATTCTTTTGCTCCGGCCGGGTCGAAAAAATTATTTATGTCTGTGAGTGTGGCATTTCTCTTTTCACATAAAAAAAAGAGCAAACGATAAGCGTTGCCCGTGAGCGCCAGTTCTTTCCCATTCTCATCGAAAACTTTCTTGCTTTCGGTATCCAGGTTGAAATATTTATGTTTGAATGTCATTTTAATCCTCGCCCCGAATGGTTTTTCTAAACTCGATTTCGTCGTGGCGGAGTTCTTTTTCTTGGAGTTCTACAATCATATTCTTCACTTCGTTTGGATTGGGGATTTGATAGAAAGTGAACTGTTCGATCTCGGCGGCGGTTTGGACTTGGATATTTCCGTATTTGAGGAGGGTCGGAATGACCCCGACGATTTCCGAAGTGACATCCTGGATTTTGGTGAGCTTGAGCTCCGAAATCTCGCGGTTGAAAAACCCCTTTTGGTTTATGTTTATGATCCGTTCGTTGGTGACGATCCAAGCGTCGAGATAATAATCGATCCAGAGGATGAAAAAAAGGTTCCAAATGAAGAGTGTTCCCAGGCTTTCGGCAAAGATGAGGAGATTATAGTATTCCGTTTCGGAAAAATTGTCGGATGTCAGGTTGAAAAAGAAGAAAATGAAAATCAGGCCGAAAACGGCTATCAGGATGGTGAAAAGATGCAGGAAAAAAATGAACCAATGGCGGCGCAGGAAGAGGATCACTTGTTCGTCATCATGTTGTCCGGGAAAATTTATTTCACCAATCATAGGGATTTTTTATAACTTGAAACCGCTGAACAGCTTTGGCCATTCAACCTGGGCAAACAAAATGAAATTGGAAATGAGAAGGAGGACGGCACCGATGACATATATGATCGACATCATTCCGGAAACGTGGCGGTTGATCTTATAATAGAGCAAGTGAAAAACGATTATTGCCCCAAAGAGGATGAAAATGAGAAGAAGAAGGAGGTATAGGATAGAAACGAGAGATGTCATGTTTTTATTTTACAATAAATATTTGCGGATGAAAAATCAATTCGATCTGTGTTGTCTTGTGGCGTCCATGGCTCTTGAAAAATTTCTTTTGAGGCTTGTATTTTTATTTTCGTTTTTTTCTTCCATATCCATAAGTTTTTTGTGGGATTGGACCATCAAATTGGCCGCTCTAACTGCCGCACTCTGCTTCGCGACTGCTTTTGGATCTCCCGTATCATCGCCTTCTCTCAACTTGAAGTTATAACGGTCATCCAAATGGGAAACGCGTACTTCCGAATCATCATCCAGATAATTTCTTGTATTGCCTTCAGTATTTGCCTGGATTGCTTCCGTCTCTTCCTGGTTTTGTGGCATTTGATAGGCGTAATTGAACTCATCGCCGAGTTTTTTGGGAAGGGGCGGCTTTTTGGGGATCTGGGGATTTTCGGCTTT
Source organism: Candidatus Moraniibacteriota bacterium (assembly GCA_028695025.1). Taxonomy (GTDB): domain Bacteria; phylum Patescibacteriota; class Minisyncoccia; order Moranbacterales; family UBA11712; genus STE-71. Next base: position 3,868 of record JAQVJV010000031.1, read on the forward strand.
GGGCGGTTCGGATTTTTTTTCACCCGGGTTTTTTATCTCTTCCCCCTTTTCATTAAAGAATCCTACCTTGGCTACGTCATAGTCCAAAATATGTTCAGCATCAACGCGTTTCAAGGGTTGTTTTTTTTCTATCTTTGGCGGTTTTGGGGGATCGGTTTTTCCCAGGAAATTCGGTTTCGCTTCTTTGAAGCTTTCTTCGCCTTCAGAGAAGCCTGGTTTGGCAAATCCAAGATCAGCGCTAGCTTCGGGATTATATTTAGCATTTTTTCCTCCTGCTCTTTTTTGAGAGCGGGAACCCCTCGAATTATCTCCTTGAAACCTAGTGTTTTTATTTTGTCTAGCAAGATTTTTCTTCTTCTCTTCTTTTGGTGTTTTAAATGAGTATCTTCTTGAACTATCGGGAAATATCTCCCTTGCGGTTTCTATAATTTCTTTTCGGGAAAGAAATTTAGTTTTAATTTTGCCAGAGCGCAGTCCTCCGAATAATATTCTTAAATCATTATCCGAAAAATTTCTGCGATTTTTCTCGCTTTCCTGAACTGCAGATTTTAGTATTCCATAAAGTTCTCGTTGCTCCCGCTTTTCATTGAGAGCTCTGGAAATAGCCGGATCGCTTAGTAGTTTCTGAAATTTTTTATTTTTTGAGGGATTTCCTGATCGAAGATCACTAGATCTCCAGGTTCTTTTCACCATTTTTTTTAAGCTAAAACAATTTATTTCCCTGTTCTTTATTATACGCAAGTCCCAGATGGCGGTAGGCGGCTTCGGTGGCGACGCGTCCCCGGGGAGTGCGGGCAAGGAAGCCTATCTGGAGAAGATAAGGTTCATAGACGTCCTCAATAGTTTCGGTTTCTTCGCTCGTCGCGGCGGCGATAGTTGAGAGACCCACCGGCCCGCCGTTGAATTTGTTGATGATAGTCTCAAGAATATAGCGGTCGGTCGGCTCAAGCCCTAACTCGTCAATCTCGAGATTTTCGAAAGCGGCGCGGCACAGGTCTTCCGTGATCGTGTTTTGGTCTTGAACCTGGGTATAGTCGCGTACGCGTTTCAAGAGCCGGTTGGCGACGCGGGGAGTGCGGCGGCTGGAGCGCGAAACAGACTTTGCTCCTGCGCTGTCGATCGGCACCGAAAGGATATTCGCCGAGCGGCGTACTATATTTTCAATCTCTTCGTTTTCATAAAAATCAAGGCGGTTCACCACTCCGAAGCGGTTGCGAAGCGGGGAAGAGATGGATCCGAGGCGGGTGGTGGCGCCGATGAGGGTGAAGCGGGGAAGATCGAGTTGCAGAGTTTTGGCGGAGGGACCTTTCCCGATGATGATATCGAGCTTGAAGTCTTCCATAGCGGGATAAAGGACTTCCTCGATGAGTTTGTTGAGCCGGTGGATTTCGTCGATGAAAAGGATGTCTCCTTCGCCGAGGTTGGTGAGGATTGATCCGAGATCTCCCACTTTTTCAATGGCCGGGCCGGAAGTGGCGCGGATGCTCGCGTTCATTTCGTTCGCGATGATGTGGGCGAGGGTGGTTTTTCCAAGTCCGGCGGGGCCATAAAGCAAAACGTGTTCGATCGGCTCGCCCCGTTTTTTGGCGGCGTCGATCAGAATGCGCAGGTTTTTCTTGGTTTTTTTCTGCCCAAAATACTCCTCGAAAGTTTGGGGGCGAAGAGTGATGTCGAGCTTGGTGTCGTCGGATTGTTCGATGGAGGACGTAATCATGAATAGTATTGAGTATAATGTATCTAGTATTGAGTATATTGTATTTTAAGGTGCTTGACAAAAAAATCAGCTTGTGCTAAGCTGATTAGTCCGAAAAAAGTCGGATATAAAAGCAAAAAAATTGAAAACTGAAAATTTTTGGCAGATGTTATTTCAGCCGATATTTTGCTTTATATAAAGCAAAAAAAAAGTTTTTAGATAAAAAACGGCCTTCTGATTTGCAGGCATATAAGGGGAGCTCCTAAACTTTCCTACCGGGAACTTTTTTGCCCAGACACGGGTTGTTCGGTTTCGGCTGGACTTCTCCTCGGCACTGTTCCTACCCCGCGATTCCCTAGTTGCGGGAGCATGCCTGCATATCAGAGGGCTCTGTGCAAGTTTAAAGTTAAAAATTAAAAGTGAAAAGTTTTGATATCCCGTTTTGCGGGATTTTTTGCTAAGGATGCAAATTGACTGGAATTTCAGGGCGTAATAATATAAAAGCATGAAAAAAACGGGATACAAAAAACTGGTTGAGTATTGGCAGAAGACGGCTGAATATGATTATGATACGATGAAAAGTCTTTTGCGGAGCCGGCGTTATGCCAGCAGTTTGTTTTTCGGGCATATTGTTTTGGAAAAAATTCTGAAAGCTCTGGTTGTCGCCAATACGAAAGATTATGCGTCCCGCACGCATGATTTGGTGAGGTTATATAAACTCACGGGTTTGAAAATGGATACGGAAACAAGAAATTTTTTGGATGAGGTGAATAAATTCAATTTGAAAGCGCGCTATCCGGAGTATAAAATGAATTTTTATAAAAAATGCACAAAAGAATATTGTGGAAAATATATAAACGAAATTGACTCATTATACAAAAAATTATGTCAAAAGCTAAAGCCAAAAAAATAGCTGAAAAATATGCTGAAAAATTAAAGGCGGAGAAGTTTTCTTTTTCGGCTGTTTGGCTGTTTGGCTCGGCAACCAAGGACAAGGCTCACAAATGGAGCGATATAGACATAGCGGTTGTGTCGAAAAGGCTGAATCGGGACAGGGAAGAATCAAAATTATGGGAATATCGGCATGATGTTTCCGATCTGATTGAGCCGCATGGCTTCACGCCGGAGGATTTTGCCGATTATTGGAACCCGATGGCGCACGAGATCAAAAAAACAGGAATCCGAGTGGCTTGAAAAATATTGATAAGGTGGAGACGTCCCGCTGGGACGTCTTTTTTCATGTATAAATTTGCAATTTGACAGCAAGCGTCGGGGGGTGGTATTCTTGGGTTAGAAATAAAAATTAAATTAAAAAATATGGCAATTGAAGGTAAAAATTTTAGGTCGGATTTAAGTAACTGTTCAATATCTTTTTAACAATACTCTCACGAAACACAAAACTATCATTTGCAAACTTGAATTGAGTTTTCGTTCACAGTTCTTCCAAAGCCTTCGGCATTTTTCGAGCCAAGAGAAAC
>JAQVJV010000011.1 GCA_028695025.1 Candidatus Moraniibacteriota bacterium
CATTGAGTATCCGTCAGATCAGTATCATACTTTTTTCGTTTTTGTTTTTGATGTCGCATAGGATCACAAGTTTATGGCTTATGTTCCTATTTTACACCAAAAGCAGGCTTTTTTAACAGGCTCTTAGGCATTTGATCGACAATTATCTTGAGCCCTTGGCCGACATTGGGAATTTTTTGGGCCTCGTCAATCGCAATCAGGTCATATCCGGAAGCATACTCTGTTATTTTTGAAAAATCCTGCGAGCCGAGAATTCCTTGTGTTTTGATATTGTCGCCGGAATCGAGCTTATATTTCATTTTTGTCCGTGCCAAAAAATCCTGGAGCAGAGTGGTTTTGCCCGCTTGTCGCGAACCGTACAAAACCAAAACCTTGCCCGGTTTCAAATAATTCTCCAAATTTTGATAAAAACGAGGAATTTTCATGGTGTTTACATTATATTAAAAATCCTTGAAATTGTCAAATTTTGAGGATAATAAATCCTTGAAATATAATTAAATCAAGGATTGTTTTTTCATTTTTAAGTTTATATAAAGCTTTTTTATTCTTCCGTCACCCGTTCCACTTCTTCCATCGTTGTCAGGCCTTCCAAAACCTTGAGGACTCCGTCTTGGGCCATGGTGAGCATGCCCTGGGAAACGGCAAGGTCTTCAATTTCCGACGTGGTCGGACCGTGGGTCACGAGCTCTTCCATTTCTTTGGTCATAGTGAGCACTTCACTCACAGTTGTGCGGCCGCGGTATCCGAGGTTGTTGCACTTCTCACAGCCGACGGCTTTAAAAATTTCATCGATTTGTTTCGGCATATCCATGCCGGCGTTTGGTGAGATAGTGGCAAGTATTTTTTCGATATGCGCTTTTGTTTCGGAGCTGGGTGTAATTTTTTTTCGGCAATCGGGACAAAGGGTGCGCACCAAACGCTGGGCCATGAAGGCATTCACGGAGGAGGCGATGTCGGCGGAACTCACACCCATATTGAGAAGACGCTGGACAGATCCGGCGGCGTTGTTCGTGTGAAGCGTGGAAAGCACCAAGTGACCGGTGAGCGAAGCTTGCACTGCGATTTGCGCCGTTTCGTCGTCGCGGATTTCCCCGATCATCATGATGTCGGGGTTTTGGCGGAGAAGGGCGCGCAGGGCTTTGGGAAAAGTATAGCCTTTCTTGTCTTCGACCTGGGTCTGGAGAATACCCTTCAGGCGATATTCGATCGGGTCTTCTACGGTGATGATTTTCACGCCCGGTTTGTTGAGAATTTTGAGAAGGGAATAAAGTGTTGTCGTTTTTCCGCTACCGGTCGGTCCGGTGTTGAGCATGACGCCATTCGGTTTTTTGATGCATTCGAGGATTTTTTCGAGGTTTTCGGCGCGGATTCCCAGTCTCTCAATATCAAGGGCTTGCGCCGACTGGTTGAGAAGCCTCATCACGACGGTTTCTCCGTATCCGCCGAGAATGATTGAAACACGGACGTCCATCTCCTGGTCGGCAACATCCGGAAGCGCGTTTTTCTCGACCTGGATGCCGAAACGGCTGTCTTTCACGCCTTCTTCAACATCGGTAGCCTTGAAGCCGCTCAAGATTTTTATGTTTCCGAGAAAATTAGGGTACTCGCTCATGGGAAGTTCGGCGATATCCTGCAAAATTCCGTCGAGGCGGTAACGGATTTTCACGCTTTCTTCTTCCGGCTCAATATGGATGTCTCCGGCGCGGAGCAAGAGCCCCGCCCCAAGCACGATGCGAAGGGCTTCTTCCGCGGAAACATCAAGGATCAATTTTCCAAGAGATGAAAAATCATTTTTCACCCCTTCTATTTTTTCGATATCGTCTTTGGTGATCAGGACAGAACGGAGAAGCAGCTGGCTGATTATTTTTTCATAGAGTTCCTCCAAAAATTTTCCCTCTCCGGTGACGCGCTGGACTTCTTCAAGGGAGGTGATGCCTTCGAGCGCTTTCAGGATTCCGTCCTGGAGCATTGTGATCATGCCGGCCTCAAGCGCGAGCGCCAGAATTTCATCTTCCGGCGTCATTTCGATGATTTTTTGGGAAATCTCTTCGTTCAGGGTGAAAATTTCAAAAATACCGATGCGGCCTTTGTATCCGAGCCCGTGGCATTTGGGGCAACCGACGGCGCGATAAAAAGAATCAATTTCTTTCGGGATATTGAGCTTGGCTTTCGGAGAGATGACGGCGAGAATTTTTTTGATGCTCTCGACAGATTCGCGGGCGGGAACATATTTTTCTTTGCAGTGCGGGCAGAGTTTCCGCACCAGGCGCTGGCCGATGACGGATCTCACCGAAGCGGGAACGAGCGAGGGCTTCACTCCCATATCGACAAAGCGCGGAATAGCTTCGACGGCGCTGTTCGCATGAATGGTGGAAAGGACCAAGTGGCCGGTGAGCGAAGCATGGACGGCAATGGACGCGGTTTCATCGTCGCGGATCTCCCCGACGAGGATGATGTCCGGATCCTGGCGGACAACGGCCCGCAAGGCGCTTGCGAAAGTATAGCCGCTCGATTTTGAAACCTGGGTTTGGGAAATGCCTTTAATTTTATACTCAATCGGATCTTCAATGGTGATGATTTTCACTTCCGGAGTGTTCAGCTGGTTGAGGATGGCGTAAAGTGTCGTTGTTTTTCCGGAACCGGTAGGGCCGGTATTCAGGATCATCCCGTTCGGGTTTTTCATGGCGGCTATCAATTTGTCATGGGCAAGGCCCCGAAGGCCCAAATCGTCAAAGCGGAGAGAGGCGGCATCCTGGTTGAGAAGACGCATCACGATATTCTCTCCGAAATTTCCGGGAAGCACCGAAACGCGCACGTCGATTTCGCGCCCGTCGAGGGTGATTGAGAAACGCCCGTCCTGGGCCACGTCGCGGATGTTTATTTTCATCCCGGAAAGGACTTTCACGCGCGACATGATGAAATGGTATGACTGCGGCGGAATAACAGTGATGTTTTGGAGCACGCCGTCAAGGCGGTAGCGCAGGCGGATCCCGTCGGCTTGGGGCTCGAAATGGATGTCGCTTGCTTCCATCTTGATCGCGCCGGAAACGACGATGTTCAGAACCTCGGTGGTCGGGATTTCGGTGATCCTTTTCTTGAGGTCGATGACGTCTTTCAGTTTTTCTTCAAATTCTTCCAAGTCTTTTCCGGTGAGAGTGAGGCGCAGTTCCTCGAGGCTTTCCACGAGAGCGATATTTTTGTATTTCTCGAGTGATTTTTGGAAACCGGAAAGGGAGCAGATATAGAATTTCAGGTTATATCCTTCTTCTTTTTCAAGGATCGCGGCGAATTTTTGCATTTCCGGATTTTCCGGATCGGGAGTGGCGAGGCTTACGTTTTTTCCGGCGCGCTGGAGGCAGACCGTCTGGAATTTTTCCGCGTCGGCTTTTTTGATCGTGCTCAAAGTGTCCGGATCAATTGGAAAAATATTGAGATCAATATATGGCAAGCCCAAAAGCGCGGCATATCCGGCCGCTTGCTGTTCTTCGGATTCGTGTTTCATCTTGGCGAGCACGCGATGGACTTCTTCTTCGTGCGCGCCGTGAATCTCGTGAAAATTTTGGTTTTTGTCTTCAGACATATGGTTTTACGAAATACGAAAGGATATCAATAGCATTTTTCGTACTTTCGTCTTTTTTGTATTTCGTAAAGGTTTGTAACTTTATTTTAGGCTATCTTAACCAAAATCACAAACGGCAAGTTTGTTTTTATTCGGCGATATTATTCCAAGCCAAATTAAAAAAAGTTTTGTGAAGCATATAAATATTTTTGTCTTCGATCAGTATCCCGATAAGCGTTTCTCCGTCCATGATTTGGTAGGAAACTTTGTTGTCGTAGATCTGCATGCTGGCATGAAACAGGTCACTCTCTTTTCGGGTGTATCTTATTTCCGTGAGCTCTTGATACTTTTGGCTGTTTGCGGTTTCAGTTGCGATATTTTCCGGTTTCAATCCGGTTCGCAGGATTTTCTTTTTGATTCCGGCCTGCTCGCGCCGTTTTTTGTATTCCTCATTGATCTCATTGAATTTTTCCTGGGCTTTCATTCCTTCGCGGTTCATTGTCATCAAAATCTCGGTTTTGCTCGTGAGGGTGTCAAAAAGGATTTTTTTGAAACCGTCTTCTCCTTCGTAGAATTTCACTCCCGGGCGATTCACAGTGAGGTTATAAGCCGAAACGAGATTGGGTAAAATTTCCGAAAATGCGCTTTTTTCCTGTTTGAGAGCGTTTTCTTTCTGCTCGAACAATTTTTCCAATTTTCGGGGGTGGGCGGCGCGAAAACGGGCCACTTGCCGCGGTTTTTCAATTTTTTCCACCAACCCCAAATCCAAAAGCTCATCAAGAGCCTTGTAGGCAACCCCGCGGGGGATGGAAACGGCTTTTCCGATGTCTTTTGCCTTGTTTTCGCCGTTTTCAAGGAGATGGTCAAGGACTTTGGCTTGGGTTTTAGTGAGTCCCGAAGAAAGAAGCTGTTTTTCGTACATTGGAACTAAATTGAAAGATTATAGCTCTATTTTAGCAGGTTTTGGAAATATTGTCAATATTAGAAATGACAATATTATATTATATATAAAAGACTTATATATAATATAAAAGCCATGTGTATGACATTTCGGAAAAAAAGTATCAATTGCTATTGACAATCATTCCAAAAGATGATATACTTCCCTGTCAAGCTGAAAAAAGTAGCCTGGCCAACAACCCGCCTACGCCAGAGGCTACGGCGAGGTAAGAGAAGAGAGTTCTTTTACTGAGTTAAAGAAAAACATATCCCAAAACCGCTGATCTTTTATCTTGATTCCTTAGGGAGAATCAAGGAAGAAAAGCGGCCCAGGGTATGAAATGGACACGAGACAGAAGGAATACCAAGACATTCTTTATGCCAAACAGAGCAAGGAGAGAGATAAAGAGTGTGGAAACAACACTGCTTCGCCCTTCGGCAACCGTTCCGAAGGTAATAAGTGGTTCACTGATCTGATTCGTCGGATCAGTGGTCAGGCTTATTAAAAAAACAAGCCTCAAGAAGAGAGTCTCAAATATGCCAGTGAGTTGGCATGCGATTGATTATTTACTCTCTTCTTGATCAATCTCCGACTCACTGGCATTTTTGTGGATCCAGATCTTTAAAAATTTCATAAAAAAATCCCGCACTTAATGGTGCGGAACTCAAACGAGGCAAAGTGGATGTTAGGCAAAAAGAATATCGTCGATCAGCCCTTTAAGTTTCGGCAGATCATCAGCAACTGTGCTCCAGACTGTTTCAGGATTGATTCCAAAATATTCATGAATTACGAAATTTCTCATGTCAACCATATTTCGCCATGGAATTGATGGATGTTTTGATCGAAAATCGGAACCAAGATTATTTGCTGCTTCCCCAATTACTGCAAGTTGATACACGACGGCGTCGATGGTCTTTTTGTCCTGCGAGAAAGATTCATAATCAAATCCATCCATGTATCCATCTATGGCCTTGATGGCGTCCCGAATATGTTGGAGATAATTTTCATCCTTCATAGATTTTTTCGGCGCTTTGGATCACTTCTTCGCGAAAATATTTGCTCAAAGCGGGAGGGGTGACAAGATCAACCTCTTTTCCGAGGCGATCCTTGAAATGACGGTATATCTCGGCCAGCTTGAAAAAACCGACGCTGGTTTTCGGCTTGAATTCGATCAGGATATCAACATCACTGCCAGCCTTCGCGTTTTCATGAAGATAGGATCCGAAAAGGGAAACTTTCTTGATTTCACTTTTGTGCGGATCATGCTCAATAGCATCTCTGATTATTTTTTTTACTTCTTCTTTGTCCATATTCGAAATATACCATAATTCACCCTTTCGTCAAAATAATTTCCAGCTTGCCCCGTTTGAGTTCATATACAGGCAAACCGCCGCAAGAGCAAATGGGCCGAAGATTGAGCCTTCTGATGCTCCTATGTTCCTGCGGCGGTTCGCCGAAAGAAAAAATTTCGCGCAGAGGAAAAACCTACACTGGCGCGGGATTGAAAAAGATTACAAAAAAATATTGGCCTGCCAAGAATGGTGGGTGGAGGAAAGATGATTCTAATTAATCCCCAGCATATGCCGGGGCCGGAAGAAATCGTGGGGCTCGCGATTGGCAACAATTGCGAGCCCGTCCTTGTCACCGTCAAGGAAGATGGTGGCTACGAAACGATAGACCTCAGGGACTATGGAACGGTCTCCGAGGAGGGCGAGGAGTTTTTCAACCTCGCCCTGGGCTACGCTGAAGCCCAAAAGGGCTTTAGCGTAAGGTCCCGTCATTTTTCTAATGACGGGAACTACGACCCCGATTTCGGGGTTGGGTATTGGAACGTCAATGGCGTCCTGACTCAGGGCATCATCTGGGCCAAGGATGCCACCGCCGAGGAAGTTTCAAATTTTCTCGGCGAAGAGAGTTCCGAGGAAGCGGTTCGTCGCCTCCTAGAACTCTTCCAGATGGAACGGTGCGAAGCCGTTTCAATCTGGACCGGTCCAGCTTCAGCGCTCCTCTCCCAGGAGGAGATGCTACACTGGACCGACCGCCCCCGGGGGAGCGGGTTCCCCCAAAAAAGCATCCTTCGTAGGATGCTCCTGGGGGACGGGGCATTTGGGTCCCGTTATATGGGGCACGGATGCCCAACCCACTTTTCCACCTCCTTGTGGGGTGGAAAATGGTTCTCTTCGGATAAACCCGAGGAGATAGTCGCACTTCTCCGCGAGGAGGGGTGCGTCTAACCACAAACCGGGAGAAAGTTTTGCGCCAACCACGCGCTGGCTTTCTCCCACTCTTTTCTAAGGATGTTGAGAAAATATGTTTGGAAAAGGGAAATTATTTTCCCTGAAAATTTCCGCTTTTTGCGGAAAAATAAGGAGAAAAAAATAAAACGGGAAAAATGAGGGCAATCGAACCGATTGCCCTTTTTTGATCGCGCGGCAAGTGGTATTATTAAACCATGGATACTTTTTTTACTAAAAAATTCGCTACCCAAAATCCCGAAATAAATCCTGTCCAAAAAAAGAAGAGAGAAGACGATGATTTTTATTCTTTCATAAGAAAATGTAATGAAAAAAACAAGCCAGAGAAAAAAAACACTGAAGAAGAATTAATTCAACAGCAAATTGAAAGCTATCGAAAAATTGATTACTCCATATATTCTGGAAAAAATGTCGAAGAATTAGCTTCCGCATTGGGTAAAAAAAATTACTTGGAACAAAAAGTCATTATGGAAAAAATTGTCAAAAATAACAACTTTAATATTGGTAAAATCGAGAAACTTTTTTTCCAATCTCGAAACTACAAGACAAGATTGGCAATTATTGAAAGCCTCCCGGAAGCGGAGTGGGACTTTGAATCAAAAAAATCTGCCATATCTTTTTTAACAAGGCTGGCCATGGATGGTTTTGAATGGAAAGAGGGGGATGAGGACATGGATCTGTACTTCGATGATCAAGATGAACTTGGAAATCTTTACATTATTCGGCAATACTGCATAGATCCGGATCCGGGAGGTGATGAAAACGCAGAAGTTTTTTCCTCCGCTCCCATTATAAATTTGGCTAAGTTTGGAAAATTAGCCGAGCCGATGCTGATCCGCATCATAGAGAAAAATTGGAAGGATCTGGATCCCGATGACGCAGAAGGATTTTTCCCGGACGAAAGCGGCTACGAACCGTCGACAGAGAAAAAAGAGCTTATTGATCCAAGTTATGTATATACAGCTTGCGCCTTTGCGCGGCTCAAAGAAACTAATTCAAACCGGACTATGGAAACGATTCTGCTTGCCACCATTCTCAAAGAGGCAAAAAAATCCGGAGAAAAAATCGATTTCGAGATGATGAAAGGCCTGGAACTCGTGGAAAAGCCGGTCGGAGAGGATTTGAGCGCCGGGGAAAAGGAGGAAATCCTTGCCATGGCGCGGGATAATTATTCAAACGAAGAATACGGAGTTTACAAAAACAATCCCGAGGCGGCGCGGTCGGTCATCGCGGAATTGGAAGAAGCGTTGGACGGCATCAAAAACCAGCGGACGTACACTTTGAAATATCAGGGGAAAGCGGTTGCTTTTTGCCGGTTCCAGCCGATCGGGGGAAAGCCGGGAGAGGTTTACGCCGGTTCGCTCAATGTCTATCCCGACGTCCAAAAATATTGCGTCGGAAAATATTTCGCCCAAAAAGTCCTGGAAAAGGAATCGCGGGAAAATGTCATCCGCGCCATCACGCGCGCCGACAATCCGGCGAACGGAGCGTATGAAAAAATGGGTTTTGTTTTCGAGGATGCTTTTGAAAAAAACGGGGAGAAATATTTCAATATGCGGATGGATAGGCGGGAGGAATAATTTTTTCCGTAAGTTTCTTTGGCTTGCGGATTGGCTGGAATATTCCGTTGCTGGTAAAATAAAACCAAATGGAAAACAAAACGCTCAAATTTCCCGACGGGTTTTTGTGGGGCGCGGCGACGGCGGCGCACCAGGTGGAAGGCGCGAACTTGAACGACTGGACGGAATGGGAAAAGAAAAACGCGAAACGCCTCGCCGGAGAAGCGGGAAACAAATGGGCCGGTTGGCAGAAGGAAAAATTTCCGGAAATGTTTGATCCGGAGAACTATATTTCCGGCCGGGCGTGCGACCACTACCATCGCTATGAGGAGGATTTGGATATCGCCAAGTCTCTCAGCTTGAACGCGTTTCGGATTTCGATCGAATGGTCGCGGATCGAGCCGGAAGATGGAAAATTCGACGAGCGGGAGATCGAACATTATCGAAAAGTTTTGGAAGCTATCCGCGCGCGGGGAATGGAACCGTTTGTGACGCTCTGCCACTACACGATACCGATCTGGTTTTATAACAAAGGCGGCTGGGAAAACAAAAAATCGCCGGAATATTTCACGCGTTTTGCAAAAAAAGTTTCCGAGGAGTATAAAAATCTGGTGAAATTTTGGGTTACCTTCAATGAACCGATACTTTTGATTTCCGGGGAATATATAAAAGGTTATCGTCCGCCGCAAAAGAAGATCATATTCCTTGCTTTCCGGGTCTGGAAAAACATAGCGGAGGCGCATAAATCGGCGTATGTTTTGATCCACGAAGCAAATCCGGAAGCACAAGTCGGATTTTCCGAATGGCTCAATTTTTTTGATGATCGGCAGGCGATGGCCAAAACCGGTTTTCTTTCCTGGATCGCGAAATATTTCGCGAATGAGCGCATGATAAGAAAAGTTTTGGGGCATCTTGATTTTATCGGCGCGCAGCACTATATCCGGATACCGTTTTCAGCGAGGGCGTTTTTTGAAAATGAAAATCGTGAAAGGAGCGATGTGGGTTGGGGGATTGTTCCGGAAGGCATGTATCAGGTTCTTATGGATCTCAAGAAATATAATCTTCCGATTTATATAACCGAGAATGGAATAGCGGATTCGGATGATAAACATCGCGCGGAATTCATTCGGAAATATTTGGCACAGGTCTACAGAGCGATGAAAGATGGCGTGGATGTGCGGGGATATTTCCATTGGTCTCTTCTTGATAATTTTGAATGGCAGAGCGGTTTTTGGCCGCGGTTCGGATTGGTGGAGGTTAATTATAAAACTATGGAGCGGAAAGTTCGGCCGAGCGCTTGGAAGTATGCGAAAATTTGCAAAGAAAACGAGCTGGAATTGTAATCAGTTTATATGTCATCCCGGCCTCCGAGCCGAGATCTAGAAAAATATTTTTCGCTATAACCCTGGATCCCGCATCAAGTGCGGGATGACAAAGTGCTAAGAAATCAAAACTAAAATATATATAAAAAAACTTATGTGGATGCTATATGCCATCGGGGGTTATGCGCTTCTGGCTGTAGAGTCGGTCTTGAGCAAATTTTTGCTTGCCGCGCGGCTCAAAAATTGGCAACTCTATACTTTCTATATCGGCATCTTCTCCGGATTCGTGGTCGTGTTCACGCCGTTCGGGATGGAATGGAGCGGGCCGAAGCCGTTTTTCGCGGCGGTTTTTTCCGGTTTTGTTTTCTATTTGGCCCTTGCTTTTCTTTTCCAATCACTCATGAAGTCTTCGGCTGTCCGGGTGTATGTCCTTTTTGGTGCGGTGACGACGCTCGGGACGGTGCTTCTCGCCCGTGTTTTCCTCTCCGAAAAAATCACCCCCGAAACCCTCATCGGGATTCTTTGTCTTGTTGTCGGAGGCGCACTCATTTCTTTCAAGTACTACAAAAAATCATTTTTTTCCAATTGGCAGAAGACGGTTCTCGCGGGCCTTCTCGCGGCATTTTCCTATGTGGTTTTGAAATACGCGTACAGCAACCAGAATTTTGTGAGCGGATACGTCGTGAGCCGGCTGGGGATCACCGTTTCGGCTTTTTTTTCGCTTCTCGTGCCATCTTTCCGAAAAACAATTTGGAGGGAGCTCAAGCGAGGAAAGAAAAAAGAACACGTCAAAAATTTCTTCGGATCGGCGGGTGCCAAAACGGTGGCGGGAACAGGGACGCTTCTCATCCACTATGGGATATTTCTGGGAAGCGTGGTGATCGTGAACGCGCTGGTTTCGGTGCAGTATCTCCTCACTTTTGTTTTTTCCGTCGTTTTGAGTTTTTATTGGAAAAAAATATTTGTTGAGAAATTCACACTGCTCAACGTGGCGGTGAAATTCGCAGGCGTGGCCTTGGTCGTGCTGGGAGCCGTGCTCGTCGGATAAGAACCTGTCCAAAAACCATGAAAAAGTTTTTCTATCATTTTTTCAAAATATTGGGAATCATCGTCGCGGCTCTTTTGGTTTTGGCGATGCTAATCCTTGTCGAATTCAATTGGCCGGTCGAAAGCAAAAACGAAAATATGGCCTTTGGTGTTTCCTATTCTCCGGTTTTTGCCCGCAGCCTTGAGCTTGATTGGAAGCAAAGCTATCTCGACATTTTGGACGGATTGAATGTGAAAAAGGTGCGCCTTGCGAGCTACTGGACGGAAGTGGAGAAGGCAAAAGGAGAATATAACTTTTCGGAAACGGATTGGTTGCTCAAGGAAGCGCGGGAAAGGAACGTGAAAGTGGTTCTTGCCTACGGCATCAAAGTGCCCCGTTGGCCGGAGTGCTTCATTCCCGATTTTTATACGGGTGACAAAACGGAGCGGGAAGACGCGCTTCTTCGCTACGAGAGTGCGCTTGTCGAAAGATACAAAAATGATCCGGAAATTGAAATGTGGCAGGTGGAGAACGAGCCGTTTCTCCCTTTCGGGGATTGCCTCGACGGCGCGGTGGACGGCGATTTGGTTGACAGGGAAGCGGCTCAAACCAAGGCGCTTGATTCGACGCGGCCAATCATGGTGACGGACAGCGGGGAATTGAGCTTTTGGTACCAAGCGGCCAAGCGGGCGGACATTTTCGGGACGACACTATACCGGACGATCTATAAATCGGGGATCGGCTATTTCAACTATCCCTTGGGCCCCAATTTTTTCCGCACCAAAGCTTTGTTCATAGACATATTTGCCGATCAAAAAAATGTTATAATATCAGAACTGCAGGGTGAGCCTTGGGGGCCGGCCTGGATCGATGATATGAGCGTTGAAGAACAGTACAAATCGATGAGCCCGAAGAAATTGAAAGATATCGCTGAATATGCGCGGGAGACAAAATTTTCCGAAAGTTATCTCTGGGGCGCGGAATGGTGGTATTGGCTCAAAACGACCAAGAACCGTCCGGAGATGTGGAACGCGGCGAGGGAGATAATAAATGGAGGATAAAAAACTCTCTCCCTTTATTAAAGGGGGAGACATTAAGATAAACATATGTTCACAAAAAAAATCATCGCTTTTGACATCGGAAAGACGAAAATCCTCGCGGCGGTTTTGAAAATGGAGAGGGATAATTATGAATTTTTTGACCTTGTTGAATCCAAGAATCCGCGCAACTCCAAAAAGATTGAAAAAATAATTTTGGATTATGCTCATGCGGCGCAGAAAAAATATAAAACAAAAAAAGTAGCGATATCGGCGGCGCATCTGGTTAATAATGAGAAAAAAATAGTGAGTCAAGGAAAAGTTTGCTACGGAGCGGATACTTTCAGTTTCTCGTTTTTGGAACAAGCCGGGTTTTCGGTGAAAATTGAAAACGACGGACGGTGTTTCGCGCTGGGGGAATATCATTTTGGGAAAGGACGGAATGCAGATAGTCTGTTGGCCCTCAATTTGGGAACAGAAATTGGCGGGGGGTTTGTTATTGACGGAAAAAATTGGAGAGGTGCGCATAATTCAGCGCTTGAAGTGAGTAATATGGGCGCTAATTATTCCGGAAAATGGAAGGGTTGGGGTGGAATTTGTGCCGGAAAAGGAATTGAAAATATTTATCGCCAAAAAAATGGCAAAAAAATTTCAACAAAAGAAGTTTTTTTGGAAGCGGGTCGAGGAGATAAAATAGCAAAAGAAGCTATTAGCGAAGCGGTTCACAATTTGGGGATGGGCGTGGCAAGCCTTATCAACATTCTCGATCCGGAAAGGATTGTTTTTGGAGGAAGCCTAGCAAAGCAAAGAAAATATATTGACGAGGCCGTGAAAATAGCGAAAAAAAATGTTTTCAACCGAAAAGCGAATTATAAGTTTTCGATTTCAACATTGGGTAACAAAGCCAATCTTCTCGGCGCGGCGAGGTATTATTTTGAAAAATAATTTACGAAGGCTCAACCTTCGGAAGCCGGAAGGTTGAGCCTTCTTTTGAAATAATTCTTAAAATGAAACAATATGATCATCAAAATCATCTACACCCTGTTTCTGGCTCTTCTTGTGGCCCTTTTCGTAGGGCTTGGCATCGACGCTTTTTATCCCGGGCCGACAGCGCCGGAAGAGCCAGTCATTTTGCAAAGTGAAAAACCGGGCTGTGAAGATACGGCCGAACTCAAAGCGGCGCGGTTGGAATATAACCAGGCGCAAAAATATTTCGCGGACCAATCAAAGCCGTACAACCGCAATGTTTCGATCTTTTCCATCGCGGCGGCTATAATCATCTTGGTTTTGAGCCTCACGCTTCTTTCCAGGATCAGGATGATCGCTGACGGTATTCTTCTCGGCGGGGTTTTCACGACGGCCTATGGCATCATCCGGGGACTCGCGAGCGAAGATGTGAAGTTTCGGTTTCTGATCGTGACCGTCGGCCTTTTGATCGCTTTGGTTTTGGGCTATATAAAATTCATTGCCCCGCAGGAAAAGGGAAAAATTAATCACAAAATACTTTTATAGAAAGCTGGTTTTTGCAACCAGTTTTTTTATTCCCCCAACTTCTCCAACAACTCCTTCTCCGCTTCCAAGATATTTTTTTCCTCAAAGACAACCTCCAAATGGTTGTTTTTGATTTCCCCTCCCAAGTTTTTTTGCAGATTTTTGAGCGATTCTGCGTCGGAATTCCTGACAAGAGCGACGCTTTTCTCAAGGGTTTCGGAATAAAGGATCACGAAATATTTTCCCGCTGAAAAATTGTCCTTGATCTTTTCAAGGACCAGCGGCAAGTCTTCCGGTTTGGTCCGGCTTTGGACGAAATCTTCAAGAGCAAGCGTCGACCAAGCGATTTTTGTTTTCTCGTCCCATTGGAGGCGGGCCATGGCGCGCCCCCACAATTTCATAAAGGCGAAAGACTGGGTCTTGAAAAGATTGCGCACGATTTCCTGCTGGTTGGCGCCTTTTTCAATGAGCCAGGAAGCGGCAAGGAATGTTCGGGGCGTGGTCGCGCGGCTTTGGAAATTTCCGGTGGCGGAAATGACTCCGGCGAGAAGGCTTTGCGCCGTTTCTTTTTCAGTTTCTTTTTCCCGGTATTTTTTGAAAAAATCCGCCAGTGTTTCGGAAAGCGAAGAAGCGGTGACATCGACGAGATTGATCTGCCCGAAATTTTCGTTGGCGCTTGAGATGTCGATGTTGGCAATCGGCACTTCGAAAAAAAGGTCGCTGTTTTTCACGCTCAATTCCCCGAGATGCTCCAGGTTTTGGCAGCCGAGAACGATCAGGAGGTCGTACTTGAATTTGGCCGGGATGAAAGAGAAGTCCCGCGGGTCGATGGCATCGCGCTCAGTGGTGAGATATATTTCAAACTTGTCGATTTTGTTTTCGGTGCGAAAATCAATTATTTTATTCCGAGTTGTATCAAAAGAGAGGACAAAATCCCGGGCACCTTTGATTTCTTTTTCCCTTTTTTCCGGTGCGACAAGAAAGGATTGGAATTCGTTCGTTTCTGATTGGTCGAAAACTGTCGCGTCTTTCCCGATGCTCTTCAGGAAATGCGCCAAGGCCCAGCTCGCGGCGCGGGCGTCGCGCGAGGGCTTTTCCGCGGTGAGGATCAGGATATTTTCCGCGGCGTCGATCTGTTTTTTGAGCTGGTCTTGGGAAGAAAGAGGCATATTCCGTTCGTGTTTTTTGGTTCAGGTATATCAAAATATCAAAAGTGGGGCGTTTGGTCAAATTGGGAGTTTCCTTTTGCAAAAATATGGATTTATGCAAGAATGAAACTAATGGGCGATAAATGCGATTTTATCACAAATAATTCCGGCGAAACCAGAAAAATGGGCGAGATGCTGGCCCAAGAGCTTCACGGCGGCGAAGTGATTTGCCTCACGGGCGATTTGGGCTCCGGAAAAACCACTTTTTCCCAAGGCGTTTTGAAGAGTTTGGGCGCGAAGCCTCCTTATACCAGCCCGACTTTTGTGGTGATGAAACATTATAAAATCAAAAATCAAAAATCAAAAATCAAAAATGTTTTTCACATAGATGCTTATCGGGTTGGTTCGGAGGATATTCTGGATCTCGGCTGGGAAGAAATAATTGCTGGCGGGGATAATGTGGTGATTGTCGAATGGGCGGAGAGGGTGAAGAAGATTATTCCAGACAGTGCCGTTTGGATAAAATTTGAGCATAAAGAAGGAGATGATAGAAAAATAAGCGTTAGTTAATTTTGAAATATTAAAACATTCAAAATTATGTCAAAAAAACTTGTCCTCATAGATTCAAACGCGATAATCCACCGCGCCTATCACGCTCTTCCGCCGCTTGCGACCAAAAAAGGGGAACTGGTGAACGCGGTCTACGGATACGCGTCCGTCCTTTTGAACGTGCTCAACCGTTTCAAGCCGGACTATATTGTCGCCACATTCGATCTCAAGGAGCCGACTTTCCGCCACAAGGAATATAAAGACTATAAAGCCACGCGCGTGAAAGCGCCGGACGATCTCTACGAACAAATTCCGCGGGTGAAAGAATTGGTCGCGGCTTTCAATATTCCCATTGCGGAAAAAGCGGGATACGAAGCGGACGACCTCATTGCGACCTTTGCGAGAAAAACGGAAAAGCTTCATCCGGACGTGGAAACTATTGTGGTGACGGGTGATCTCGACACATTGCAATTGGTGAACGATCAAATAAAAGTTTTTGCGTTGCGCCGGGGAATGGGCGATTCTGTCCTCTATGGAGAAAAAGAAATATTCGAACGCTACGGCCTGAAACCCGATCAGATGGTTGATTACAAAGGCCTTCGCGGCGATCCGTCGGACAATTTGCCGGGCGTGAAAGGGGTGGGCGAGAAAACGGCGGCGGAGCTTCTCAAGAAATACGGAACGCTTGAGAATGTCTATAAAAACCTGGACGAAATCAAAGATGGCCTTCGAAAAAAACTGGAAAAAGACCGGGTCCAGGCCTATTTCTCCAAACGCCTCGCCAAGCTCATCGACAATGTGCCGGTCGATTTCAACCTCGAAAAAGCGCGGGCGGAAGATTTTTCCCGGGTGAAGGTGATCAATCTTTTTCGCGAGTTTGAATTTTTCAGCCTTTTGCGGCGCTTGCCGGGTTATGAAAATCATCTCGCTGAAATGGAAGAAGAAAAAACGCGCCAGCCTGAAAGCAAAAAGTTGAGTTGGAAAAAAGTCGGATCAGGCGGCGCGGTGCCGGTGAAGGATACCCTGTCTCTTGCAACTGATGCGGGTGAAGGAAAAAATATCCACGGAATAGGATTGAGCATCGAGCCTCTCTCGGCTTTTTATATTCCCAAAATCGACAGCCGCACGAGAGAAATTCTTGCGGACAAAAAAATCAAAAAAACGGGATATAATCTCAAGCGGGAATGGAAAATTTTGAGCGAAAACAAAACGCATCTTGAAAATTTGGATTTTGATGTCCAGCTTGCGGCTTATCTCCTCAATTCGGGCGAGAGTTTGGGCCGGGAGGACCTGGTTTTTCGCGAACTCGGAGTGATGGTTCCGAAAGACGAAAAGAAGGCCGGCCAAGGATCCCTCGTTTTCGGCGAAGACGGTTCCCAGATGGAAAAAATATGCCAAAAGGCGGCTCTCAACTGGCCTCTCAAGGAAAAGTTGGAAGAAAAAATGGAAAAAATCAGCCGGGAGCAGATCGCTTCCGGAAAAGAAAAAACAATCAAGGAATTATTTGAAAAGATCGAAATGCCGCTTGTTCCGGTTTTGGCCCGAATGGAAAGCGCAGGCGTGCGGATCAACCAAAATATCCTCAAAGGAATTTCGGAAAAACTTGACGGGCGGGTGAAAAAACTGGAAAAAGAAATCCAAAAAATGGCGGGTGCCGAATTCAACGTCAATTCTTCCGTCCAGTTGCGGGAAATTCTCTACGAAAAATTGAAAATACCGACCCGAAACATCAAGTCGGGGAAAACCGGCTTTTCCACCGCTTCGCCGGAACTCCAGAAGATCAAAAACGAGCATCCGATCATTGAAAAAATCGAAGAGTACCGCGAGCTCTTCAAGTTGAAAACGACATATCTTGACCCCTTGCCGCTTCTTGCCGACAAGGATTCGCGCCTCCACACCACTTTCAACCAGGCAGTGACAGCCACCGGGCGGCTCTCCTCGTCCGAGCCGAACCTGCAAAATATTCCCATCCGCACCGAACTGGGCCAGCTCATCCGCACCGCTTTTGAAGCCCGCGAAGGATGCAAGATGGTGAGCGCCGATTATTCCCAGATCGAACTGCGCATCGCGGCCCATCTTTCCGGTGACGTGCGCATGATCACGACGTTTCTCAACGGCGAGGACATCCATACGGCAACGGCCGCCCGCGTGAACAAGATTGACCTTGAAAAAGTCACAAAGAAAATGCGAAGTGCGGCGAAAGCCCTCAATTTCGGGATCATATACGGTATGAGCACTTTCGGCTTCGCCCAATCGGCGGGAGTCGATCAGGAAGAAGCCCGCGAATTCATTCGAAAATATTTTGCCAATTATCCCCAGGTGGCGCAGTTTCTCGAAGAGGTAAAAATATCGACCCGCGAAAAGGGCTATGTCGAAACGGAACTGGGCCGGCGCCGCTATATTCCCGAGATAAATTCAAAAAACATCCAGCTCCGCAACCAGGCCGAACGGATGGCGGTCAATATGCCGATCCAGGGGCTTGCGGCCGACATTATCAAACTTGCCATGCTCGCGGTTGATAAACTCATTGCCAAAAAATATCCAAAAGCCAAAATGGTCCTTCAGATCCATGACGAACTGCTCTTCGAAGTTCCGGAACAAGAAGCGGAAAAATTTGCGGCGGACGTGAGGGCCGAAATGGAAAGTGTCTATAATCTCGCCGTCCCGCTCACGGTTGATGTCAAGATCGGGGACAATTGGGGCGAGACGTAATGTGAAAAGCCTAAAGGCTAAAGTTTTTTAAATTCCGCCCATGCAGGATTTTTTGAAAATGCATTTCTTTCAGGCTAGTGTATAATAACAATTCCATGAAAAAATACACCAAAATTATCCAAATATTGATTTTTTTTCTGCTTCTTGTGTGGCTGGGATTTCTTCTTGCGGAGAAAATAAATTTTGCGACGGCGGATTTGGGGCGGCATATCAAAAACGGGGAGATAATTGCGCGCGACGGATTGCGCCTGGGCGAACCGAACACGGTTCTCAATTCCAATTACTACTCCTACACCTATCCGGATTATCCATTTGCGAATCACCATTGGGCGATGGGGCTAGTTTTTTATTTCATCTATAAAATCGCCGGTTTCGCCGGATTGTCGGTTTTCAACATACTTCTCGCGCTTTTTGCTTTTTCCATAATGTTTTTTGTCGCTTGGCGGGAATCGAATTTCACCTACGCTACGCTTTTTTCGTTTCTTCTCATTCCGCTTATGGCCGAGCGTCGGGAAATCCGGCCGGAAAGTTTGAGCGCTTTTTTCTTCGCAATTTTTTTTCTGGCTCCGTGGCTTTGGAGCAGAAAAAAAATTTCCGGACGCTGGTTGGGTTTTTTGCCGCCGCTCATGTTTTTTTGGATCAATCTCCATATCTATTTTTTTCTGGGATTTTTCGTGATTGGCGCTTTTTTCCTGATGGAAGTTGGAGGTATTATATTTTCCCGGCTGTCAGACAGTGAATTTCAAGATTCGCTTGGTAAAATAAAAACTCTTTTTTTCCTTGGGGTTGTGTCAGCTGTCGCGGCGCTTGCAAATCCACTTGGTTTCAAGGGGCTTTTCTATCCGTTCCGGATATATCATGAATATGGCTACACGGTGATGGAGGAAAAATCAGTCTGGTTTCTTGAAAACTACGGCATTGTCAATCCGAATTTCATTCTCATCACCGGCGTTTTGATTTTTATGGCAATTGGATTTGCCATTCTCTTTTCGATTGAAAGAAAAAAGAGCGGTTTTCTGTGCCTGGTCTTTGGAGTATTTTTCGGAGCGATTGCTTGGACATCTCTTCGCAATTTTTCTCTTTTTGGGTTTACGGCTCTTCCAGCGCTTTCATATATTTTATTCCGGATTTTTAAGAAAAAAGGCAATCAATTTGACCAGGCGAAAGAATACGGATCCGGATTATTGGCCATTGCAGTGGCGGTTTTCGCTGTTTTTTCCAATTGGCAGTTTGCGGGAGCCCACGCGGGAAATCACGGGCTGGGTTTGGCTCCCGGGATAGAAAAGTCCGCCCAGTTTTTCGAGGAGGAGGGAATTTCCGGGCCGATTTTCAATGACTATGACATTGGCGGATATTTGATCTTCAATCTTTTTCCGGAAGAGAGAGTTTTTGTTGATAACCGGCCGGAAACCTATCCGGTGGAATTTTTCAGCGATGTATATAAGCCGATGCAGGATCACCCGGAGGTATTCGAGAGAGTTGATGGTGAGTATAATTTCAATTCGGTTTTTTTCTACCGCCACGACATCACGCCCTGGGCCAAAAATTTTCTTGCAAGCATTGCCCAAAATCCGGACTGGACAAAAGTTTATGAAGACGATTATGCTATAATATATCTCAAGAACAACGAGAAAAATAAGGCGATTATTGAGAAATATAAAATCAATTAGAGAAATACTTATGCCGGAACTTCCCGAAGTCAAAACCATTGCCGGAGATTTGAACCGGAAAGTAAAAGGCGACACAATCGTCGATTTTTGGACTGACTGGAAAAAATCCGTAAA
Source organism: Candidatus Moraniibacteriota bacterium (assembly GCA_028695025.1). Classification (GTDB taxonomy): domain Bacteria; phylum Patescibacteriota; class Minisyncoccia; order Moranbacterales; family UBA11712; genus STE-71. Next base: position 19,384 of record JAQVJV010000011.1, read on the forward strand.
ACCCCTCACCAAAAATGGTGCAAGGGCAGGGATGCCGCTTGAGAAGTTTATACACGATATAAAGGGCAGGAAAATCCTCAATGCCTATCAAATCGGAAAAAATCTGATGATTGACCTCTCTGGCGGGAAAACTTTGTATATCCATCTCAAGATGACAGGACATCTATTAGTTAAAAGTTCAAAGTTAAAAGTTAAAAGTGGTGGAAAGGATTATTTTTCCGAGAAAGTGAATCAATATATCCATCATATTTTTTATCTCAAATCAGGACGGACGATGGAGTTTTCCGACCTTCGCAAATTCGGGAAAATAATCCTCGACGACAAGGAAAAAATTTATAAATTAAATGAGATAAAAAGTTTGGGAGCCGATGTGGCAAGTTCTGAATTCACGTTTGAGAAGTTTGATAAAATTCTTGATAAGAAAACCACCAAGATAAAATTGCTCCTGATGGACCAGACAAAACTTGCCGGAATCGGAAATATTTATGCGAGTGAGATTTTGTATGAAGCGGGGGTGCTTCCGGACCGTCCGGCCGGGAATATCAAGCCAGGGGAGAGAAAAAAAATTTTTGCGGCTATTCAAAAAATTATTCAAAAAGCTATTAAGCTTCGCGGCACTTCGGACAGCGATTTTCGCGACACGGACGGGGCGCCGGGACATTTTCAGGAGGTGCTTCAGGTCTATCGCCGCACTGGCAAAAAATGCCCCAGATGTGGTACAATGGTCGAGAGGATAAAAATGGGGCAAAGAGGGACTTTTTATTGCCCGGTTTGCCAGAGATAGTTTTTAGCTAACAAATATTTTTTAAGCGAAACATTATGCAAAACAAGATGCAAAACAAGAAAAAAATAATCATTGCGGTTGTGGTTGTGTTAGTCGTCGTTGTTGGAGTTGTCGGATATTGGCAAGGATGGTTCGGGAAAAAACAGGCGGAGCCGCTCAACCTCAATTCCATCCGGGACGATTCAGCCCCGGCTAATTCTGGAGAAGTGAGTCCTTTTTCAGGACTGGCTTGTGAAAATTGGAACCGCCGGCCAATCGCGGTGATGGAAGCGGCGGACACGAGCGTGCGTCCGGACAGCGGATTTTCCGATGCCGATCTAGTGCTTGAAATGCCGGCAATCACGGCGAGCATCACGCGTCTCATGGCGGTCTATGTTTGCAATGATCCGGCTGAAGTCGGATCAATCCGTTCCACCCGGCATGACTATATCGCGCTTGCGGCCGGTTGGGACGCTATCCTGGTCCACTGGGGCGGATCGCATTTCGCGTCGGAAATATTGAACAAGGGCACTTTGGCCAGCGGCGGCGTGATTGATGATCTGGATCTCAATGGCAGTATGGGGAACCGGGCTTCCGAATGCGGTTTCCGAAAAGAAGGTATCCCGGCGCCGGACAACGGCTTTGCCAAATTCTCCACGCTTCTCGATTGCGCCCAAAAGGCGGGATATGAAATGACGGACAAATTTTCTGGATACCCCCACCAGGAAGAAGCTTCGGCGGATCAGCGGCCGACTGGCGGAGAATTGCGGGTCGGATTCGCGAAACCCTATGATGTGAATTATACCTACGATCCGTCAACCAACAGCTATCTTCGCACTTGGGGCGGAACAGCTGACGTGGATGCCAATAATGGAAAAAGAAATGCGCCGAAAAACGTAGCGGTGGTAATCGCCTCTTCGGAACAAATAGAAGGACAATATAATAACGTCCAAATCGGCGATCCGCAATATGACACGGTGATGGAAGGAGATGCGCACTACTATCTCAATGGCCAGGAGTATTCCGGCCGCTGGAAGAAAGACAAATCAAGCTGGTCAAGCAAGCTTTTCCTCTATGATGATAAGGGCCAAGAAATGAAATTTGTTCCAGGACAAATTTGGGTTGAGATTCTTGAGCCGGGGCAGGCTCTCCGATGGACGCCAGCACAATAATGATATCTGGATGGTTATCTTTCTCTACGGCGAAGATCAATTTCGCTCCAACCGAAAGCTCGCCGAGATAAAAAACAAATTCTTTGAAAAAAACGGTCCCGACGCACAGTCGGGATTGTTTGAATTTGCGGAAAAAGATTACCCGATCGATGAGATATTAATGAGTATTTCTTCTGGCGGTTTGTTTTCTTCCAAAAAATTGGTGATAGTTAAAAACTATATTTTAGCAAAGAAAGAAAAATTCGATGAAAAGCTGGAAAAATTTCTCAAAAATGAAGGAAAAAATCCAAAAAGAGATCTCATTCTCGTTTTTTGGGAAGTGGGAAAAGTGAAAAAGAGTGAAAAGGGTTATAAGCTTCTTCAAAAAATCGCCAAGTGCCAGGAATTCGAGAAGTTTGAGGGGGCAAAACTCAAAAATTGGATTGTTGGCGAAGTGAAATTGATAGGCGAAGAAAAGGCCACCATTTCTCCCCAAGCTGTCGATCGTCTCATGGTTTTTGTGGGGAATGATTTGCATCTCCTATCCCGTGAAATCGAGAAACTGGTGAATTATAAAAATTCGGGAGAAATTTCAGCCGAAGACGTGGAACTTCTCGTGAAGTCAAAAATCGACACGGATATTTTCCAAACCGTGGATGCACTAGCGCGAGCCGACAAAAAAACAGCTTTGCGGCTGCTGCACAATCATCTCGAAGCAGGCGAGGACCCTTTTTATCTTCTTTCAATGTATTTTTATCAATTTCGGAATCTCGTGAAAGTGAAACCGCTTGCGGAAAAGAATATGCCGCCTCAAGAAATCGCAGGAAAACTCAAAATGCATCCGTTTGTAGCGCGGAAAAGTTCCGACCAAGCCCGCAATTTCTCCTGGACAAAACTAAAAAGGCTTTATCAAACCCTTTGCGAAGTTGATTACGCTTCCAAGATCGGAAAAACCGACATTGAGCTTGCTCTCGACAAATTCGTGGCGGAGGTATAGCGTTTCCACGATCAAAAAAACCGCGGTCCAGGGAAAGGATCGCGGTTGTTTTATTTGTTTTATTTTAAGAGAGACTATTTCGCAGTCGAGGCCTTGATTATTTTCACAAGTCTTGATTTCTTCCGGGCGGCGGCGTTTTTGTTGATGACGCCGGATTTCGCGGCTTTGTCGAGCGCTTTCTGGGCGGCGGGGAATACTTTTTTGGCCTCGTCCGTTTTTGATGCGGCGGCCAGTTCTTTCACCTTTTTCACCGCGGCGCGGAAGGTTTTCTTGATCTTCGTATTTTGAGCGGCCCGTTTTTTGGAGGCGCGCATATATTTCTTGGCGTTTTGCTTAATCGGCACGTTCGTTATATTCAAATGCAAAATGCAAAATGCAAAATGACAATTGAAAATTTAAAAATTATTTGAAATTTACCTTACCATTTCTAACATATATAATAATTTTTGTAAATATCCGCCTCGCCGGCGGACGGGCTTTATACATTATACATAATACATTATACTTAAACCATGATTGCCAAAATAAAAGGGAAAATCGATTTTTTTCGGGATAATTACGCGGTGGTGGACGTGGCCGGCATCGGCTACAAAGTTTTCGTCACCGATTTTGCCATGGGAAAAATGGCGGGAGCGGGCGGTGTGGAGCTATTCACCCACACTTATGTGCGCGAGGACACCCTGTCCCTCTACGGGTTCCTTACTCTCGATGAGCTTGAAATGTTCGAGCTTCTCATTTCCATTTCCGGGATCGGGCCCAAGGCCGGGATCGGAATCTTAAACATCGCCGAGCCGAAAACAATTCGGACAGCGATCGTCACCGGCGATTCATCAATTCTCACTCGGGTTTCAGGAGTAGGAAAGAAAACTGCCGAACGGGTTATCCTTGAACTAAAAAATAGAATTTCTGACATTCCCAATGAAGATCAGGGGATTGCTCGCGCCGATTCGGAAGCGATGGAAGCGCTCACGTCGCTTGGGTATTCCGTTTCGCAAGCTCGCGAAGCCTTGAAGACGGTTCCGGAAAATGTGAAAGACGTTTCGGAAAGGGTGAGAGAAGCACTTAAAGGATTGGGGAAATAATATTTATTATATGGGGAAAAATTTTTCAGAATTTATCCAAAAAAATTCTCCCGATGGCGGCTTTTTACAGTCAGAAGTTTGGCGCAAGTTCCAAGAGTCCGTTGGCCGGGATACTTTTTTTATTGAGGAAAAAAACGACGACGAAGAGTTGATTGCCAGCGCGGGCATTATCACGCATAAACTTCCCATGGCCGGGGATTATTTTTATATACCTCGTGGCCCGGTTTTCAGCGGACAAGGATCAGCGGATATTGATCAATATTTTGGCAAGTTCTTAGAAAATTTGTTAGATTTGTCAAAAAAAAATAATATTGGCTGGATTCGGGTTGAACCGGAGAGTGAGAAATTGTTGGAGATTATTAGAGATTTAGAGATTGAGGGAAATAAATTGAAAATTGTGAAAGCGTCGGTGGATATGCAGCCGCGAGAGATATTAGTTCTTGATATATCGAAAAGCGAAGAGGAGATTTTGGCCGGGATGAAGCAGAAAACGCGGTATAATATACGCCTTTCTCAAAAGAAAGTCGTCCGCGTAACGTGTAACGAAAAACGCGAAACGGAAAATAGGATTGAAGAATTTTTAAGATTAGTGAAAATCACTGCCAAGCGGGATGGAATCACGCCGCATCCGGAAAATTATTATCGAAAAATGTTTGAAGCTATCCCGAGCGATATATTGAAACTCTATATCGCCGAGTACGAAGGGAAAGTAATCGCTGCGAATTTGGTTTTGTTTTTTGGCGAGACGGCGACGTATATGCACGGCGCCTCGGACAATACAAACCGCGACGCAATGGCGACGTATCTTCTTCAATGGCGGGCGATCCAGGACGCGAAAAAAGCGGGATGCGGGAAGTATGACTTGGGCGGCGTGAGAACAGAACCTCACCCCAGCCCTCTCCTTAGTAAGGAGAGGGGAAATTCTTGGCGGGGAATTACGAAATTCAAGACCGGATTCGCGCCGAATGTCGAGCCCGTCCGATTTCCGGGGAGTTATGATATAATACTCAAGCCGGTGAGATATCGTCTTTATTGGATATTACGTAAAGTTAAGAAATATTTATAGAAATAAGTTAGTTTGAATAGTTGAAGCGCGCAGGGTTTTGTATTCTCCAGAATTCAAAATATTTAGTCGCAATAAATTTTATGTTAGAAATTTACAATTCCATAAGTAAAAATGATCCTGAAATTAAAAAAATTCGCTCAAAAACGGTTTCAGAGATTTTATCCGTGAGAAAGCTTAGAAACGAGAAGAGAAAAGAAGCAGGAAAGCTTATAAACAAAGTGAAGTCGGTAATTGGCGTAGAAGGAGGATCCACAGACTTAAACAAAGAAGCAGACGAACTTAATGAGGAAAGCAAAGAAATCTTGAAATCAAACAAAGGCCATATTTCAGATTTGACATATAAGCTTCAACAAGAAAGAGAAAAAAGCAAGCAAGAAGAAATTTTTAATAAAAATTATTCTGAACTAGAAGATGCTATAGGATCTTTTTTTAAATCAAAAAGCTATCCAGGTTGGCCAAACGACATTCCTCCTGAAATAGTCAATGGAATCACTAGTAAAAAAAAGATTATAGAATCCGCATTGCATAACGAAAGATATATTTCGAAAACACTTTTTAACCTTATTAAATTAGCAAAATTTAGAAACGGTGAAGTTCCATTATTTGCCGCTTCATGTTTGAATGATGAGCTGGAATTAATTAAAGAAAAAATTAAAACAAAAGACGGTGCCTTGAATGGCGGACCGGTTGCTGCTATTAAATTCATGATTGAATATGGATCGGAGGAACAAAGAGCAAATGGCGTTGAGGCGGTTCAAAACTACTTAGATTGCGATGCTATTGAAAATGGCTTAAATCATGAATACACTTCAACCCGCTATGTTTCTGATGAATCCGCAAACACAGTAGGCACCTCGAAAATATCCATGGAATTAGTTCTGAATCATGGAACAGATTTACAGAAGGCGCAAATTGAAGAAATGGTAAGAAAAAATTTAAATGACACTTTCTTTAGAAATGATTTACTTGGATATCTATGCTCAAGCAGAAACAAAAACTCTGAGAAATTGGGACGTTTGTTTGTGAAGGAAATTGTTGAAGTATACGGATTAAATTTTGATAATATCTATAAATCTTGGAAAAGTGACTTTGGCAATGTAGAAAGTAATGTTCCTTATAATATCCAAGCCATAGCTAAATTAGAAAAAATAAAACCTGGTATCACAAAAGTATTAAACGAAGAATTCGGGATAAAATTTTTTGACAGATATCCAGTTGAGATGCTTATTGAGCAGTACGAAAATCGTGACAACCTGGAGATTCCGTATGGTATTATTATTTTGCCTGAGGCTGATCACAACTATTCTTTTGCTCGAAACGAGTATCTGATTAATAATATACGCAAACAACTTGGTGACGAATACACTATTCGAGCGACTGAATGCCGTAGTGTACACGATGTCGTGAGGTCATTAATCAAATTTAATAAGAGGTATAATCCAAATGATGAGGAAGAAAGAAAAATATCTTTCGCAATTATAGGAGGGCATGGAGAAACAGACAGCATAAGTTTTGGCTATCTTTATGGAGGAAATCTTAAGAAGTCCTATTTAACGGGAACGGGATTGACTAAATTAGGCGGATATTTCAAGAAAGATTGCACAATAATACTGGATTCATGTTCGACTGGAGCTCCCAATGGAATAGCCCATTTTTTATCGGAAAAAATAGGAGTAAGGGTAATTGCTCCAGATACTGATTCCGGTCCAACCAGAATAAATGCAAAGATTATAAATGGAAAACCGGAGTTTGAAGTCGCCTTTAGAGGCGCAAGAACAAAAGAATATTTAAGCGGAAAAGATATTGATAATAGTTAGATTGTTCGATAAAAATAATATTTCATACGTTTGATCAAGATCGGGTTTGAAATGTGGATTTTGATGTTGACACTCATCGCAAAGTGATGGCTCCGTATCTTCTTCAATGGCGGGCGATCTAGGACGCGAAAAGGGCAGGATGCATGAAGTATGACTTCGGAGGAGTGAGAATGGTGGGCAGTGAACAAGGATCGGTGGACAATAATTGGGCGGGGATTACAAAATTCAAAACCGGTTTTGCTCCGAACGCTGATCCCGTCCAATTTCCGGGGAGTTATGATATAATACTAAAGCCAGCGAAATACGAAATTTATCGGTTTTTGCAAAAAATAAAAAGGATGTTTTGATTATGACTGAAAACGAAAAAAAACGCGTCGGGATATTTTCCCTCACTTGCGACGAGGGGTGCGGCATATTCCTTACTGAAATATTCAACCGGAAACTTGTCGAATGGCTTGAAAAAATCGAGCTTGTATATTTTTTGGCGATCAAGGATCACGTGGAAATCGAAAACTTGGACGTGGCGCTGGTGGAAGGGGTGGTGACGAGCGAGCGCGACAAAGCGCTCATCGAAAAAATCCGGGCGAATACGAAAATTTTGATTGCTATGGGAACGTGCGCGATCACGGCGCTTCCATCCGGCCAGCGGAACAATTTCAATATCAACCAGCTCAAGGAAATCGAAGGGCATCTGGAAAAATACAAATTTTTGCCGAAAGCCCTTTCCGTGAAAGAGGCAGTCAAAGTGGATGATGAAATAATGGGCTGTCCGATTGATCGGGAAAAATTCATAAATACATTTGAAAAGTATATTTAATCTGTTTTGTCATCCCGGCCTCCGAGCTGGGATCCAGGGTTTAAGCTAAAAATTTTTTTCTGGATCCCGCATCAAGTGCGGGATGACGACGCTAATGCTATGCATTCATGCAATCTCGACGTCGAAATTTGCAAGCTTTCCAAAATCGAAGGCCATGCCGATCTCGACATAAAAATCCGCGATGGGAAACTCAAAGAAGTGGATCTCAAGGTCATGGAAAACGTCCGTTTTTTCAACCAGGCGGTGGTGGGCATGCAATATAGCGCCGTTCCCCAATTGGTTTCCCGGATTTGCGGAACGTGTTCCATCGCCCATCTCACGGCTTGCATCGAAGCGGTGGAAAAAACTCTTGACATTGTTCCGAGCCGGCAAACGGTCACCTTGCGGAAGCTCACGACTTATTCCATGATGATACGCGACCACGCGCTCCATCTCTATTTTTTCGTCATGCCGGATATTCTCGGGATCGATTCGCTTCTGGATGTGCCGGAAGACAAACATGATCTCATCCATGACGCGCTCGCGGTGAAAGAGGCGGGGAATAATTTGTCGGAGCTGGTGGCCGGGCGGGCGGTCCATGCGCCGTATGAGCAAGTGGGCGGATTCAGCCATGAAATCGACGAAGAAAAAATTCCGGCGGCGGTTGAGGGGCTCAAAAAAATCCGTCCGACGGTCCTCAAACTGATCGACGAATTTTCGAAATGCGACTGGGAATTTCGGCGAAAAACCAATTTTGTCGCGCTCACAACAGACGATTTCTCGTTTCTCGAGGGGAAAATAAAGAGCACGAGCGGAATGGAAATTGAAGAAAAAGATTATTGGGACCATCTTCATAAAGTAGTCCTCCCATATTCGCAAGCAACCAGTTTTGATTTTGAGGGCCATGAATACATGGTGGGGTCGCTTGCGCGCATGAATCTCAATCGGGAAAGCTTGCACGCGAATACCAAGCGTGACGCGGAAAAATATTTGGCCAAATTTCCATCTGACAATGTTTATGACAATAATCTTGCTCAAGCTATTGAAATTTTGCACGCCATCGATCACACGATTGAGATTTTGGAAAATACGAGGTTTCAAAAAGAAGAGGCGGCAAAGCCCGGGCGTCTCACCGGAAGCAACGCGGGGGCGATTGAAGCCCCTCGGGGGACGCTTTATTACGCGCTTGAAATTGAAGAGGGGAAAGTGAAAAGCATGAAGTTGGTCATCCCGACGGCTCAAAACTTGGTGAACATGAAAAAAAATGTTGAACAGATTGTTTCCGGTTTTTGTGCGCTTGATTCAACGAAGGAAGAACTCGAGAAAAATATTGTCCGTGAAGTCTCGAAGCTGATTCGAGCCTATGACCCCTGTATGAGTTGTGCCTCCCATTTCTTGCGAGTGAGGTGGAAGTGATTGACGTGATTTTTGATCTCATGTAAAATACCAGCACTATGAAAAAGAAGAACACAAAAAAAGAAATAACGATGAATGATCTGGCGCTGATGGTTGGAAAGGGATTCAATGAAATGGGAGAAAGATTTGATCGGGTCGAAAACAGGTTAAATGCTCTGGAAAAAGGCCAAGAAAACCTTGAAAAAGATGTTGCGGATTTGAAAATTGGCCAGGCTAATTTGGAAAAAGGACAGGCGGAAATAAAGTTTGAACTCACTAGCCGCGTGCATATTTTTGATTATAAAGAACTGGAGTTTCGGGTGGAGCGCTTGGAAGAAAAAACGGGTCTATCTCGCCGGAAACAAAAAATGGCATAAATGATTTTTATATAAAGTTTTTAAAATATTCCCTAAATGGGTTTTTTATTTTATAAAAGTCAAAATAATATTATTGAGATTGACAAGAGGACGTTTGTAGTATAGGCTGGTTTGATGTAATTTGGCACCTTAATTTTTTATAGGGATTCGTCTCTAGCAGGGATGAATTAACTTCAACTAACAGTTGAAAGGAGAAGAAAATGGAGTATCCAAAGATGGAATGGGGAACAATGGAAGCTGTCGTCAATAAACTTGGCGGCATGAAGGGAGTTCAAGATTTTCTTAGTAACTGTTCAATATCTTTTTAACAATACTCTCACGAAACACAAAACTATCATTTGCAAACTTGAATTGAGTTTTCGTTCACAGTTCTTCCAAAGCCTTCGGCATTTTTCGAGCCAAGAGAA
>JAQVJV010000032.1 GCA_028695025.1 Candidatus Moraniibacteriota bacterium
CATGAACCTCTACTTGTCTCCAGCGATGACGTTTCAGATGCAGCTCCAATGTTGAGCACTGGAATTTAACATCTGACTATCATTGCCGCCTACACACGCTTTACGCCCAATAAATCCGGATAACGCTTGAGGTCTCTGTATTACCGCTGCTGCTGGCACAGAGTTAGCAACCTCTTATTCGCAAGGTACCGTCAGCCGCGACCAGCACGGAATTTCCAAATATTTTTTACTTTAGGGATTGAGTTGAGACTGCGAGAACCGGGATTCCCGCGTCTCGCAAACGAGATTAATACCAACGGACGCCAAGCTTATGGATTCGCTAGAAGAGAAGGTAAGAAAACCTCAGTAAGCCGATGTCGTGTAGCGATTTTTTTCACTATTTCTCTCGGCAGATTCGACTCGCCGCAGTACATGCTTCTTGTTGCTGGAGATCGAGCCGAATAATTAAAGCAAACAACGTCACCAGTCTTTGCGAAATTGACTAGCGACAGACCAAAAATCGGGTGCATACAAAAAAACCTTCCGTGAACCATAACCGCCTCCTTGTTATTTTCTCAACACAATTCCTAAAGTTTTCGTGATATTGGATTCTCCGTGCTGAACACGGTTTCTTCCCTTGCAAAAGGAGTTTACAACCCGAAGGCCTTCATCCTCCACGCGGCGTCGCTCGGTCAGGCTTTCGCCCATTGCCGAAGATTCTCGACTGCAGCCACCCGTAGGTGTTTGGACAGTGTCTCAGTTCCAATGTTGGGGGCCGCGCTCTCACGTCCCCTACCCGTCATAGCCTTGGTGAGCCATTACCTCACCAACAAGCTGATAGGACACAGGCCGCTCCTTGAGCGATAAATCTTTACTCCGAAGAGAACTATTGTGAATTATCTCACCTTTCGATGAGTTATGCACAACTCAAGGGTACGTTCCTATGTATTACTAACCCGTTTGCCGTGGGCCTAAACCCACGCGACTTGCATGCCTTATCCACGCCGCCAGCGTTCATCCTGAGCCAGGATCAAACTCTCAATAAAAATGATAAATATAATTTATCATCTCAAGCACCTGGAATTTTTTGATAGAAATTCCAGCGAACTCGAAAAAAGGTTTTGAATCTAAAAAGATTCTTGTTTGAATAGACTTCTTTACCACGCCGTAGCTCGAAAGAGCATAGGCGGGCAGACCGCCGCCGTCCCAAAAGGGACTTTGGCGAGTCAAAGGACAACCACAAAAACTTGCAATTTTTTTACCCCCATATTTGGGGGTGCATGTTGTCTAAGTTGTCAAAGTTCTTCGCGATTTTAATTGAGCCTGCCCCGTAAAAATGCGAAGCATTTTATCCGGGGTCAATTAAAACACGACCGGAATAATCGGCAATCTTTCGGATTACAAACTATTCCAGTCGCGTCTTTCATTTTGGTTCACCCTGATTGTGCCTTAAATGATTGACTTTGGGATTTCTTTACTTAATTTTAACCGCGAATACAATTATAGCAAACCCAAGAATCGTGTCAAGGCTAATTATTACAATTTCCCCACCGCCTCCCGAAACCTCTCTCCCCGGTCGAATTCATTGAGAAATAGCCCGAAACTGGCCGCACCGGGTGAGAGTAAAACAACATCCCCTGAATGAGCAATATCTTTTGCCCGCTTGACGGCGGCCTCCATTGAATCAAACTCGCTGTCGATAATTGGAAACTTAGCTTCCTCTTGAGAAGCTAAGTTTCCTAAATATTTCTTCATTTTCTCCGTCGCCTCGCCCTTGAGAAAAATTATTTTTTTCACTTTTTCCAAAATCGCTTTTGCGAATTTATCAAACTCAAGATTTTTGTCCGCCCCTCCGGCAATGAGAATAACTGGCTCCGAAAATGAATTGATTCCGGCAATAGCCGCATCCGGCATTGTGGCCGCCGTATCGTTCACGTATTTCACCCCGTCAATCTCCCGCACCAATTCCAGCCGATGTGGGACTCCCTTGAAATTCCGGACCGCTTCGCAAATTTTTTCCGGAGAAACGCCGGATGCGATCACCGCTCCGGTTGCCGCCAGGATATTGCTGATATTGTGGCCGCCGCGCAATTTGATGTCATTGAGATCGCAAATTTCCCGGATCCCTGAATTATTTTTATGTATTATCTTCCCTCTTTCAATAAAAACACAATTATTTTTTTCAATTTTTTCCGTTGAGAAAAATATCAAGTTTGATTTCACTTCTCCGGCCAGTGCTCGCGCCGCTTCATTGTCATAATTCAAGACAACATAATCCTCCGGTTTTTGATTTGCAAAAATATATTTCTTGTCGGCCACATATTTTTCCATGGATCCGTAATAGTTGAGATGATCCGGAAAAATATTCGTGACGACGGCAATATGGGGACTCAACTTTTCCCGGCCGAGAGCCGAAAGCCGCCAGCTCGAGAGTTCAAAAACAACCACTCCGTCTTTCGAATTGCCGATCTTTTCAAGGGTGTCAATCACTGGCTTTTGCCCAATGCCCACGGGATATACTTTTTTTCCGGCTGTTTTTAGCATCTCAACAATCAGAGTTGATGTTGTTGTTTTTCCTTTGGTTCCGGTAATTCCAATGATCGGACACGGACACATTTTGAAAAACAAGCTCGAATCCATTTCCACCGGAATCTTTTTCGCCAAAGCCGTTTGGATGTGTTTTGAATTCCATGGAACAGACGGGCCTTTCACTACTATGTCCACATTTTCAAAATCTTCAATCCGATGCTGGCCTAAAATAAATTCTATGTTTTTTGAATCACTTAGCTTTTCAATCGAACCTTTCAATTCTTTTTCGGATTTCAAATCCGTTGCAATGACTTTCGCCCCGGCTTCTGCAAAAAAACGGACAGTTTCCACCGCCCCTCCATGAAGGCCCAAACCCATAACTGTCACTTTTTTGCCTTTAAAATCGCTCTTTTTCAATTATATATCGTGTATAAAGTATCATGCATAAAGTATCCAAAAAAATACATGCTACATTATACGTTATGCAGTGATAAATTCCCCAGCCAGCTCCCCGGTCAATTTCCCGCCGCGGAGCGCCAATTTTCCGTTTACAACCACATCGCTCACTCCTTCGGAATATTGGTACGGATTTTCCACAGTTGCCAAATCCCGGATCCTTTCCGGATCAAAGACAACCACATCCGCCATCATGCCTTTTTCTATCACACCTCGGCCCCGTAAGTCAATTTTTCGGGCCGGCATCGAAGTCATTTTTTTGATCGCATCTTCAAGAGTGATTATCTTCTCTTCCCGGACATATTTCCGAATCACCCGCGGGAAAGTCCCGAAACAGCGCGGATGGACCAGCTCTCCTGTTTCCGAATGATTTATATTATATCCCGAACCGTCGCTTGCAATGATGGACAGCGGATGCGCAATGATCCGGCCCACATTTTCCTCGCTCAAACTTTCAAGAAGCGTGATCACCCGACCGTCGCTCGCGAGGAGAAGATCGACAATCACCTCTTCCGGCGATACCCCCCGGCTTTCGGCGATTTTGGCGATGTTCCTTTCCGAGATATTTTTTCCAATATTTGCCGCCGCGATGATGGCATTTTCATAGTGATATTGCCGATCCCGCTTCATTTCGGCGATTATTTTCTCCCGCAAATGTTTTTCCTTGAGGCGCCGCAAAAGCATTTTCTTCCCTCCCTCCGTCGCCCACTCCGGAAGATAGATATAGAGGACTGAACCGGTTTGGGTGTATGGATAGGCATCGAAATTGACATTCACCCCGTCTTTTTGCGCCGTTTCAATTTTTCCAAGAGCTTCATCCATGAGCCGCCAGTTTTTTTCGCCCATTATTTTGAAATGGGAAATCTGGATGTTCGTCCTAGTATACTTGGCAAGATCCAATATTTCATCAAGAGCCGGCAGGATACTTTCTCCCTCATTCCGCAGATGGACGGAGAAAAACTTGTCATGCGTGTTTATCTCCTCAAGCATGCTCTCAATTTCTTTCCAGTTGGCATTCCGCTCGTGGCTGTAGGCCAATCCAAGCGAAAGACCGACAGCTCCGTCTTCAAGAGAACGTTTGAGAATATTTCGAAAAAGATCAAGTTCCTGATCCGTTAACTTGCGCATTTCATCCCCCATAATTCCCCGCCGAAGCGTCCCGTGTCCCACCAAAGTGGCAAAATTTACGCCAAATTTGCGCCTTTCCATTTCCTCTCGAAAATCATTCATGGAAAGCCAATTGACATTCACTTGGCTCATATCCACCCATTTTTGGACCGACTCAATCACTTTTCCCGCAGTGAGTGGAACAATCGACGCTCCACAATTTCCTCCAATAATTGTCGTAATTCCTTGAAAAATCAAGCTGGGCAGATTCGGTTCCAAAAACAGCTGCCAATGGTTATCTGAATGATTATGGATATCAATAAATCCAGGAGTAATCACTTTCCCTTGGGCATCGATTTCAATTTTTCCGCGCGACCAAGCCAGCCGTCCGATTTTGGCAATTTTGTTTTTGTTTATCCCGACACTGGCTTCATAACCGGGCTTTCCGGTCCCGTCAATCACCGTCCCGTTGCGGATGATGATGTCGTACATAAAAAAGTAAAGTCAAAAGTCAAAAGCTTTGATTCTTTTTATTATAACATAACTTTTCTGATTTTTATATCTTTCCCGAGAATTTTTCCAGCCAGTTTTTCAAAATGAGGAGTCAGATCGCTTACAAAGTATTCATCATTGCTTGGAAACTTAGTTTCCAAGTGAGTTTTTTTGAGAAATTCGGCCAGTTTTTCTCCTGAAGCGATAACTTTCGTCCGTTTTCCCATCACTTCGGAGATCACTTTTTCCAATAAAGGATAATGAGTGCATCCCAAAAGAAGCGTATCAACTTTTTTGAGTTTCAGGCCGCGCAAATAAGCCCGGGCGATTTTTTTTGTTTCCGGACGGCGAATCCAATTTTCTTCAACCAGCGGCACAAAAAGCGGGCAAGCTTGGACATGAACTTCGATTTTTGGATCAATTTCGGCTATTTTCTTTTTATAAACACCGCTATTGATTGTCGCCGCAGTTCCAATCACACCGATTCTCCTTGTTTTTGTGGCTTCCGTCACAGCTTGAGCTCCCGAGCTCACCACGTCATAAATATTCAATTCCGGATATTTCTCCCGCAAAAAATCCGCCGCGAGAGCAGAAGCGCTGTTACAGGCAATAATAATCGTTTGGCAGTTTTTGCTTTTCAAGAAATCGACAATTTCAGAAGAGTATTTCCGAATCGTTTCCTGGCTTTTGTTCCCATAAGGAAGCCGTGCCGTGTCTCCAAAATAGACGATCGGCGCCTTTGGCATCGCTTTTTTTATTTCTTTTACCACCGTGAGCCCCCCCACTCCGGAATCAAAAATTCCGATCATAATATTTGCATTTTATATTATCCGGGAGATAAAGAAAAGAGCGGATTTCTCCACCCTTTTCCTCTTAACTCAATTTTAGAAAGTCATTTTACCTCATTTTACCAGGGATCCCCCGCAGGACAATCAGCCCATGTGCTTGCCGTAGGAGTATATTTGCATTTGGTATCACCAGTATATACGTTAGTCCTTACACATATAGTATTATTAGCTGATCCGCCATTCGTACATGACAATTGATATTTACCGGTAATCTCATTTATTGTCCAGGGACCCCCCGCAGGACAATCAGCCCATGTGCTTGCCGTAGGAGTATATTTGCATTTGGTAACTCCCGTATCCCTATTAATCCTTACACATATAGTATTATTAGCTGATCCGCCATTCGTACATGATGATTGATATTTTTCATCAACCGCCGCCACCGCTGCCTCAATGGCTCGTTGGGTTTCATCCCTTTGGTTTCCGACGGAGCGGACGGCTTTCACTTCGGATATATCGCTGGTTGGATCCGTTATTGTATTCGCATTATTGATAACCTTTCCGTTTGAATCCAGCAAATAAATACTGCAAACGCTGGATCCGCCAATAGCTGAAGGGCACCCAATTTTTCCGCTAGTGTCCATAGCGAACGAACCGTTGATTGCTCCGCTGGCGCTGGATATTTTATTGAGAGCCCATTCCACTCCGGATTCGGAGTTATAGAAAGCTCCGACGGAACTCTTGCTTTTTTGGCCCATTTTGGTTTCAAGGATGGTGATGCTGGAAAGAGTCACCACTATTCCAAGAATCACGAAAAGGATGATGATGGCGAAGACGAGGCCGGAGCCGGATTTGTTTTTCATATTTTTTGTTTTAAGGTTTAGTTGGCTTTATTATATAGTTTTTTGGGAAAGGATACAAGTCAAAAAATTATAAGCTAGGCTCTAGACTAGAAGATTTTTCTTCGATAGTCTAGAAATATGATTAAATGGGCAAAAATCAGCAGTTATCAACTGAAAAAAATTATTCATCATTTTGTAGTCGATGTTTCTGCCGATCAAGCCA
>JAQVJV010000012.1 GCA_028695025.1 Candidatus Moraniibacteriota bacterium
CAAATTGTTCGCGAGTAATGTCGCTTGGATACATTTTTCTTTGCATAGTTTTGTTTGTTTTTGGCTTAAACAAAGCTCTGCAAAGAAGTATATATCAAAGAAAAGATATTGAACAGTTACTTAATAATAAGGTTATCATTTTGCCCTCTCGCAGTTGGGCTGAATGGGGTATGATCTATTGCGATGTAATATCTGACGGGACAACAGGTGAAGAGTGGATTAGGCGCTTAGAGAAAAAAGGTATAGGAGTTTCCTGGCTTGCTAAAGAGATTCTTGTATCTCCAAGCTTCATCCCTTCGAAAAAAACCTTATCTGATTTAAGAATTATCAGAGGTTCATTGTTTCACGACAAGGGAAGAAGTGATGATATTTATAATCTAGCGAATCTTTTCAAACTAAAGAAACCCTATCCCGAAGTGGCCTGCCTCATTTGCGAAAAACTTCTCGATAAAAAAATGGAAGGCATGGGCTTAAAAGGCATTAAGATAATGCACCAATGGATTGATTATCAGCAAATTCGTTACATATTAGCAGCTTTCTATAATTCAGCTGAGGGAGGATATGTGCTGGAAGCGATATCTCAAGAAAAAACAGATTATTACTATTACCTCCACGGCTATACTTATGCCGCGGATATGACGAATTTAGCAAAATAACAATTTTCCTCCCCGGTTTCTTCGGAAGCCGGGGAATTTTTATATAAATAAGCATTACCCCTCTGTTCTTTCGGAACATCTCCCCTCATATGAGGTGAGAAGGTTTATTATTGATTTTTCCAATTGCTCCAAAATATCTTTTTCATCCCCTTGCATCGGCACGCAGAAGATTTTGACGCGCTTCAGTTCGCCGATTTTTTGAAGGAGCTTCAAGTTGAAAGCGAGATCGAAGTCGTGAAGGGAAAAAGCGCTCGAAGCTTCTATTTTGGAAATGTCATCGAGAACGGTGATTTTTTTTATGCCTTCTGCCGTGTCGATAATATTCAACTCGCCGTCAACAGGCTTCAGGTTCTCGTTCGGGTCGGTGATCGCAAAATCAATTTCCGGAAAAATTTCGCGAAGCTTGGGCGCGAGCTTGATGGGCAGATTGTCGAAATCGAGCAAGGGATTGCCGAAGATGTATATTTTTTGCTTTTTCATAATTTTAAAAGGGGCAGTGCCCCTTTATTTTTCCCTAAGCTCCTTTATTTTTTTTATTAATTCTGATACTGTTCCCGTAAATATTTCGTGGGATAAGTTCCTGCTCTTGAGTCCGCTCAAGAGCTTCTCCTCATCAATCATATGTATCATCCCGGGAACATAAACGGAGACATCTTTATTAAATTTACATATTATCGCTCTGATAATTTTATCGGGCGGTAAATTCCTAAGCCAGCCGTTGCATTCCATACAATCCTCCTAAAATTGTAAAATTTCTCAAAATATTGTTTACTAACTTATAGCATGAAGAAACTAATTCCGCAATCCATCAAAAATATATACCATCTCATGCAGGCGATATTTGCCAATATTGCCTTTGGCTTTCCGTCCAAAAAATTGAAGGTTATTGGTGTGACGGGAACAAACGGGAAAACGACGACGGTCCAGATGACGGCGAAGATATTGGAAGAGAACGGAAGTAAAATAGCCGTGGCTTCGACGATCAATTTCAAGATTGCCGAGAAGGAATGGGTGAACGAAAGCAAATTCACCACTCTTTCCAGCTGGAAACTGGAGAAATTTTTGCGCCAAGCCGTGCGGGCCGGTTGTGAATACGCGGTCCTTGAAATTTCTTCACACTCGCTTGACCAAAACCGGGTTTGGGGCGTTGATTTTTTGGTGGCGGCGATCACAAACATCACCCGCGAGCATTTGGACTATCACAAAACGATGGAAAAATACGCGAAAGCAAAAGAAAAATTGTTTGCGATAGTCTCGCAAAATAAAAACGGAGCAAGCGTTGTGAATATGGATATGCAGTTCGCGGAAAATTTCTTAAAATATCCAGCAAGGAAAAAATACGGATATTTTCTTGAAAGTCAAAATCCCAATTGCGTTATTGGCAAAGAAATAGAAACCGTCATCGCTCGCGATATTAAACTTGATATACAAAATACAAGATACAAAATATCTGGCTTTGCCAGATCTGGCGAAGCCAGACAAAATTCAAAATTCTCACTAAATCTTCCCGGCGAGTTCAATATCGAGAACGCGCTTGCGGCAACATGTATCGGATTGTCCCAAGGCATTGCGCTTGAAAAAATTGCCGAGGCGCTTGGGAAAATCAAAGGCGTGCCGGGGCGGATGGAGCGCATTGAAAACGGCCGGGGGATTGAGATTATCGTCGATTATGCCGTGACGCCGGATTCGCTTGAGAAGTTATATAATTTAATCGATAGTCTCAAAGAGAATGATGGCAAAAAAGACACAAAAGTTATTGCCGTGTTTGGTTCGTGCGGCGATCGGGATCGGGGAAAACGGCCGATCATGGGGGAGATTGTGGCAAGATACGCGGATTATTGCATTGTGACGAATGAAGATCCGTACAGTGAGGATCCGGTGCGGATAATCAATGAAGTTTTTTCCGGTGTTATTGGAAAAGATTCGCAAGGTACGGAAACGCAAAAATTGAAACTTGAGAACGAAAACGCCTGGCGGATCCTTGACCGGCGAGAAGCCATAAAAAAAGCTTTGCAATTGGCAAAGCCGGGGGATATTGTCGTGGTGACGGGGAAAGGAGCAGAAGAAGTGATGGTGGTCGGCGGCAAGAGGATTCCTTGGAATGATCCGAAAGTGATTCGAGAAGTGCTGGTGGAAATGTAAGTTTATCCAAGAATCTTGGCGAGGAGTATCGTTAGCACGAAGCCGACAATCCCGCCGACAATCACTTCATTCAAACGATGACCGATTCTCTCCTTCAAGCGGGGGAATTTTTTCTTGTCGATGTTCAGTTGGTCGACAAGCATGTTGAGGTATCGGCCCTGGTCGCCGAGATACATTCGAAGCCGCAAAGCATCATCGATGATGATAAAAGAGAAAATGCAGGCGAGGGCAAAAACGCCGTTGGTGGTTCCTTCGTAATATCCGATCGATGTGAGCGTTGCGACGGCAAAAGCGGTGTGCGATGACGGCATGTGGCCGTGGGTGAAAAAATATTCCCACTTGAGCCCGTTCTTTGCGGTGAAGACGACGAACTTTATGGTTTGCGTGATCAGTCCCACAAGGATCGGAATAATGACGACGTTATAGCCATGGATGATGGGGATGTTTACCATACTCTCATTTTACACCAATTTCCCGGAAAAGAAAAAGGGCATATTTTATCCACAATATCGGATAGAAATTTGCCTGGTCGGGATTTTCGTTTTGTGGTATTATCTTGGCATGGAGGATTTCAAGAAAAAATACATTCTTCTTTCCAAGGTGGCGAAAGAAAAAAAATACGCCCAGGAGTATCTGGGGCTTTTGGCGCGGCGCGGCGACATCGGGTCAATCCGCATCGGCAAGCGCTGGTATACCACTTGGGCTTGGTTCAATGAATTCATCGAAACTGCGCAAAAGAAAAAAGAAGATGCGGTTCAGCCTACTGTGTCCGCATCGGTTGTCGAGGTGCAGGGAGTGAAAAAGGTTGAGGAGAAAAAAAATGAAGAGGTGAAAATTGATCCGATGCCGGTTATCGCCCCGGGAAAAATGGAAGAAAAAGTGGTCGCGCAAAAAACAGAGGTGGCTCTGAAAAAAATCGAATTGCTGACGCCGGTTGCAGCCCCAAAAGTTGAGATCGAGAAAAAGAGCGAGCCAAAAATTGAAAGGGCCTTCAGTCCGGCTCCGCAAGTCCATATAAATGAGCCGAGAATTTCCGAATGGAAACCGGCAAGCAGAACCAAGGAACAATCTTTTCCGTTGCGGGAAAATTTTTCTGAAAACCGGAAAGTGAAAATAAGAAATTTCCAAAAAGCGCCGGCAAGGCAGCCAGCTCAAAGAATTGTTCTAAATAGGCCAGTTGCGCCCAATCAGATAAGTATAAATAATTCGAGAATTTCACAGCCGATGGTGAGGCGGGAGAATATTGGTCTTGGGGCGAAGCGGATTATCCGAAAAAACAGCGAAGCGGTCCCCTATCGTGAGGTTGAGGTCAGGAAAAACGAAAATATTTTTTCACCGGATTTTTCAGCAGTGGAAGAAGCGGCTTCTTCTTTTTTCCAGCGATTTGCATATGCCGCGAGTTTTGCTATGATAATTTCTCTTCTGGCGGTTTCCGGGTATTTTGTCTATACGGGAAATCTTCTTTCAAACGGCGTCGTGGCGGGAGCGAGTGATGAAAGAAACGAAAATTCGGCGAGTATTATGTCTCAAGGGGAGTATTTTCTGAACAATATCGCCGGCCAAGTCAAACAATCCGTTTCCATATTCCGGCTCACGACTGAAGCCAGCAAAGAAAGGGCCGCTGAAGCCGAAAAAGCGGCTGAAGCCGAAACTGAAAATAAAGGGATTTAATCATTTTTTGAAAAATATATGGCTATGTGGATTTTACCGGGAATAATCATAGTTCTTGCCCTTTGGGCGATCGCGGTCTATAACGGGCTCATCCGGCTTAAAAACCGGGTGGATGAAGCTTGGTCGGACATCGATGTCCAGCTCAAAAGGCGGTACGACCTCATTCCGAATCTCGTGAATACGGTGAAAGGCTACGCGGCCCACGAAAAAGAAGTGTTTGAAAAAGTGACCGAAGCGCGGACGCGGGCGATGGGGGCGCAGTCGGCGGCTGACAAGGCGCAGGCGGAGAATATGCTTTCGAGCACGCTCAAGAGTTTGTTCGCGGTGGCGGAGGCCTATCCCGACCTCAAAGCCAACCAGAACTTTTTGGAGCTTCAGCGCGAACTCACCGACACTGAAGACAAAATTCAAGCGGCCCGCCGGTTCTATAACGGCAATGTCCGCGACTTCAATACGAAAATCCAAATCTTTCCCAACAATTTGATCGCCGGATCTTTGGGCTACACTGCGCGAGAATTTTTCGAAGCAGAGGGAAGCGAAAAAGATCCAGTAAAAGTGGAATTCTAGTTACAAGCTTATAAGCGAATAATATTAAATAAAAAACCAATAGCCAATAGTTTGGTTTTTGGTATTTTTAAATATATGGCAACTTTATACAACGAGGCCGATAAAAACACCCGTCTCACTTGGGTTTACATCGCCGGCTTTTTGGTTTTTGTGATTGGAATCGGCTATGTTTTTTCCCAAGCCATGGACAATTCGGCGATTTTGGTTGCCGCCGTTGTTTTCAGCGTGGCCATGAGTTTCGCTTCATATTGGTGGAGCGACAAAATGGTGCTTGCGATGAGCGGCGCGCACGAAGTGACGCACGAAGACGGGCGGGAGATATACCACATCGTTGAAAATCTTTCGATCACCGCCGGGCTTCCGGTTCCGAAAATATACGTCATCAATGATCCGTCGCCGAATGCTTTTGCCACGGGGCGCGATCCAGAACACGCCGTGGTCTGCCTCACAACCGGAATAATTGAAAAGCTCAACAAAACAGAACTGGAAGGGGTGATTGCCCACGAACTTTCGCATGTCGGAAATCGGGATATCTTGCTTTCGACCGTTATAGTCGTATTGGTCGGTTTTGTGGCGCTCATGGCGGATTGGTTCCGCCGTTGGGCCTGGTTTGGCGGAGGACGGCGTTCAAGGGATGACGAAGGCGGCCAATTGGCCATCATCATGATGATTCTCGCGGTCGTTTTCTCCATACTTGCGCCGATTGCCGCGACGCTCATGCAGCTTGCCATCTCCCGGAAGCGGGAATATCTCGCCGATGCGGACGGGGCGCTTCTTACGAGATACCCGGAAGGGCTTGCAAGCGCGCTTGAAAAAATTTCCGCGGATCCGACTCCGATGTCGCACGCCAATCGCGCAACTGCGCACCTTTTCATCGCCAACCCGTTCAAAGGCAAAAAAATTTCAAGTCTTTTCCAAACCCACCCGCCAATTGCCGAAAGGATAAAACGCTTGCGAGGGATGGACGTGTAGTTTGTTTATCTTGATGAAAATTGCTATTATATTTGTATGAAAACTGCCATAATTGTCGAAAATTTGAAGAAATATAATCCAGAGAAGGTTATTCTTTTCGGGTCTTGGGTATGGGGAAAACCCAAAAAAGATTCAGACATTGACTTGCTGATAGTGAAAGATACCAAAAAAAATCCCTACAAAAGAATGCCGGAAGCGAGGAAATTTTTGCATGGGATTGATTTTCCGTTTGACGTTTTGGTTTTTACTCCGAAAGAAATCGAAGAACGTCTGCGCGCCAATGATTTTTTCATAAGCGAAATTATCAATAAAGGCAAGGTCTTGTATGAAACCGGACAAGAATAAAAAACGCGCCGGGGGATGGTTTCGCGTGGGTGGTGAAGACTTGGATTTTGCCAAAGCAAGCCTTCGGGAATTCGGAGCTTATTATCCGCAGGTCTGTTTTCTTTGCCAGCAGGCGGCGGAAAAATATCTGAAAGGATATCTGGTTTTCCGAAAAGGGAAATTCCCAAAGGTCTATGATCTCACCCATCTTTTGAAATTATGCGCAAAGGCAGACAAGAAATTTCTTGATTTTCTCTCCGACGGAGACATATTGAGCCAGTATTATATCGTTGCGCGATATCCGCTTCCCGAATATCCTCTTGCCGGAAAAGCGGAAGCCAAAGAAGCGTTGGCATCCGCGGAGAAGATTGTCAAATTTGTGAAAAAATCGGCAAAATAGATTTTCAAAGGGGTTTCTGCGGAAAAAAAGACGGCCCTGGATTTTTCCGGGGCCGGTTTGTTGGGAAATTATTCCCACTCACTTTTTTTTCTTGTGGCTCTTAGGAAAGCAACCACGCCTTCCTTTTCCCTGTATCCATTTATTGGGCCGATTATGGGCCATGTATTCAATATCTCATCAAAATCTTTTATCGAGAGTTCCCGGGTAAGCTTTTCGGGCATGTAATAGTTTTTAGGTAATCCTTTTGCCCGAAGATATTTCATAACGGGTCCTTTATCTTTATCCCACTCGCGAATTGCATTCATTATTATTTTTACTACTTTATCAGGTGCATCGCAGAGAAAGGGACCTTCTTCCAAATAAAGCAAACTTGATTTTTCTTTAAATGTGAGAATAGTGCAATTATTCATAGTTGCCCGATTAACTTCCCAGCCATCTGTTTCAATACCAATCTCCTTCAATTGCTCAATTATTTTATTGAAGTTTTCTGATAATTTTTCTGAAGTATACACTTCGAACAGGAATTGGGCGCGGCTGTTTGATCGATCGACATGTCCCTTATACATAGCCGCATGTTTGTGCCCTCTCCAACAACGAAGCTGGTATCTCCCTGATTTAAAATGGGGAATTCGGGGAATAGTAATTGAAATTTCCTTAGGATCAGCAAGACATCTCACAATCCACCAAGTCCAGCTAATTATTGTCCGCTTGTCCACCTGATCTTCTTCTTTTGGGTCAGAATAGTGATTAATATTGATTGACATGGCCACCTCTCATTATTTTCTCTCGGATTTTTCAAGACTGTTTTTTTATTCGTTTGATATATTCGATTTATGCATTCTCGAAAAATATTAATGCATCGAGAATTTCTTTCCATGGCTTAAGAGGAACGCAATTTTCCAAATCAGCGTTGTAAGGTTTTTCTTCGTTAGGGATTATTTGTCCCTTTACGAGATAAAAGGGATAATGTTTGAAGTCGACATTCTGCCATATTATTGCGTTGATATGTCCCGGACCTTCGAAGGATATTTTTCCTAATTGAGATTTAAATGAGTTGCAGAATCCTCCAAAAGAAGAATCTTGGTCGTCTCCGTCAAGGAATAGTGCGCATCTTCCGAAATCCAGCATAAGAGCAAGACCTCTAATTCCACCTATTTTATTGCAGTCCTTGGAAAAATTTTTAAACAGCACTCTTCCCTCCCAAGAGTGGGGATGTCCTCCAGGAGGATGAGGAATTTCCAGGTTCTGCAATACGAAGTCGATTATCACCCGTTCCTTGATCTGCTCGACTTCTTCTATGCAGGAAGCATAATAAACTTCAATACTATTATAACGGCGCGTTTCAAGGTTAGAATTTGTTAATTGCTCTTTTGCCCATGCTGTTTGCACAGGATCGCTTTCCACAACCAAAACATTAAATTTCATTTTGTTTACTCCTAAATTTAACCGCGCTCTAAATCCCCGAGCGTAAGCTCGTGGGAGATTCATAAAAGCTTTTCTTTCTTACTTTTGGGTCGTATCCAAAACATTCAATATCCTCGTGAATCTTTTTCGGTACAAAGGCAACGAACCAGTGATGGCTGGGCCAAGAAAAGCGCATTTCATAAACCTCAGCTCTACAGCTGTCCTGATCTCCCATTGTGCAGGCCACAGCTTCGCATCCTGATCCGTTGTATCCACGCCATCTGGGAACGCAAGAGCGAGGATGCTTTTGTTTAACAGAACATCAGGATAAATTTTTCCTAAATCAAAAAGTTCACTAGCTTCGGCAAAGCGATAACCTGACTTTTTCATTTCGGCGAAAATTTCTTGCGTCATTGGAACAAGTCTGATGTAGGAATTTTCCGTGCCAACCCTCTTTGCCCGAAAAAACGCACAAGTAAGATCCGGATGAGCCCTATAATATCGACTCGCCGCAAGCTTCTTTTTTATGGGTTCGTCGTAATTGAAGACTATGGGATAAAATTCTCCCCTCTGGAGAATATCGCTGGTTATTATGTCCGCAATTATTTGAACAGAGACTTTGCCTTTTTCCCTCAGAAAAAAATTATTTTTCCATTGCTTGGTCTCCTTTTTAGTTGTTAAAGAATTTTTTGTTTTTAAACCTCAATATTAGGAGATTATTCGATATCGTCAATAATAGAAAACTCAATATCTTGACAAAAAGGCTTATATAAAATACAATAATCGCATATATAAAAAGTGTTGTAATATTTAGACACTATTATGGATAACGTGAAAATTGTGAAAGACCTTGGTCTTCCCGAGCAGGAAGCGGAAGCCTATCTCGCACTTCTTCGCCTCGGCGGGTCGCTCGCGAGCACTGTTGCCAAGGAAATGGGGGTGAAAAGAACAACAGTCTATGCGATCTTGCAGTCGCTCGCACGAAAAAATCTGGTTTTGGTATATTTCCGAAAAAGCCGCAGGTTCTATCATCCCGTTCCGCCCCGGAAATTAGCGGATATGTTCGAAAAGAAGCTCGACGTTTTCCGAAGAATCGCGCCGAGCCTTATGTCGATCGACCGGAAAACTGCTCAAGTGTTTGGCCTTCGATTTCTCGAAACAAAAGAAGATCTCAAGCAGTTTTATCTCGATGTTCAGGAAGAGCTCAAAAAAGGCCGGAAAGAAATATACGGGGTTATTTCAAGCTCCGTTTCATGGGAGAATATTGACCGGGAGTTTTTCATGGAATATCGAAAGGAAAGGAAGAGGCTAGGGATCAAAAGCCGGATGCTTTTTTCGGAAGACTCAAAGGAAACAGTGGATATCCTCAAAGAGCCGCTTCGGAAATACAAATTTCTGCCAAAAACATTCACACTCGAGAGCAGTATGAATATATATCATGACAAAGTTCTTCTGGTTGATGTCAAGCTCGACTATATCGCGGTTCTCATTTCCATTCCCTCCATAGTTGCCACTTTCAAATCAGTTTTTGATCTTCTTTGGGAAATGGTTCCGGCGGAGAAGTGAAATCTGAAAGATTGGCAAAGAGGGCGGATTGATGTATGATGGAACCATAGCATTTCAAAAATAAAGTAGATTGGGAGGTGATTATATGGAAGAACACAAACACGAAGAAAAAAAGGCGAGCGCGGGCGACGTGGAAAAAAACAAAGCGCTGGCGATTGTAGGCTATATCATCCCGATCCTCTTTTTCGTGCCGTTGGTGTCGGACGCGAAAAACAGCCCGTATGCCAAATTTCACGCCAACCAGCAACTCAATCTTCTCCTTTCCTGGATAGTGGTCAATGTCGTCGGGACAATGGTTCCTTTTCTGGGCTGGTTCATCATCTGGCCGCTCGGGTCAATCTTTTTGATTGTTGTCATGATCATGGGCATCCTCAACGCATCCAAGGGTGAAATGAAGGAATTGCCGCTCATCGGCGGGTTCAAGTTGATCAACTAAGGGCTTTTGCGTAAAAGTATCTTTAGAAAAAACAGTCATCTCTTTTTGAGTTGCCTGTTTTTTTATGGTAAAATTAAGAACATGAAAAGCACCAAGATAGTTTGCACAATCGGGCCGGTGAGCGAGCGCAAAAAAGTCCTCACTGAAATGGTGAAAAGCGGGATGAATGTCGCCCGGCTCAATTTTTCGCACGGGGATTTTTCCTGGCATCGCGAGGCCATCAAAACGATCCGGAAAATAAGCGAGGATCTCAAGATGCCGGTCGGAATCATGGCGGATCTCCAGGGACCGCGGATCCGGGTGGGCAACCAAAAGGATCTTGCGATTGCCAAAAACGAGACGATTATCATCCGCGAATCAAGGATGCCGCAAAATTTGGGAGCGGTCGGGAGAATTTTTCACCGGGTGAAAAAAGCGGTGGCGAAAAATGGCGCCAAAACGCTCTATATCGACCTTGAAAACATCATCAGGCTGGTGAAACCCGGGACGAATATTTTGATTGAGGACGGGCTTCTGCGGATCAAAGTGTCGGAGCGGAGAAAAGATTGTCTTGTGGGAAAAGTTATGGACGGCGGAATTGTGAGGCCGCGGAAGGGCGTGAATATCCCTGGGATTTCGGGGAAATTGGGAGCGCTCACGGCGCGCGACCGGGAAGTGCTTGATTTTGCCGTTTCCGAGGATGTTGATTTTGTGGCGATGTCGTTTGTGAGGACGGCCAAGGAGATCGAAGATCTGCGAAAACTGATTCGCAAAAAATCCAAAAATAAAAAAGAACTTGCGCAAATTGTCGCAAAAATTGAAAGGAAAGAAGCCATCAAAAATTTCGACAAAATTTTGAAAGCGGCCGACGCGGTGATGGTGGCGCGCGGAGATTTGGGGATTGAAATGCCTCAAGCGGATCTCCCGATCCTCCAGAAAGAAATTGTCGCGAAATGCGTGCGAGCGGCAAAGCCCGTAATCGTTGCCACCCAGATGCTTGATTCCATGATCCGGAATCCCCGGCCGACGCGGGCGGAGGTGACCGACGTGTCGAACGCGGTGATCGACCACGCGGACGCCCTCATGCTTTCCGGCGAGTCGGCGAATGGGAAATATCCCGTGGAAGCCGTGAGAACGATGACGCAGATCATCCGCCGGACGGAAAAATCGCCCTTCGACGATTTGGAGCATGGCTTTTTGAGCGACCACCGCGAATCGGTTTCGGCGGCGGTGGCGCAATCGGCGCACGAGCTGGTGAAAGACAGCCGTTCAAAAGCGATCGTTGTGGCGAGTATCAGCGGCTTCACGGCGCGGATGATCGCGAGGCACCGTCCGGACGAAAAAATATACGTCATGACCAACAATGAAAAAACGGAAAAGCAATTGTCGCTTGTGTGGGGGGTGAAAAGTTTCGTCCTCCCGGATTGTAAAGACTTGGACGAGCTCATTGACCGGTCGATCGAAACGATCAAAGACAACCGTCTCCTCAAGAAAAAAGACCGGGTGGTGATCGTGGCGGGGCGTCCGCATGTGAGCCGGGAACATATGAGCCTGGTGAAAGTGGAGGAGATTGTGTGAAGTATAATGCATAGAGTATAATGTTATTATGCAGGGAAGTGAGATTAAATAAAAAATATATGATACATTATACATAATACTTGATACAAGAATAATAAAAACAAAAAAATGAAACAAAAAAACAAGTATACTTTATGGTTCAACCAAACCGGGATCGGGGATATTGATCGCGTGGGTGGAAAAAATGCTTCGCTCGGAGAAATGTACCGCAATCTTCGGAAGCGCGGCATCCGGGTGCCGAACGGTTTTTCCGTGACGGCCGGGGCTTTTCGATATTTTGTCACGCAAAACAAACTCGACAGTGAAATAAAGAGCATTTTGAAAGGGCTCAATACTTCCAATATGCGAAATCTCGCCGAACGGGGATATCGTATCCGGGAGGCGATTCTTTCCGCCGAATTTCCGATCGACCTTCGCAATGAAATCATCGAGTCATATCAAAAACTGTCAAAAGAATACAATCCGCACAAGAGTTTCCATATCACCTGGAACAAGCAGGATCATACCAATCATTTTGCGGGCGGGGTGGATGTGGCGGTACGCAGTTCTGCAACTGCAGAAGACTTGGCCAATGCATCATTTGCGGGCCAGCAGGAGTCGTACCTAAATGTCAGTGGAGAATATCAGCTTCTTGAATCCATCAAGAAATGTTTTTCTTCGCTTTTCACCGATAGGGCGATTTCATACCGCGTAGACAAAGGTTTTGACCAGCTTTCGGTGGCGCTTTCAGTGGGAGTTCAAAAAATGGTACGCTCCGATGAAGCGGCGAGCGGCGTGATGTTCACGATCGACACGGAATCGGGATTCCAGGATGCGGTGATCATCAACGGGTCGTATGGCCTCGGGGAAAACATAGTGAAAGGAAAAGTGAATCCGGATGAATTCATCATTCACAAGCCGACCCTTCAAAAGGGGTTCCGGCCGATCGTAGGCAAAAAAATTGGCAGCAAAGAGAGCAAATTAGTCTACAGCGTCGGCGGAAATTCGAGCACTCAAAATGCAATGGTTTCCCCTGAAGACCGGAAAAGATTTTGTATCACGGATGACGAAGCGTTGGAGCTTGCTCGCTGGGGGCTTCTCATTGAAGAACATTACAAAAAGCCGATGGATATCGAATGGGCAAAGGACGGACGGGAAGGGGCTCTTTATGTTGTCCAGGCCCGTCCCGAAACCGTGCAATCGCAAAGGAAGAAAAATGTCCTCGAGGAATATATATTGAAAAGCAAAAGCAAAATCCTTTGCACGGGAGCGGCAGTCGGCGGAAAAATCGGAGCGGGGAAAGCGAACGTGATCAAAGATATTGCCAAAATTTCCGAGTTTCAAAAAGGCGAAGTGCTGGTGACGGAAATGACAGATCCGGATTGGGAACCGATCATGAAAATCGCGTCGGCGATCGTCACCAACTCCGGCGGACGCACCTCGCACGCGGCGATCGTGAGCCGTGAACTGGGAATTCCGTGTATTGTCGGGACGGAAAATGCTACTTCGGCTATCAAGGACAAAAAGCCGGTGACGGTTTCTTGCGCCGAAGGGGAAGAAGGGAAAGTCTACGACGGAATTTTGAAATTCGAAATCAAGACGACGAACCTCAAAAACATCAAGAAGTCCAAGACGAAAATCATGATGAACATGGGGAATCCCGACCAGGCCTTTGACCTGTCTTTCATCCCGAACGACGGAGTGGGGCTCGCGCGCGAAGAATTCATCGTCACGGAATATATCAAGATCCATCCCCTCGCGCTTGTGCATTTCGACCGGGTGAAGGATAAAGACGATCGGAAAAAAATCAACGATCTTACGCAAGGATACAAAAGCAAGGAAGAATTTTTCGTGGAAAAGCTTGCCGAGGGAATCGGCCGGATCTGCGCCGCTTTCTGGCCGAAGGACGTGATTGTCAGAATGAGTGATTTCAAGACGAATGAATACGCGACACTCATCGGCGGATCCGGATTCGAACCCGAAGAGGAAAACCCGATGATCGGCTGGCGTGGAGCTTCAAGATATTACGACGATGATTATAAAGAAGGGTTTCGCCTTGAATGCCTTGCTTTCAAAAAAGTGCGGGAGGGAATGGGGCTCACCAATCTTAAGGCTATGATTCCGTTTTGCCGCACGGTTGAAGAAGGAAAAAAGGTTTTGGGCGAGATGGCGAGTCACGGTCTCAAGCGCGGAGAGAAAGGGCTTCAGGTATATGTCATGTGCGAGATTCCATCGAACGTGATCCTCGCCAAAGAATTTTCCAAAATTTTCGACGGGTTTTCCATCGGCTCAAATGATCTCACCCAGCTCACGCTCGGGGTTGACCGCGACAGCGCCAAAGTGTCGCACGTCTATGACGAACGAAATGAAGCTGTGAAAGAGCTCATCCGTCAGGTGATTGAAAAAGCTCACAAGGCGAGGAGAAAAGTGGGAATTTGCGGGCAAGCTCCGTCTGACTTCTTGGATTTTGCTAAATTTCTGGTGAAGGAAAAAATTGATTCCATTTCTCTCAACCCGGACACGGTCATCAAAACCATGATTGAAATCGGGAAAATGGAGAAGTAGAAAATTTGCTTTATATATAATGAAAAACCCGTTTTTTGTTTGACGCGGGTTTTTTGTTATGTTAGTTTTGTTTGACAATCTTGTAATCTTAAAAATTTTATATAAACTTTTTTCGAGGAGGAAAAGGGGTATGAAAGCATTTTTTTGGATTTTTCTAGCGGTTTTGGTCGTGGTTTTTGCCGCAGGCGGGGCAAATTCCGCGCCGATCGAAATTTTGAATGCAGGGGGTTATCACACTTTCTGTCAGGGTCCTACTAAAATTTTTCAAACATTTTATCTCCGGGCTTATGTTATAGGAGATAAAGTTTTTGTGGAAGCCGGAACAAATTATCCACCGGACTTTGTTCCGGCAGACTTGAATTTCCGGTTGAAAAAAGATGGGCGGATACTAGTTAGCTTTAAGATGGGAGATGGGCGCGTGATTCCGTTTCCAAAATTTATTACATCTGAATTCCTGGCGCCCTATGGATTGGCATCGCGCTATACAGATGGGGCATACATCCCTGTTCAGGCGAGAGGTAATTCGGCTGGTCAAGGGGAAACTAAATGGGAGAGAAATCTTAGCGAAAAAGAAGGATATTATATTGTAACCGCTAAGATTCCTATTAATGCATTCCCTGTTTCGGGGAAATACGAAGTTGAATGGGCGACAGCTTTTTGCGGGAATTGTGTTGTCCATACAACGGTAATCATCCCTTCGCTCGAAGCTCCTTGGGGTGGGGGTCCCTATGGGGCTTATGATTCCTTCAGAGATTATCATCCCGCAACTCCGGTTTGTTGGGGATATCCCATGTCTGGTGGCGGATTGGGAGGATTCGGCGGAGGAGGTGGAGGAGGATACGGAGAATATGATTATTGGAATGACGATCATTATTACGTCATTCCACCACCCCCTTGTCCGCCACCAGCAACTCCCATTCCAGGAACATTTTATCTTTTTGGACTGGGAATTGTTTCTCTCCTACTAGCGGGGATCAGGAGAGAAGTATTTTGAATTATGAGGCGAGCCTAAGGGGGAGCTCGCCTCAAAAATTTTCGCTTGAAATCCAAGCGATTTTTTTCTAAACTAAAAGAGATTTATAATCTCTTTTTTCTTATGATTGAAAAAGTCGAAGATTCTCAAATTACAGAGAGAAAAATAAAGTCATATAAGCACTTCATGAAACCGGAACTTTGGAGTGAAATCCAAATGCTTGCAGTGAAGCTGAAAGGCAAGAAAATCATTCATGTGAACACTACTTCGCATCGGGGAGGGGGAGGCGTGGCGGAAATTCTCCACAGTCTTGTGCCGCTCATGCAAGATGCCGGCCTTGAAGTCGAATGGTGGAAAATCCGCCCCGGCCATGATTTTTTCGAGGTGACGAAGAATATCCACAACACTCTTCAGGGGGACAAGGTTGATCTCACGCCGGCCGAGAAAAAATTGTATCTTGCTGAATCAAAAAAATTGGCGCGCGATTTTGAAGCGCTTTCGGCGGATACTTGGATAATCCACGATCCCCAGCCGCTCCTTCTTCCGCATTTTGCGAAAAATATCCAGCCGGCTATTTTGCGGCTTCATATTGATCTCTCAAAGCCCAACCAAAAAACCTGGAAGTTTCTGCAACCTTTTCTTGATGAGTACAAGAGAATAATATTTTCGAGGCATGAATATGTATTTCCTGGATTTTCTTCCAAAAAAGCCGAAGTGTTTTCTCCTGCTATAGACCCACTCACAGCGAAAAACGAGCCGATGAAAAAAGAAGCCGCCCGGATGATTCTCGAAAATTTGGGGATGAATCCGGAAAAGCTGATTGTTGCTCAAGTCTCCCGCTTCGACGTTTGGAAAGACCCGCTCGGGGTGATCCGGGCGTACTATCTCGCCAAAAAAGAAATCCCAAATCTTCAACTGGTGCTGGTCGGCCTCACTCTTGCCGCCGACGATCCGGAAGCGCGGGAAGTTTATGAAAAAGTGAAAAAATACGCACGGGGTGATGCTGACATTTTTGCTTTCTATAATCCCCGCGAACTGCAATACGACAACAACACGCTCATCAACGCCGTGCAGACCGGTTCGGACGTTATCATCCAAAAATCCCTCAAGGAAGGCTTCGGGCTCACCGTGACGGAAGCGATGTGGAAGAAAAAAGCGGTGATAGGCGGAAACGTCGGCGGGATCAAGCTCCAGATCAGGAACGGATTCAACGGATATCTGGTTGATTCTGAAGAAGAATGCGCCGAACGCATAGTGAAAATTTTGAAAGACAAAAAACTCGCGTCTCTTTTGGGAAAGCGGGCGAAAGAAAGCGTCCAGGAGCATTTTCTCGCGCCGCGGCTTTTGCGGGACTACCTCAAATTGATCGCCGAAACAATTTCCGCGCGGAAAGTTTGAATTTTTCTGATTTTCTGCTAGATTAATAGCGAGGTCAAAAGCCTCGCTTTATAATTGGGTGGGATCGCATAGTGGCCGAGTGCGCTTGCTTGGAAAGCAGGTAGGCCTTCACGGGTCTCGAGAGTTCGAATCTCTCTCCCACCGCATCGACAATTTTTTATCGAGCAAACTCATTCAGTCGAGGCAATCAAGCGACTCGAAAACCTCGAAATTGCCAGCATATTAAATTAACTTTTTTAGGCAAAAAGTTATGGAAAGATATAAAGGCGACATCATTGAAGAATCTTTGAGCGATAAAGGAATTCTCAAAGAAGTAAACATAATTTCAACGAGAGTTGAAAAAGTGACCGACGAACATCAAACGCCGTGGCTTTCGCAATGGACTTTGGACACCATTGAAGTGAATGATAATCAAGCCAACAATTTAGCCGAGAAATTAAGCAAAGCGCTTGATCCGGAACATGGCTGGTATATTGATTACCGAAATGACAAATACCATTTCGTAATTTTCAAAAACAAGGTTTTCAAATTAGATCGCAGTAAAAAATCAGACTATGACGAAATGATAAAATACGGCCTATCTATTGGCACGCCTGATTATCAATTGCCAAATTTTTCTGATCTGCCGATTGATGGTTTAGACGCTTTTTTAAGAGAGGCAAATTTGAATACTTACGCCAACGAGAATGTTAAAAAAACATCCCCGCTCCGTCCCGGTTCAAGCGACTATCATTTTGAAAAAGACGGCCTGACTTATCACGATACTTATTTCGGAGCGACTAAATTTATTGGTGAAGAAGTTGTTTATAAAAGTGGCAAACCGGCCTGGGGTATGAATTATTATGGCTTTACAGTTAGCAATGAAATAAGTGAGGGTTTATTTGACGCAATCCTCCGTCCAGCTTTAATGTCCGGCTCTGGTGATAATATACCAGTTCGCGGACCGAAAGAGTTTATAAATGGCGACTGGAAATATACTTTTAATGCCGATGGTGATTTGGCAAACTTTACAGGTATTGAGGAAATTTCCAAAAACGGCAAGGTGGTTTGTCGGCTACATTGCCACGGTGGTTTTATTGAGTGATATGACTAATCATTCGAAATAATTAATAGAAAACAGCGAATTTTTCACCGCTGTTTTTTTGTTCCTGCTACTCTTTCACTAGTTCAAGTTTTTTATCCTTGTATATTATCCTTGATCTCAAATTTCCCAGCAGTTCTCTTTTCTCTGAAGTTGACCCTTCTTTTAGCAGGTATTTGGCGTAATTTCGAATATTCGTATCTTTGGTATTTTGAATTTTGTGTTTTTCTCCCATTACCGATCTCTGAAAGATATTGAATCTATTTATTTCATCTTCCAGTTTCTGTCTCATTCCAAGCTCATTAATATTCATTTGATCGATTATCTTTAGAAGTTCTGTAATCAATTCTTCTTCGCGAATATACTTATTTTTGCAATGCCGGTCTCTGGCTCTTGAGCAGGAATAGTATATGTATCGGGCATGAGTACCGTCTTTCAGTTGTTTATATTTTTCTTCGGCTGATATCCCTGATCCGCAGTACCCGCAGGTGAACAGCTTGGTGAAGGCAAATTCTTTGTTTTCCCGGACGATTTTATCTTTTTTTAGCCACGCCTGGGCTTTTTCAAATACTTCCTGTGTAATTATTGGATCATGATTTCCGGTATACCAATTTCCGCTTTTAACTGGATATTCAAATACTCCATAATAGAAGGGATTATCTAGTGTTCGATATACTCCAGCTAGTGTAAGTGGTTTATTACCTCTAGTATAGAAATTCAATTCGAATCTTAGCCAGTGATATATTTTTCTTCCTGAATAATGTTCGTATGCAACTTTCTCAAATATCTTCTTGATGATTGGCGCTCTTTGCGGATCTTGAATCAGTTGGCATTTTTTATCCATATGCCTTTGATTGAGATATCCCAGTGGTGCCACTGTTGGCCATAATCCCATTTCACATCTGGCACGAAGTCCTCTTTTTACGTTTATGCCTCAATTGTCATTTTCCAATTTGGCTTGAGAGCCTAGCATCATCAGCAAGAATTTTTCATTGGGCGAATTCTTAAAGTGTTGTCCGTAAGTTCTAATTTCCACTAAAAGTTTTTGATCCATAAGATCAACCAGTGTTCCAAGATCGCCTGCATTTCGGCTTAATCTGTCCGGTGCCCAAGTTAATATTCCATTGAATCTTTCTCTTTTGATATCTTCAATAAGTTCATTGAAAACCGGACGCTGAGCAGAATCTTTGGCCGAATGGCTTTCACGCCTTATTTCTACAATTTCCAATCCATCCCGCTCGGCGATTTGAAGCATTTCTTTTACCTGGGAATCGATGGATAAAACTTGCCTTTCTTCCGATTCAGTTGATTTTCGGGCGTAGAGGCAGTATTTGATCTTTGTCTCTTGAATTGCTTGCGTTTGTACTTCTTGGGTTGGCAATGATTGCATATAGTTGTGATTATTTGTCTAACCCAATGAATGACGCAGACCTGGAAACTAGTCCAGAGCCAAGCTGTTGATAACTAAACTCTCTAAAATCGCTAAAAAGTCTCTGTTTATCCTTATATGGAGGGAGCAGTTGACATCAATGCAAGCCTACGGTATATTTAATTTACCTACCAATCGGTAGGTAAATAAAGAATAAGTTAAAAAATATGAATGCAACTGTCAACAAATCCAAAGATATTGTTCAGGACACTAAAAAATATATCGTGAATACGGCTCGTGAGCTTTTCTCCGAATTTACCTACCTTGGAGTTTCGATGGATGATATTGCCAAAAAGCTCAACATTGCCAAGGCTTCCATTTATTACCATTTTACAGGTAAAGTAGAAATTTATGAAAAAGTTCTTGACGAGGTTTTTGACGATTTAAAATTAGTTATCATTAATGCTTCAAGAGAAGTTGAAATTGACAAAAGGATGCATAAGCTTATAAAAAACTATCTGGACTTCGGTTTTAGAGAAAAAAATCTTATCAAATCAATGGTAATAAAACTATCTCCTGCCGACGCTCAAATCACAAACCATATTGCCGGATTGAGAAATCAAATTTCCAATCTAATCCAACCAATAATTGAAGATTTTATAAAAAGCAAGGATTTAGAAAATAGAGCTGATAGTCATCTTTTAGCATCCATGCTCACAAGTATGATGGATGGCTTGCTTTTGGATTATTCTTTTCTCAATAAGAAAATGAATCCTGAAAAAGTAGCCAATCAGATAGTTGTTATTTTATTTTCTAACTTAGCAAATTAATTATTAACACGCCAGCCAATTCGCTTCCAAAATTTAGCATTTTTTGGGCATAATTTGACAAAGCTCTGCTATAGAATGGAGCGATAATGCTCGGCTGGTTAATAACTCACCTTGCGCACGCTATTTTATCCAAATCCTCATTTAAGCCAAATATGCCTTGCGCAGGTAATACTTTTCTTTGATTTAAAAGGTTTATCCAAAGGACTGCGTAATGACTGCGCGTAACATGAGTTAATAATTTTCCATTTGAACTAATAATTTTTTAAATCATTAAAAAATATGAGCAAAAACAGGTTTAAAAAAGCTATCCTTATCTCCATAGTGGTTTTAGCAGTCTCGAGTTTTTATGTTGTAAATAAATTATATGTATCTGGATATTCACAGGAAGCGGAAACTTCCGGTGCGATTGTCAAAACAATCGTGGCTGGAAGGTCTGGCAGCGGCAGTCAGATAGAATTTTCCGGATTTATTCGTGGGGCGCAACGTGCCAATATTGCCCCAATGGCAAATGGACGAATCTTGAAAATTTATAAACGCGAAGGAGATTTTGCCAGACAAGGAGAAACCATTGCTACTATTGATCCAAACCAAGCAGGCGCTACTGCTGATGCTACTAATAATAATGTCGATGCGCTCAAAAAAACTCTGGGGGACACTAAGGATTATTATGATCAGGTTGTTAAACAAACAAAAAAGACAAATGATGAAAGCGCAATCAAGAGCGCAAAACGAGCGCGTGATTTGCAGATTCAAATGGTTAAGGACCAAATTATTGCAGCTCAGGGCGCAGCGAATGTTGCTCAGGTAGGATTAGATAATGCTGTTTTAACTGCTCCCTTTTCAGGGACAATAACCTCTATGTCTGTGCACGAAGGAGATTTTGCAGTCATGGGCATGCCGTTGGCAAGTATTGATTCGTCAAAAAATTTTGAGGTTGAAACCTATGTATCATCAAATGATGGCAACAATATTCCAGTTGGCAGTGTTGCTCAAATTCAAGCGGGAGAAGGAAATAAGATTGCCGGAACAGTTATTTCTGTTTCTCCGGCGATAGATACGCAAAATCTAAAAACGCTTATTCGTGTTCATATTGATGATGTTACTGAAAATGTTCACTTGGGAGATTTTGCACGTGGCGCTATTGAAATTTCCAATAATAACCAGTCCCAGATAGAAATTCCGCGAAAAGCCATTATTTCAAGGGGCGGAGACCCGGTAGTTTTCGTAGTTGATGATGAAGATGTTGCTACGGAACGCGTGGTCAAATTAGGAGATGAACAAAATGGGGGTGTCGTCGTGACCGATGGCATCTCAGAGGGAGAAAAGGTTGTTATTGAGGGCCAGTTCAATCTTATAAATAACATGACTGTCAAACCATATGCAGCAAGCTGACAATCAATATCCGGAAAAGAGGTTGGGATTTTTCGGTAAAATGGCAAAGTCATTCATAGATAATCCAATCGTGGGCGTTCTGGCGGTTCTTTTTATCGTTTTATGGGGAGTGATTAGT
Organism: Candidatus Moraniibacteriota bacterium; assembly: GCA_028695025.1. Taxonomy (GTDB): domain Bacteria; phylum Patescibacteriota; class Minisyncoccia; order Moranbacterales; family UBA11712; genus STE-71. The sequence goes on from JAQVJV010000012.1 coordinate 21,401, forward strand.
TACATCTCGATACCTAAAGCTTATAATCCTGAGATCATTGCTCCGGCATATGCTGTTGTTACAGACTTTCCCGGGGCAACTGTCAATCAAGTTTATGAATTGGTTACTCGTCCGACAGAAAATGCTCTCAATGAACTTCCTCATGTTGATAAAATTGTTTCCCAATCATTTGATGGAGGCAGAAGTGTTGTGACTGTACAGTTTGAAGTTGGAACGTCAATGGATAGTACAAAAACTGCTTTGAATCAAAAATTGAAAGACAATGCCAGTCAAAGGCCAATTGGAGTGCAAGAGCCATTGGTTTCTACGATGGATCCGGATGATGTTCCGATAATAAATATTGCATTGACATCCGACAAGTATTCAGAGACAGCACTTCGATCAATGGCATATGATGTGGCTGATCAGCTTAAATTGGTTGATAATACTTCAAAAATAACTGTTGTTGGAGGAAGAACAAATAATTTACAAGTAGAGCTTGATGCGCAAAAACTTGCTCAAAATCATATTGCCATTTCTGATGTTGTGACAATGGTGAGAGCTTCAAGCGGAATTTATTCGGTAGAACCACTTTCAAATAATGATAATGTTGGAACGTTACGTGTAAATGGAAGCATCGCTTCCGTCCAAGACGCGGAAAATATTCTGCTTGTTCCCGACCAAGATCATCCATTGAAATTAGGAGATGTTTCAAAAATTTCAGAAGGACCGGGTGAGCTTGTTAGTGGTGTGCATCTTACATCTGCCAGCAGTGGAGAGACGAATGTTGTCTATGTCAATGTGGCAAAAATAAAAGGATCAAACATCACAACAGTTGCTTCAGATGTTAATACTAAACTGGCTGATGTTCAAAAGCAGCCAGAATTTTTTTCTGTAAAATTCGCGGTAACACGTGATGATGGCCAAACGGCATCTGAAGAAATCGGCATGATTATGAAGCATTTGCTAATTTCTACATTTATTGTTGTCGGTGTCCTTTTGCTTTTCTTGAGCTTAAAAGATGCTCTAAATGTTGCTCTAGCTATTCCTCTTACGCTGTTGGTTACGTTTGGCTTGGCAATTTTTGCCAAACAAACAGTGAATCGCGTGGCCTTATTTGGAATCATAGTAGCCCTTGGTCTTTTGGTGGATAATGCCATCGTGGTTATTGAGAATATTCATCGCATAACCAAAAAGAATCCACAAAAGAAGAAGGCAAAGATTATTGTAGAGGCTGCCAATGAAGTCGGAATGGGTGTGTTTATGTCAACGCTTACAGTGGTGGCCGCATTTATGCCGATGTATATAGTAAGCGGAATGATGGGGTCATATATTAGTCCAATTCCGTTTTTTGTTTCTGTATCTATGCTTGCTTCTCTGGTTTTGGCGTTTACTGTCAATCCGGCACTGGCCACAAAGCTTTCCGCTGATAGTTATCGTCATGAAAAGGAAAATATGTTTCAGAGCGCAATCAGTCGTTTGCGGGTACATTACTCTAAATTTGTCAGATCCGCGCTGGAAGATACAAAAAAGGGGGAAAAGATACTTATTTCTGTTTTTATTTTGTGCTTGATTGCTTTGTTGCTGCCGTTTTTTCAGGTTGTAAAAATAAATCTTGTTCCAAAATCTGATGCCAAGCAATTCTATATTTATTTAGATATGCCCAATGGCACGCCATATGAAAAAACCAATGCAGTTGTCGAAGAAATAGAGAAAAAAGTCCTTTTTTCCAATGAAATTTACCATGTTGAAAGTTTCGTTGGTACTGCACCGATAGCCGATTTTAACGGACTTTTTAAGGGCAGCTCTGCACGTATCGGCGAAAATCAAGCAACACTCAAAGTTGATCTGATGCCAAAAGAAGAACGCAAAGATGTGTCAGGAAAAATAGTGCAAGATATGCGCGACTTGATTGGCAAAGAAATTCAAGAGCAACAGCCCGATGCTAAGTTGATTTTTGTTGAAGACCCTGCGGGACCACCAGTGCGTTCAGCATATTACTTGAAAATCCAGGGAGATAATCAAGAATTAAGGGAACGCACAGCGAAAGATTTACAGCAGTTATCAGAATCTATTCCTGGAGTAGCAGATCTGAATGCCAGTATTCCAAAACGTTCATTTGAAAAACAGTACCATGTGGATATTGAAAAGGCAGCGAGACTCGGAATTGCTCCAGCATCAGTAATCGATACACTGCATGTGGCTTTGTCAGGAACGAATGTTGCCCTGTACAACTCATCAACAAATGATGTGCTTGATAAACAACAACATTTTATTACGGTTCGTATGCAGACCAAGGATCGTTCAAGCGATACGGGCCTTTCGCAGATTTCCGTAAGATCATCAACGGGAGCTTCAGTTCCTATTTCACAACTGCTTGTGGAAGATTCTTCCTCCAATGAAATCTCAATTTTATCGGATCAACGTCAAGAGACCACCTATATAACCGGAGAAATGGGAAAGGGTCAAAGCATTCTTTATGCGGGAATCGATCTTTTCCCAAAACTTTTCCATTACCATCTCAGTGACGGAACAGGAAAAATAGTGTCGTGGTCACCTTTGGGAGTAGTCTACCAAAATTCCCAGGGTCAGAAAGTGAGTGTGATTATGGACGGAGAATGGAAACAGACACTTGATACTTTCCGAGATATCGGAATGATTGGTGGCATCACTTTGGTGCTAATCTATTTGATGCTTCTCATTCAAACAAGATCACTCAAAATTCCGATTCTTGTCATGGCAACAATTCCGCTTGGATTGATCGGAGTATTTTTTGGATTTGGGATTTTATATGCCGTGAAAGGAATTTATTTTTCTGCAATGGCAGCTCTTGGCATAATAGCCTTGACTGGCATTGTGGTTAAAAATGCAATTTTGTATCTGGCATACCTTGATGAGCTCAAGGCTAAAGAAATGAATTTGATCGATGCCTTGGTGGAAGCCGGCAGTGTGCGTTTGTTGCCAATTTTGTTGACCTCTATGGTTGCGGTTCTGGGATCATTCACAATTGTTACAGATGCAACTTGGCAAGGATTGGCCTGGTCGCTCATATTTGGACTTTTTGTTTCAACCGCCCTGACGATGGTTATTTTTCCATTACTGTATTTCAGATTTGAAAGCAAGAGTTGGAAAGTATTATTAAAGTAATTTTATATAAAAAAATGAAAACAAAAATAAAGGATATTCTTACAAAAATAGAAAGTTTGCAAGCTGAATTGAGAAAAGAACATGAAAGATTGGCGGATAAATACGGTTTTTCAATAAAGCTAAAAAGAATTAGCTTTATTGAAAAAATTAAAAAGCAAAATAAAAAACTTCGTATTCCCGTATTGAAATATATTGTTCCCACGAATATTCGTCATTTTGTTTCTATTCCGTTTATTTACGCAATGATTATTCCAGTCGTTGTTTTGGATATATTCCTTAGCGTATACAATTTTATAGCATTGCCACTTTATCGGATTCCCAAGGTCAAACGAAAGGAGTATATTATCTATGACAGGCAATTTTTGGGTTATCTAAATGTAATTCAAAAAGTAAATTGTCTTTATTGCAGCTATGTAAATGGATTGTTTGCTTACGCAGTGGAAATAGGCGCTCGTACGGAAAGATATTGGTGTCCCTTGAAAGCGGCCAAGGCTCCAAAGGTCACACATGGTTGGTATAAAGATTTTGCTGACTATGGAAATCCGGAAGAATGGAGAGGGAAATTCAACGAATGGGATGACTCTGAAAAAATATAATTAATTTTTTTGTCTCATGATATAATGGTTTTACCAGCCTAAGAACTGGCCATCTTAATCCTAATGGAAAATATTTCAATTGCCTTGGTTTGGGGGTAAACAATAGGGCAGTTTATAATACTGACTATTAAAATAAATTTAATGCAAAAAGAATATCAACCGATACAATTCCCCGAAGACGAGTCGGCCCATGATGCTATCATCGAATGGTGGTATTTTAATGGCCACTTGAAAGATGAAAAAGGCAACGAGTATTCCTACATGGATTGTTTGTTCAAGACAGACGTGAAGAAAGTAAAGATACCGTTTTTGAGCAAGATCCCCCTCAAAACGTCATATTTTTCACATTCTCTGGTTTCGGACTTGAAAAATAAAAAATTTCATCATCGGATAACCCCTTTTTCGATTATTTCCGACGACAGTTTTTCCAAAAATCTTCTTTATGTGAATTATGTCAATCCGGAAATCAGGAACGGATACTCCAATTGTGTCATTGAAAAAATCAACGAATCGAAATATATCCTGAAAAATGAAGATATTGATTTGACCCTGATTTCAGCAAAAACACCCTTACTCGAAGGAGGAAAGGGATTTTGTAAACTCAATTCAAAGGCTACCTATTATTACTCTTTGACCAATTTAGTTACGGAAGGACGAATAAAAATAGAAAACAAATGGATAGGAGTATCCGGCAAATCCTGGATGGATCATCAATGGGCGGATGTCAGTTACACAAAGAACCGGTGGGACTGGTTTTCGGTGCAACTGGATAACAATACGGAAATGGTTTGTTTTATGTACGATGACGGACAGAAAAAAACATACTTGGCCAGTATTTCTTATCCGGACAATAAACAAGAGCATTTTGAAAAAGTCAAAATTGTTCCCTTGCCAAGAGAATGGGTAAGCTTGAAAAGCAAAGCAAAATATCCGCTCTTATGGAAAATCAAAATACCAGAAAAAGATATTTATTTAATTCTTTCGGCAAAAATAGAAAACCAGGAGATGCTTTTCGGGTCGATTAATTATTGGGAAGGGCCACTTTCTGTTAAAGGCGTATTTGGAGATCAAGAAGTGAACGGTGTCGGCTTCATGGAATTGGTCGGCTATTCATCAAAATATAATAATGTGAAATATTTGAGAGATGAAGTTGGAAAAACTGCCAGCAAGCTTATTTCATCGATAAAAAATGAAACATTTTCCATAATCAGTAATTCCAAAAAACATGAATAGATCGAATCGTCCTAAAATTGGTTTGGCGTTGGGGAGTGGTGGAGCAAGAGGATTGGCACATATAGGGGTAATCAAAGTTTTGGAGGAAAATAATATCCCGATTGATTTTATCGCCGGTTCCAGTATCGGAGCGATGATCGGAGGATTCTATGCCGCAGGACTGAGTATAAAAGAAATTGAAGAAATCGCTTTGAATACAAGCTGGCGGCAAATTTTTTCTGTTTTGCTTGATCCTCACTTGAAGCACGGGCTCATAAGCGGAAAGAAAGTGGAAGAGTTTATTGAAAATTATGTTAACGAAAAAAAATTTGAAGAATCAAAAATCCCTTTTGCTGCTGTGGCTACAGATCTGAAAACAGGAGAAATTGTAATTCTTGATAAAGAAGAAATGACGCCAGCCATAAGAGCCAGCATTTCCATTCCTTTGGTTTTTAAGCCGGTAGAAATAGCGGGGAGAACATTGTCTGATGGAGGATTATCCGCTCCGGTTCCTGTTGAAATAGTGAGAAATATGGGAGCTGATGTCGTGATTGCTGTAAACTTAGAGAAACGTTATTGTGATGAGGAATGGAAGCCGGGATGGTATGATATTGCCAATGATTCACTAAATATTTTGCGTCACCATCTGGCCCTTTCAACTACCAAGAATGCCGATGTTGTTGTCGAAGTGAATCTCAGGGATGAGGGATGGTATAAATTTGTGAATGGCCAAAGCAAAATTTTGGCCGGTGGGAATGAGATGAAGCGTATGTTACCTGCGCTGAAAAAAGTAATTGAAGAAAAAAACCAAAGCGGTTGGAAAAAATATTTTGATTTTTTGAAAAAATGAAGTAAATATCGAAGATTTTTATTGTCGCTGAAAAAAGTAATCGAATAATGATGCAGGATAAGTTTGTGTGTTGTGTATTCAACAATATGTAAAAAACCAAGGTACGCAACAGGAGTACAAAGCTATTCATAAAGATCAGCTAAAACTCCCGCTGTGATACCTCGCGACTTGACAGAAAGTATTTATGATTTACAAAAACTATTGACTCTTAACAATTAACTTAATACGCATGCTTTTCTAAGAAATCCTTTTAACAGCCGCTTGTCCGTTCTGATTCTCTTGACCGACTTCCTAACCAACCGCTTGAGATGCTTCAGCCCCT
>JAQVJV010000013.1 GCA_028695025.1 Candidatus Moraniibacteriota bacterium
GTTTCTCTTGGCTCGAAAAATGCCGAAGGCTTTGGAAGAACTGTGAACGAAAACTCAATTCAAGTTTGCAAATGATAGTTTTGTGTTTCGTGAGAGTATTGTTAAAAAGATATTGAACAGTTACTTATAGGTATCTCGAGCAAATCGATACTCCAACTTGAGTGGATCATTGTCTTGTAGTTTTTCTACGTCGATATTCTTCAAGAAGTCATTCGGGGTTGCGGTAAGCCCGATGCGTATAGCCTGAAAGTACTCCACAACCTGACGTGGGAGTTCGCCGTAAATTGATCTATGCGCTTCATCATTGAAGACAAGATCAAAGTATCCAGGTGTGAAATCCTCACGAAAATGAATGTTAAGGCTTTGGATGGTTGCAACTACTACATTTGCTCCACCGAAAACCGCATGCTGTCCTGGCTTATATCGAACTGCACGGTAATCATCCTTGAAAGCGATTTGAAAGGCATCAAGAGCTTGTTTGGCAAGCTCGATTCGATCAACAATAAAAAGCACTCTCTCCGCTTGATGAGCGTTAAGAAAACGATCAATGATCGCTGCTGAGAGCCGTGTCTTTCCTGTTCCTGTCGCCATCTCCAATAAAAACGCTCGTTTGCCCTCATCGAATTGCTTGGCAATTGTGTCGGATGCCTCTTTTTGGTATGGTCGGTCACAAATCTCAGTATTGTGAGGTACGGATGTAAGTGGTTTTCGGGAGAGCTTCAGATCATGCCTGCGCTGAAGATCTTCAGGGGAGATAAACCTCTCGATTGGTGTGGCGTCACCTTCCTCAAGATCCCAGAAATACAATTGTTCTGAGTTTGCAAGGAAAACATACCGGCAGTTATTAGCTTCCGCATATCCTCGACCCTGGTTCTTTGCCATGTACGGGTCTATTGAATCCTTTTTTGCTTCGACGAGGGCGAGATTCCGACCATTGCGATCCAAAAGCAGATAGTCCATGAACCCAGCCTCGGAATGCTGTTCCGTTAGAACATTACGACTTGAACCTTCCAATATCCATCCAGAGTCCTGAAGTTTGCGATTGATGGCGATACGAGCATCTTGCTCTGTTATACCACCACCATTGTTATTTTTGTTGATGTCAGCCATAGTTAGTTGCCTTTATTATTTTGTTCTTGTGCTATTTATAAACCTCTCGAATTCTTTCCGACCAATACGAAATTCTTTACCGATCTTATGTGCTTTTAGTTTACCGGCTTTGATATAACGATAAATCGTCATCACATTCAGCTTCAATTTTTTGGCCAATTCCTCGGCTGTGTAGAATTCGTCTTTGAGTTTCATACCTTTTATTATACTTTACTTTTGTTGACAGGGCAATAAGGCGTGCTCCTTGGAAGTAATAAATCATTTTCTTCAAAGAAATTCTTCCAAACATGCATACAGCCTTGTACTACACCTTTCAAATCATATTGGTTTTCCCTAAATAAAACTATAAAATTACCCATAAATATCTCGTCTTTCGATGTAAGGTGTAGTGTCTCTTTTTTCTCTTGCGCCTTTTTCAGTTCTTCTCCTTTAGCTATAAAAAGACTGCCTCCATATGGAACAATCTTTGTGTTTGCATCATTAGGTTTGTGATTTTTCGTTTCTTCAAGAGTTACATGCTTGGACTTATTGCACAGATCTCTACACATTAAGAATTGAACGGGAGATTCATTTTTTTCAAATGAAGGTATTTTATTCTTAATTTCTTGGCTTACTTTAATATCCTTTTTTATCCATTCTCTCAAATGATAGCAAATTAGAAAAAAATCATAGACGGGATCAAGCATTTCTTCCATGCTTTTTGATCGATTTTTGCTATCAAAATAATTTACGATTTCATCGTGCAACCTTTCCATTCTTTTATATTGTTTTTCAAGTTCTTCTGGATAATCTTCTCGTGTTTTTGCCATATCTTTGAATATATTACATAAAAAATTTTTTCCACTTTTCGTATTTCCCGTACGTTTCTCTAATTTTGTCTTTGTAATGATCAAAAACTCCCTTGTATAAAGTGTTCTGTTCCCAACCAGAAAGGCCGAGATCTTTAGGATTTACTCCACTGAGCATCCCCTTGTAGTGTTGGCATTTCAAATGATCAAAAAATAGATCTCTACAAAATCCCCATGTTCTTTTCTTGGGAATGTAAGCCCTGAGCTTTGTATCTTCGTTTGCCAAATAGAAAGGCAATGCCTTTTCTTTGTCTATTCCATGGACTATAGTCGTGTATCTTTTATAAAATGCGAGCGTTTTATCTTCTGTAACCAAAACCCTGAATACAAAAACAGGAAAGTCGAAACTCTTCCAATAATTTAGCGTTGATTCCGGAATGCTCTTGAAAGAAGGTATTTGAGAATTTTCAAATTCTTCAAGAAAATTGAGTCTGCTTATTTTTCCTTTTTCAGTAAAATTTTTGATACTCCCTGTCGTTTTGACTTGGATACCAAACATTATTTTAGGCTTTTCTTCATACACCCACTCGCAGAGAAAATCCAGCCCAATATCCTTTGATCCTTCAAATTTATGAACAATGGCATAATCCGAAAACAAACTTTCTATGAAAGCTTCGCCCTTATTGCCAATCTGTACATTTTTGATATAAGTTCCGCCCATATTTTTTTATTATACTTTACTTTTGTTGACAAGGCAAAGAAAAGCCCTGCCAGTCGTTCGACCAGCAGGGCTCGTTTTCTCCTTTCTGCCTTTTTAGGCTATTCCGTTTGTTCGCACCATTCCCGGGCGTTCTGGAACATCCGAAGCCAAGGCGATGCCTCAAGCTCTTGAATCTGTCCGGACATCCAGGCCCACTGCCACTTCAGGAATGCTCTTTCTGGATGAGGCATCATTGCAAAATGACGCCCATCGGGCGAGCAAAGTCCTGTAATCCCAAACGGTGAACCGTTGGGATTGAAGGGATAGCTTTCCGGAATCATCCCGTCAACTTTCCCTTCGTCGTTGATGAAAACCACGGGAACCAGTTTATTGACAATCGCTTCATCCATGAGCGTCGGATCGGGAAAATAAAGTCTTCCTTCACCGTGTGCTACCCAGACACCAAGAACTGATCCCGTCATACCTTTCAACATGATAGCCGGGCTTTCGAGAATCTTGACCGTGGACCAGCGAGACTCGAAACGATTGGAAGTGTTCTGAATAAACCTCGGCTGCCTTTCATCAGAAAGACCATACCAAGGTACCCAGCCCAGAAGCGCAAAGAGTTGGCAACCATTGCAGACACCCAGCGAAAATGTGTCAGGACGCTTGTAGAAGTCCGCGAACATCTTGTTGAGCTTTTCATTGAATCTGATGGTTGCTGCCCATCCCTTGGCACTTTCCGGAACGTCGGCATAAGAAAATCCGCCGACCGCCACGAGTCCCCTAAATCGTTCCAGCGTTACTCTGCCGCTCAGAAGGTCTGTCATGGTGATGTCCCACGGTTTGAATCCTGCCTGATAAAAAGCAGACGTCATCTCGCGGTCACCATTACTTCCTTCTTCGCGCAATATTGCCACTTCTGGTTTGCTTCCAACTTCAATGATGTATCCCGGGGTGGTTTGAGGTTCGAAAGATACGTGATACTGCGGACCCGTGCGTTCGAAGATGTTCTGCTTTTCTTCGTCGGCACAGTCGGGATTCACCTGCAGACGCTCGATTTGATAGGATGTTTCTTCCCACCACTGGCGAAGCTTCTGCATGTCCGCTTCGAGCAGTGTTTCCTCGGTGTCGATGTTCTTGATGGAGATATTCTTGGTGGACATCGGCATCGTGAAACCGAGATACTCGAACGGCAATCCGTAGCCCCTGAGGGTGTTGGTAACTTCTTCGAATTCCCAGGAGCATTCAATCACCAGGCCCGCTTCTTCTGCGAACCAGCCCGCGAGCGTTTTTGCTTTGCTCGAGATCGAGAATCCGCAGTTTCCTGCAAAGGCCATTTCCAACAGCGTCACAATAAGACCGCCGTCGGATACGTCGTGGCCGGCCAGAATGAGACCCTTGTCGATGAGCTCCTGTATCGCCATAAAAGCGCGCTTGAGAAACTCGGAGTCTTCCAGATCCGGACACTCGTTTCCGAGTTGCCCGTAGCACTGTGCGAGAGCAGATCCGCCCAGTCTCTTCTTGCCGTTTGCCAGGTCGATGAAAATAATCCGACTGGATCCCGGCTGTTTGAAATCGGGTGTCACCCTTTCGTGATGTCAGGCATCGTTGCGTAGGCGGAGATAACCAACTCTCTCGGAGACTTCACGATTTCGTCGCCGACTCGTGTCGCCATCGAAAGGCTGTCTTTGCCGCCGTCCACAGCAATACCCAGTTGAATCATGGCATCCCGCATTGCAGATGCCGCATCATAGAGAGCCGCACCTTCGCCCGGAAGCTTCGGTGCCCACATCCAGTTGGCACTGCATTTCACATCAGGAAGTCCGCTGATTTTTGCCCACACCAGATTGGTAAGAGCTTCAGCGACTGCCATTCGGGCACCGGCTGCAGGGTTGACCAGCATCTTGATCGGTTGTTCGCCGATCGAGGTTGCTGCACCCGTCAGTCCGAAATGGCTCTGAGCAATAACTGCCACGTTGCTGACTGGAAGCTGAAGCGGACCGCAGCATTGCTGCTGTGCGATAAGTCCGGTTACGCTTCGATCAACTTTATTGGTCAGGAACCGCTTTGAACCGACTGCCAGATTCCGAAGCACTCTCGAGAGAGCGTCTTCAATGGCAACATCAGGCAGTTTGAGAGGCTTGTGTTGCTGTTCGATCCTCTCGTCTTTGAAGGTCTTCTGGGGCATGTTGCCCAACACCTTCGCCAGGTCGAGATTCACCGGGGTGGAATCATCCAGCTCGTCGTGAACGACGAACCGTCCATCTCCCGTTACTTCACCCAAAACTTCACAGTTCACCTTCTCCCGTTCGCAGATCGCTTTGAATTGCTCAATCCGCGATGGGTCGATCAGAAAACCGCAACGCTCCTGGTACTCGGCAATCCAAATCTTGAGTACCGAGAGGGTCGGGTCGCCGAGCTTGATATTGCGCAGCTCAATTCTTCCGCCGGATTTCTCCACCAACTCTTTGAGGACATTGGCAGGACCTCCAGCACCCTGATCATGAACACTTACGATGGGGTTGTTGCTCCCCATCTCGATGCACGCCCGGATAACGCGGTTCATATTCTGCTCCATCTCCGCGTCGCCGCGCTGCACCGCATTGAAGTCCAGCTCTGCGTCATTGTCTCCCTGAAGCTTACTCGAAGCAGATCCTCCGCCGACACCGATGCCGTATGCGGGTCCGCCCACCTGAACGATGAGCATTCCTTTTTCGGCTTCGTCTTTTTTGGTGTGCCTGGCATCAATCTGTCCGATACCGCCCGTGAACATAATCTTCTTGACCCATCCCCAGCGTTCGCCGCCGGGAAGCCGTTGGTCAAATGACCGGGTGAAACCGAGGATGACCGGTTCGCCGAATTTGTTTCCGTAATCGCTGGCACCGTTGCTTGCCCTTATCTCGACATCGAGCGAAGGAGCAAGGCTTGTGGGATAAGCGAAGCTTGCGTCTTCCCACGGCAGGTCGTAACCCGGAATGAGAAGATTGGCCACGCAGTACCCTGCGGTCCCAGCCACTACCAGCCCACCCTTACCGGTTGCCTGGATGTCGCGGATCCTTCCGCCGGTGCCAGTCTCGGCACCAGGGAACGGAGCGACGCCCGTCGGGAAGTTGTGCGTCTCCGCCGTGAAGATGATGTGATAGTTCACCTTCTGTTTTGCGAACGGAGACGGCATCCCGGGATTCTCTGGAATGATTGTCCAGCAATCGTATCCCTTGATTCCGCTGGAGTTGTCCTTGAAGGCAATGATGCTGTTTCCCGGATTTACCGTCAGCGTCGACTTCACGATCTCCATGAGGGTTTCCGACATAGCAATGCCATTGATAATCTGCTGGCCCCGGAAATAGCCGTGTCGCGAATGCTCACTGTTGGCATTATCCAGGTCGCGGATTTCGACGATGGTCGGGTTTCTTCCTTCTTCACCGACGAAATATCCGTAGTAGAGGTTTCTGTCCCATTCATCCATCGCCAGACCAGGAACGCCAAGCAGTGCGACTGCGCCTTCCTTTACCATTGGAATCTCGAAAACCGCTTCGGGCAAGATGCCCGAATTGAAAGTCTCGAGCCGTTGATGATAGGGGCATTCCGTCATGCGGTCGTGATGACCACTGATAAATGTTGTTTTGTCGATTTCCGAAGACAAGGCGTGCCTTCTGGAGCGTTCAATGCGGATGACCTTTCCAAGTCCGCAACTTTTGCAAACGGATAGCATGTTTGTTGAGAATGCCGTCGCAAAATTCATGCGCGGTCCCAATTCGACTACGTCCAGTCCGTCATGATTAGCCGGAGCGTTCGAGAGTTTGTCCAATACGAAGCCGTCAGTGAGAAGCTGTTTCAAAGCAGCCAGTTCTCCTGCAGTCAACAGATCGGACGTCTCTACATTGAAGCAATATTCCAACTTCTCGTTTCGAGGCAGATAAAAATGTAACATAGCTTCCCTCCTTTCAAAGTATTCCGTAGAATATCTTTTTGCAGAAGTGGTCTGTATAGCGAACCTTGCCTTCATGCAGAAAGATATGTCCATTTACGATCATGTTCAGCACTTTGCTCTGCCAGGCCCGTTCCTTCTCGTTGACTCTCTTCGCCAACGTATCAGGCGTATCTTCGGAGCGAATGAGAACCGGCATTTGAAAAAAAACCGGCCCGCGATCATAACCATCGGCAGAATATGGAGTAACAAAGTGCATGGTAACGGCGCTTTGCGCGATCTTTCCATTGCCGTATGCCTGCATCACTGCTTCATGAACATGATGTCCCCACATTCCTTTTCCCCCGAAATGCAAATCGGGATTCGTATAGCTTAGTGGTCCCGGATGGATATTGATTGTTCTGGCTGGATCCAGCCCTTCGACCGGTTTCAGCCAGCCGGAACACATTACAAAATCAGCTTTGTACTTTTCCGCCAGTGCCTGATACATTTCGGCATTGAACGGACCCGCCCAATACTCGAATGGTACATTGAGAGCCTGCGCTTTCTTGAACACTCCTCCGCTGGCGTGATTAGAAACCACACCTACGATTTGCGCATCAAGAATCGGCGGATTCGTTCGCGACTGCTCAACCATCTCCTGAAAACCGCTTCCACCGCCTTCAGCATCGCCGGAGGCAAACACCAATATCCTTTTCTTTGTTCCAGTGATCTCGACCATAACCCATTCCTCCTTTCGTTTAATAAACCAGTTGCTAAAATTGGATAAAATCTGTAGATCCCTATATTTATATTTTCGTATTTTCATACGTTGTCAAGGGACTTTTATCCTGCTAAGCAGGTTATTTATTGTATCAAAAATGTTTGAAATAGCAAGCGAAATTAAAACAGCCCCGCCCAGCAGATTACTCCGCCAGGCAGGGCCAGTTCGAGGTTCAGCGAACCCCGAGTGTTGAACCGAGATATTCGATATCTTTGGGCTTGATGATGACTTTCTTCTCGCCGGATTCAATGTGTCCGGCATGAAGTGCTCCGATGCCGTTGGCTTTGGCGATTGAGAGAACCGCCGGAACGTCAGCCTCAGCTACATAGAGAGCGAAGCCGGCACCCATGTTGAAATTGCCGTAGGCCTCCTCGTTGTCCACCGGGCCGTGCTGTTGCAGAAAATAGAAGATCGGAAGCTGTCTGGGCAAGGTTTCAATGACGTAGGTAAACGGTTGCTTGGCCCGCATGAACTTGCGCCATCCGTGGCCGGTGATATTGGCCGTGTAGTGAATGCCAATTCCTTGGGTGAGACAGTCGTCGATAATCCCGACATAGATGTGGGTCGGATCGAGCAGTGTCTCGCCGTAGGTGCGTCCATCGCTGAGCTTCGTCAGATAACCTTCCGGCAGCTTGTCGGCAATCTTTCTGGCAAGCGTGAGTCCGTTGGCATGAATGCCGGAGCTTTCCAGGATGACGATGGCATCGCCGTGCTGGATCTTATCCGCTATGATAAGTCGCTCCTTGGGCTTTACTAAACCCATAGCCGAACCGGAAAGCACGACTGCTTCCGGAACAACAACGCCTTTGAGCGTCGGCGTTTCTCCGCCACCCCAGACGCAGCGCGCCAGATTGCAGGCCTTCTTCCAGCCATCGACGAGGTCCTGACACCGTTTCTGATCATTGAACCAGTCCGAGGTGCCGACGGCCAGATGCATCGCCACCGAAAGTGGCAAAGCGCCGAGCGTGATCATGTCGTTCACGATCATGGCCACCGTACACTGTGCGATCTGATCGTAATAGGTCTTTCTGGTAAGCTGATACATCGCATCGGCGACCAGGTTCTTGGTGCCGAGCCCTTCTTCGACATGTGCGAAGTAGCTTTTCGCCGCTTCAATGAGATAGGCACTTTCTCCACGGCTCATCTCGACTTCCTGAAATTCGCCACCATTCAACCGGCGGATGTTCTCAGCCGTTTCACGACCGGCGATCTGCGCCATACGCTTGAACGGATCCATCGCGTCGTAATCCACGCCGACACCTGCATAAGTCATTTTTTCTTCCATTCCGTCCTCCTTTCTGATCCTTGAGTTTCAGTTTATATTCATAAACAAGGTCTTTTTCGCCTTGGAATATCTGAAGAGAACTTCAGTTAATATAAACAAAAATAAAATGCAAAGTCAAGCCGATTCAACTATTCATCGTCTTCTCATGAAATCCGGATGCCTGCGCGAAAGCCAAAAACGAATTGCAGGACCGTTTCCTTTGAGGATGAGCATATTCAGCTTTTCCTCCATGTCCTCGAGTGATTCTTGAAAAACATCTTTTACTTCCAATCTGAATTCGGGATCATTATTCATCCAGTTATGATAAGTTTTTCGTTCAATCCCTACCTTGTCGCAAGTCGCCCTCACCGATCCGAGAAATTTTTTGTAGAACTCGATAAAAAGACGCTTTTTAACTTGAGTTCTGAATTGTTCTTTTTTTGGCATATTTTTAATAAGGCGGAAACATTTCTTTTTTTGTTTCATTTATGAGATACTTGATGCTCCCCTCGCTCTCCGTTTTCAACGCCTCAGCGAATTCGGGATCGTTTTTGCACCAGTCGTAATAAGTGTCCCTGTGTATTCTCGCAAATACGCAGGATCGTTTAACCGATCCGAGAGTCAAGCCAAAAGCCTGCAAAAACACTTTCTTTTTCGCCGTCGTTCTTAATTGTTCCTTTTTAGTTTTTTCGAATTCCATATGAGTTGGCAAAATATGGCATAATCCGACAGTAAACCTACGAAAAGTGTGAACTATTGTCGGATAGTGTAGGATTTCAGGCCTCTTATTCGTCAATTCAGCGGGTGTTTCATAATCTGATCCCTCAAATGCTCGATGTTGGCCGCCAGATAAATCGTCGTCGTCTTGATGTCGTTGTGCCCCATCATCCTCGAAAGACTGTAGATGTCGCAACCGCCCTCAAGCATAAGCGTAGCGAATGTGTGCCTGAGCTTGTGGATCGTGAATTTTATTCTGGATGCTTGGATGATTTTCCGCAGTACTCTCACCAATCCGCTGTGCGTAAAGCCTTTATCGTAAGTATATGAGGCGAAGAATTCCGGGCACGTTATGTTCAATTTCCGCCGTTCCTCGGCATATCGTTTCAAAGCATCCGCCAATCGATAGCAAATCGGCACCACTCGGTCCTTGCTCCCCTTGCCTTGCCGGACGAAAATGGACAAATTATCGAGTTCGATATCCACACACTTCAGATTCAGCAATTCCTTTTTTCTGAGTCCGGCCATGATGAATGTCGCGAATATGGCGTAGTTCCTGTATCTCAAGAATTTATTATCATACGGATAATTGTCGACGACTTCGAGGATTCTCATCGCGTCCTGTTTGTTCAGCTTGCTCGGTATTCTTTTCTCCAGTTTCGGAACTTCGATGTCATCGACCGGATTGGTTTTCATATAGCCTTCATGCACACACCATCGGAAGAAAACGATCAGCGATTTGTGGTAGCAGATATAGGTGTTTGTCGTCCATTGCCTCTCGGCTCGGCCGTGATAGAAAAGCTCTCTGACGTTTTCCCTGTCGACTTGCTCTATCTCTGTTATTCCAGCGTGGTTGGAATAGAAATTTATAACTTGCCGGTAACGTCTGATGGTGGCCGGAGAAAGTCCTTTGTTATACTTCGAATAATCATAGAACCTCCGGGCCAGAATTTGTATGTCCATACAAAAAGCACTGCGGATCGTTGCAGTGCTTTTCATACTTGAGCCGTTGGGCGGACTTGAACCGCCGACCTACTCCTTCATTTATACCTCAATTTCGTCAAACTTATATGAGGATTAGACTGTATCTTTCTCCCTGAAGGAGACCCTTGTCAGTCGTTCGGGCGAGATTGTCGCCACGGTCTGATCCCGCCTTGGCGGGACTTTAACCGTTATTCGGGATTCACGAACGAATTGCTCCGATCGTGGGCGGGAGTTTCTTGAACCCACCATGGAGTTGCTCTACCAACTGAGCTACAACGGCATAATTTGATTGTTTTGGATCCGACCTGTCCGGCCGGGAGGATGGCCACTTTACCACAGAATCGAGTAGCCCAAAAGTCGCTTTTTCCTATGGTTATTGACTTTTATCGCTTTTTGATGATAACTTTTCACCCCTGTTTGTTACCATGGAAGTGCTCTGCCAAGTGAGCTACATGGGCGTTCCGTAAAACCGAAAAGCGCGACAATCGCTTGCTTCCGGTATCTTATCAAAAACTCGCCAAAAAAACAACCCTGAATCGACGACAAGGTTGTTTCTGGATTAAATAGAAGAATTCTTAAGCTTCTTTTTCTATTTTAGTTTCGCAAGACTCCTTTTTGAAAAAATTTTTTGTCATACAAGCCAACCAATTCCAATGCAAAATAAAATGAAGAATTACAAGAATTACAAGAACAATCCCGAAAAAATCATGGATTCCAACCCAGCCATGCCTCGCAATCCCCAAAAAAGACTGGGAACTGCCCCGTCCTACTCCGCTTGGAAGAGCAGCCGCCATCACAAACCCGGATACTGCTGTCACAAGAAAGGAAACCAGTAAGAGAAAATCGATAATATAATTTGTTTTGGCTTTGGCCATGGCAATTATGAAACTTTATTTATTGGACAGCCGCGCCGCTTTCCGTATCGGCAACACTCGCGTTCCCGAAAAGCCTGAACGCCCAACCGAACAAACTGAATTTGCCTTCTTCGTTTGTGATAAAATTGTCCATGTTGGTTTGTTCTTCGGTAAGAGTCCTGATCTGTTCCTGAAGAAGATCTTTGGCCCCGTCATCAGTGACGCCTTCCATGAGTTGCGTGAGTTGGCGGATGCGGTTCCGGGTCTGGACATATTCGCTCCGCAGTTGGCCGAGGTTTTCATAGTCCGATCCAAGGAGGAAAGTCTTGATTTTGCTGCGGTTCTCAACCGCCTCAATCGAAGAAGCGGCACTCTCTTCAGCCGCGCTTTGTTGGGCGGCCAAGACGCGGATTTTCTTTCCCGCCGCCTCATCGCCGCTCTCTTCCACGCTATCCGCAACACTGGAAAGGTCTTCCATCAATGTTGCGGCAAGGCTGCGATGAAGATCCGCCGCGGATCCCGAACCGACCGCTTTCTTTGACGAGCCGCTTTGCGCGCTATCGGCTTCATCCGTCGAATTGCCGGCTTGATTTTCCGTCTGGACGCTGATATTTTTGTCCTCTCCCCTATTTTCAGTTTCCACTTTCACTTTCTCGCTGTTTGCGTTTGCATTTGAATTTTTCGTGGTGGAACCATCAGTCGAAGCCGCCTCCGTTGTTTTTTTCGCACTGGCGCTGGAGCTGGCATTGGCATTCGCCTTATCGCTTTTGGCAATCGCTCCGACGCTCACCAGACCCGCCAGCATCGCAAAAGCCGCAACAACGGCCAGGCCGAAATTTATTTTTATCCCCCTATCTTCTTTCTTCTTTGGTTTTGTTTTTTGTTTCATTTTTTTTATTTTTAAGAAAAAATCTTTATTTTTTCAATTATACAATTTTTTCTTCTTTCCGGCTAGCCCTTCCCGGCATCTGTGATTTTTCGGATATCTTTCCTGAAAAGATAAAGATAGGAAAGATACACGGCCGCTCCGCCAACCGCCGCCAAAATCGCGAACCAGGCATATTCACGGCACTTGTCGAAGAAATACCAAAACGCGATGGCCGCCGCCGCAAATCCCGCCTGCCATTTCCAGCGAATTTTGCGCTTTTCAACTTGGACCTTGATCCTGTCAAACGTCCGCCACAAAAACGCGGAAAAATAGGCAACGAGCGCCAGCACCCAGACCCAAAACGGCCAACCGTGGCAAGTTTCAGTTGAGGCACCCGCTACTTCTCCGGGACCGGGATTCTCTTCGCCTTGCACTTCTCCGGACGGAAAATTTTCACCTCCCTGATCCTGCCCGCCGCCGGAAATTACCCCCGCAAGGCTTGTCGCCGCTCCGCCAACCAATCCTTGCGGATTTGTATTTGTCCCACCATTTCCGCCGCCGCCATTCCCTCCTCTGCGATGTCTTCTTGTTACCGTTCCTTCAAATCCTAATTTCATGTCAAATGAAGTCTCCGTATCCTGAAACTCGTTTCCGGCATCCGGATCGAAAGTGAGGATGAAATTATAATAAGTCGTGCTGTGCGGCGAAACTTTCGCGATATCCGGCTCCCGGCGGTCAAGATACGCGAGAGAAACATTGCCGCCGCAACCATAAAGGCAGTTTCCGTTCCCGTCCGCCACCTTGAAAAACAAATGTTCCGCCAATTTTTCGGGGTTTGTCTTCACATCGATTTCGAATTGAAAAGTTTCCCGATGATCCCCATGGTTGAGAAGCGTCACCGGCGAACTAAACGATTCCCCTGGAGCGGCATTTGAGACTTGAAAAAGCGGATCGTTCATTTGGAGTTCCAAGGGATTGGCCGCTTCGGCTTTTCCGGCCAGAAACAAACCGAAAAGCAAAAAACAAACCGGAAGGAAAGGCTTTCTTATGCTATATTCTGGCTTATGGAATAAATTATTTTTCATTATCATTTGTTGCATCGCCATCGCCTCCGCCTGATCCGTCCCCTCCGGATGAATCGACTTCGCCGTCTTCTTCGTTTTTTCCCGCGTCATTTTTCGGAAGAATCGTCTCTTCTTCTTTTTTCAATTTCTCTTTCTTTTGATTACTTGGCTTTTTCTTATCTTTTTCAACAGTGATGAGCAAGACCAGATTTTTGTCTTTGTGATTTTTCACCTTCACGCCGTAGGGCAATTCCAAATCCTTGATTTTGATTTTTATCTCGCCTTTTTTGCTGATTTCCCCCAGCTTCGAAAGATCGATGATAATTTCCTTTTCGTCAACATCCCCGACTAAATCAACTCTTTTTATTTTCCGTTTCAATTTGTATTTCAACCCGTCGGTCACATCCAATTTCCCGACAACTTCGATCGGAATTTTTTCGGAAACTTTATCAGATCCATCGCCTGAGCCTGAGTTATTCTCATCTTTTTTCGAGGATGGATCGTTTTCCGATAAGTTAGCGTGTCCCGGCGTTCCGCAATTATACAATTGCGCATCAATGTCCCAATAGCTGTGCATATCCGACAATTGGGAAGATGACATCGCTGTTGGATCGCAAGTATGCCAACCTGAGCCTGGATCATCATTTCTTTCCATTGACCAGCGCATATGCTTCTCGTTCTTACCAGCCGGCCAATCACTGCCGCTCGGTTCAGGTGTTTCGTCTATCTTATTATTATCCTTATCTTTCAATACAATTTTCCCATGCTCGGAATAATCATTTTCAAAATCAAGATTATTATTAGTAAAATCAGGAGTCACGTCTATTCGCGAATCGTTTTTGCCCTTATCTGATATCAATAAAAACCCATGCCCCGGAATGATTACGTCTGATCCGCCCGCAAATTCATAGTGACCTCCCTTTTTGATGCCATAAAGGTTCCAATTTTTAATATTTATATCATGTCCGGTTGTATTCCTCAGTTCAATCCACTCGTCGGCTGAATAAGCAGTACCGCTGTCTTTTTGGCTTCCCATCCACATCACCTCGTTGATCACCACATCGCCCGCTTCAACTTCCGGCTCGTCCGGGGTGTTTTTCACGTCCACGTTGATCCAATCGACTGAATCGCCGTCAACATTGGGATCGCTGGAAACCGGCGCCTCGTTCGGACATTTGTTCCCCGCCGCGTCGCGCGCTTCGAGCTTGATCGTATATCCGCCGTCATCGACTTTCGTCGTATCCCATTCAAACAAATTTTTGTGGTCAAAAGAAGCGTCTTCGCTCACTGTTCCCGGCCCGGCAATTTCATGGCCGGAGGAGTCCTCCACCACCAGCCAATAATGGTCCGGATTGGCATCCGCCACTGTTCCGACAATATCCACTTTTCCGCTCAATTTGGATCCAACATCGGGATCGTTGATTTTCACCGCCGGACAAACGGTATCCACCTTGAAAGATTCGCCCGCAACGTCGCTTTTCCAATCATGGTTCAAATTATTCATCGCGACCGCCTTGAAATTCACCGGGTTGCCGTCCGGAATCGGCACGCATGTCCCGTCATACAATTGGTCGCTGTCGCCCGGATCGTTTGCCCCGTCCAGCGAATAATATATATCAACATCGGAAAGAGGCGCGTCTTCGCCGCCCAGCTTCGCCTTGAGCGTAACGCAGGGGCGCGAAACATAAAAACCGTTGTTGCCGTCGGGAGAGGGCTTTTTCACTGAATATTCAAGCGTCGGAACCCAATATCCGGACGAGAAACTGATCCCGTCCACGCTGGCCGTGTCGGAGAAGAAAGAATTTGTCCCTTGGATTTTGGAAAACCCGGACAAAATCACGAAAAAAAATCCGACAAGGCCGATCCGTACGAGAGAATTTGATATTTTAGAGTTAAAACGTTTGGTCATATGGTTTTTGAAGCTCCGGACGGGCTTTCAAACAATTCTTTTGTTTTTTTCTTCGCGCCGGAAATGCTCCGGCTGTTTTTCCGGATTTTTTGCCGCCGGATCCGGACCGGCTTCGCTCTTTTTCCCGCTTTTTCGCTTCATTATCAGTTTGATCTCTTCTTTGATCTTGTTCAGCTCGTCATATATGATGATCACCGACGGAACGACGATGAGAAGGATGAGCCCGGGCGTGGTCTTGGCATATCCCACGGGATATCCAATGTACGGCACTTTGAAAATCTCTTTTCCGATGATTCCGTCGCGCGTGAATTTTTCGCCGTCCGGACTGTCGTTCGCGTCTCCTTTCGTTTCAAAAGCGATCTGCCCGCTCACTTCTTCTTTCGAAACGATCCGGTGAGTAATGGTCACTTTCGGATCAGTCGTCCGCCGCGTCACAACGTCGCCCACGCCATAGTCCGCCTCCGGCCTCACGAAAATGAGGCTCCCCGTCTTGATCGCCGGCTCCATCGACCCGGATTGCACGGTGAAAACTTTGTAGTTTCCCGGGAACGGGACGAAAGAAAAAACGACAAACAGCCCGAGGATGATCAGCAAAAACAGGATTGTGTTGACGATGATTTTGAAAATTTTGGCAATCTTCGACATATGGCATTTTGCCCCGTTGAATTCCGCGAAGCCTGCCCGAAATGCTTCGCATATCGAAGCGGGCGGGCGGACTATTCAACCGGAGTGGATATTTTCGCGATTTTTTTCATTGTCCCTCTATTTCAAATTATTTATTTCTTCTTCCATCTGCCTCTTGTATTCCGGCAGGCATTCCTGGCAAATCCCGTGCGAAACCTGGCCTTCGGACGTCCCGCCTTCTATCTCGCCGAGGTCTTTGTGGCAAATCATGCAGACTCTTTTTATCGGATAAGTCTTTTTCTCTTCTGTTTTGTTTTGCCCTTCTTCAAAATTTTTTGATTCCATGTTTTCCATTTTTTTTGCTTAATTTTTATCCTCCCCCAATCACACATCCGATCTTCTCTATTGATCACACCTCGGCTTCACCCAAGTGAGATGTGATCCAAGAAAAGCTAGGGATTCGTAACCTGATTTGCATCAGCTTCCAAGGTGTACCTCGACGCGGCGCTTTTGAACAAGTTGTCATCCGGGTCGCCACCTCCAGAATATACCAAATTATCAGGCAAATAGAACTCAAACTTGAAGCACACGGCTTTTCCGTTTGGCAATATACCGACACTTTCACTTCTCCAGTTTGTCACGAAATCATCAAATACAGACGTTGTACTATACAATGATTCGTTTTGACAATTAAAACCATCCTTATAGTCATATCCGTCCGGAACACCGGCTTGCCAAGCTTTCGCTTTCAAAACATTTTTCAACCCGTCACTATTGGGCCCTCCTGAATTTGCCGTGTTGATGACATTGAAGTTCCAGGTGAAAGGCATTTGACCCTTGTTGACGACGGCAAAATAATACGGAGCGCTTGTGTAGCCAGGGTACATATCGTCAATATTAACCGGTAACGTATTTCCGGTACTATCCTCTGTCCCATATACACCATCTTTGTCAATCACAATATTGGTCGGATCGGACAAGGTCTTCATCAAGTTGTCCGTTACCTGCGATTTTGCCGTATATTGGGACCAAGTCAAAGTTCCTGCGATTGCGCCAACAGCCGTTATCACAAAAACGCTTCTTGCAATTTTCAACATTTTTTTCACCTCCTCTCTTTTTTGTTTTTAGCGAGAAAATCCTCGCTCCCATCTCTCCGTCCCCTTCCAATCGGAGAGAAAAGAGATTGGATCAGTAAAAAACCTATATACGAAGCATACCGTCCGTTGACGAGTTTTGTGTCGCGTTTAGGTTGAGCGTGAAACCGCACTGGGCGTTTTGATAGTCATTCCCTGCGTTTGGATCAAATTGAAATTCAAAATATATTGAATAATCTTTTTGATTACCCGCCCCTAAAATTATCCCATCACCACTCTGGTCATCGACGCTATAATACCCGAATCCACTAGGATTAAAACCCACTAATTCAGCAAGCGTCAAAACACCATCATAATTTCCTACTTGGTGAGCAAGCGTCGTGGATTGATCGGCTGTTGTGTGAGTGTCATTGAATGTTTCAGTCAATTTTGTGACAATAATCTTGTCCATCAGGTTGATACTGTTCGAACCGCCACCATGTGTCGGGCTGTTGAAACCAAAGTACACATGATGCGAGTTAATTGAGCCAATATTCGTCATGTGAATCGTTCCGTCAACTTTCTCCCCAGGAGCCCAATTGCTTGGAGATTCCCATGTATTCGAGATTGTTTTGTAGTAATCGCTCCCGCCGTCGTTATTTATTTCCAAGTCTAATGTTCCTGTGCTGAAAGTGTTATTAGTTGCTGTGGCTGAACTGCTAAATTCCGAATATGTGACATAGCCGGCAATGGCAGAAACGGCAATCACAACCACCAAACTTTTGATTATGTTTTTCATAAGTTTTTCTTTTTAGTTGATTATTTCCCGGGCTATTCGGACTGCCCGGCCGCCCTCGACCTTTGAAATTTTTATTGAAAACTTATCTTTTTTCAAAGCGTATAACAAAAAGCCAGCGCAAAACTGTTATCCCTACGATAACATGCTTGCGCTGGCTTTTCGCTTGTTCAAAAAATGACAAATTCCCACGTTTTGTTTTTTTTGAAAAATAATAAGAGGCCCTTTGCATCGCCTCCCATAAAAATTGTTTTTTCTTTTTCTATATTATATTGAAAAACGAAAAGCTTGGCAAAGCCCGCAAACCATCCCGCCTGTGGATAACCGCACGCGCTTCTTGTTTTTGTGGCGTGGTGAAAATTTTGGCAAAATGAAAACCCCCTTGCCATGCGAGACAAGGGGGTTTTTCCGACACGCAGGCCGGGTTTATGCGTAACAAGCTTTGTGGCGGATGCCAACCCCCACCAAGCCTACCAGGCCGGTGCCGAGAAACAGGAGACTGCCGGGGATCGGAGTAGCCGATACTGTCCCAGATATCACGTCATTGGCGCAGGTTCCGGTTCCCCACCGGAACGCAAGGCTCCCTGTGGGATCGTCCTCGTAGAACGCCGCGGCAATGCTGATTTGATAATCCGGGTCGCCACTTGCCAGGGTGTTCCAGACGACAGTACTGCCGGAAATTTCCGTGTAACCGTAATTATTTCCGACAGTTTCCACGTATACGGGGACATCGTGGTTGTAGGTATACCCGCTGGACGGCGCCAAGTCATCCGAGGTGAGATATGATCCCACCGCATACATGGTGCCGGCACTAAAACCGTCGTGATCCTTCAGTACCAAGGCCCACAGATACGTGGATCCATTGTAGGTCTCGGTGATGAACAGATCCGCCGGCTGGGTAACCCACGACCCGACAGTGTATCCGGCCTGGGGATAGTTGGTATAAATACCAATCGTGAATCCCCCAGTGTTATAGATATCCGAGACGTTTATTCCATACGTCTCGAACACCGCATCCCCGATCCGGTCGCTTGCCGGATCATTGATAGTGTAAGCTTGGGCCGAGGCGGCAATCACCGCCAACAAAAAAACACACAACAATACCGCAAAACAAACTTTTTTCATCGAAAACTACCTCCCTTTTGGGTTTTTATAATTTTAGGCTTATATAAGCCTAAAAATGCCAAAAATTGATGAAAGGAGCAAAAAGCGCCGCTTGAAATGTTCATTTTCAACGCGACACTTTATCTTAAGATAAACGATTTTATTTGTCAATAGCATAAGCTGAAAGGCAGCCTTCTCTGTGAGAGGCTGCCCCTCAAATTCGCTAAAATGTCCAACTTAATCCGCTTCCTATTGAAAATCCAGATATAAATCATTCGTGAATTGATCGCTCAAAACCGGTGTTTGATAGCTTGAAATAATTTCTTTCGCGTATTGAAAAGCCTCCTCAACCACCACCCGCCCGTCATATTTCGCCGGATCATTTTTTTTGAGCGCGTTGTATCCGTCCGCCCGGCCGTCATCCAATCCCCGCAAGACAAAATAATGCGTGAAAAGGCCTTCCGAATCGTGGATATAGTCTCCGTTGCTCTCCCCGCCGAGATAGAAAGTGTTGGCGCTTTGGTTTTCTTGGGCGGACATCACCACTTCTCTTCCCGATCCGGCAAGGACGCTCATCCCTCCCGCGTGGCAAGTGTCAAAGACAAAAACGATCCGGCTGGTTTTGGAATCCGCGAACCAATCCTTGATTTGGCTGTTCCAGATATAGGCGCTTGGATCATATCCGGCTGCGGCATAATATTCGGCGTAATTTGCATAAATTTCTCCGGTTTCGGGATCGGTATAGGGCGTGTCAGTGTCCATGAAAGCCGCTTCGTCATATTTCTGGTCATAAACAACAATTCCTGTCCCGTCCGCGCTTGTCACGCCATGTCCGCTGAAAAAGAAAACCAATTCATCATCTTGAGTGAGATTACCTTTTATTTCCTGGACCGCTTCATATATATTGTCGAAAGTCGCTTCGGAGTCGCTCAAGCGGACCACCCGGTCAAAGTTATATTTTCCAAGCAAGGCAGCTTCCATATTCACCGAATCGCCGTCTTTGCAGTTGTCCTTCACCTCATCGCCATAATCCGGCACATTGTCCGGCACCTGCTGGACGCAAAGATCGGGCAAAAGCGCGTCATCAGCCGTCGTGCTGACGCCGGGATAATTGGCCAATCCGATCACGATGGCATACTTGCGCGCGCCGGGTGCCAAATCCACTCCCAAAATTCCAGTGGCCGCGCTGGAACTTGCCACCGGCTTGTCTTTGCTTGCCGCCGCCAAATTGTCCGGCTTTCCCATCGCCTCCATATCCTCGATTTCCTTGATTTCTTTTTTGGAAAGGGCTTTTTTCGCTTCAAGCTCCACGTTTTTGTTTGAAACCGGCAACGGTTTGGAAAAATCGGCCATGCCGGTTCCTTTTTTCGCTCCCGCACCCGCCGCAACCGCGAGGAACGCGAACGATAGCGCGATAATTGCTGTTTTTTTCATTTTTGTTTTTCCCCCTGAAAAAAATTAAGTTATATGTCCGACGGATATCCACGCCTACTCCAAAACCGCCTTGATGCGGCGCACTCCCGCGCTTGACGATTCCTCTTTCACGATCCTGAATTTTCCGAGCTCGCCCGTTGAAGCGGCATGCGGGCCGCCGCAAATTTCTTTGGAAAAGCCATATATTGAATAGACCTTCACTTTCTCTCCGTATTTTTCGCCGAAAACTCCCGTCGCGCCCATTTTCCCGGCCTCTTCGAGCGTCATTTCGGCGCATTTCACCTCGATGTTTTTCCCGATAGCTTCATTCACCATTTTTTCCGTTTCGGCAATCTGTTCCGGAGTCATTTTCTCGCCATGGGAAAAATCAAAACGCAACCTGTCCGCGGTGATATTCGACCCTTTCTGTTCAACATGGCCGCCCAGGACTTTGCGGAGCGCCGCAAGAAGAAGATGCGTCGCCGTATGGAGCCGCGCCGATTTTTCACCGGCATCGGCAAGGCCGCCCTTGAACATCCCGGCACTCGCTGTCCGCGAAAGATCCTGATGCTTTTTAAATTCTTCATGGTACCCGTCTTCATCCACGGACATATTGTGTTCGCGGGCGATTTCTTTCGTGAGTTCCAACGGAAAGCCGTATGTGGAAAAGAGATAAAACGCCTTGTCTCCGGATATTTTTTCGTCTTTCCGGCTTTCGGCAATGATTTCCTTGATTTTCTTGAGGCCTTTTTCAAGCGTCACCCGGAATTTCGCTTCTTCTCCGGCAAGTTCCCCGACAATTCCCTCTTTTTTCTTTTCAAGCTCGGGATAAGCGTCTTTGTATTCTTCAATAACAACCTCCGCGATTTTCGGCGTGAAATCATTTTCAATTCCGAGCATTTTTCCTTGCCGCACCGCCCGGCGGATGATCCGGCGCAGGATATATCCGCGCTCAACATTGGAAGGCGCCACCCCGTCCGCGATCATGAAAGTGGCTGTTCGCAAATGGTCGGAAACGACGCGCATCGGTTTTTGATTTTCCTCATCTTTGTAGCTTTTTCCCGAAATATCTTCGATTTTCCGGAGAATCGGCTGGAATATGTCCGTCTCGAAAACGTTTTCTTTCCCAGTGAGTGTCACCAGCGTCCGCTCCAGCCCCATTCCGGTGTCCACGTTCTGCTGATCCAGCTTTTCAAAAGTCCCGTCGGCTTTTTTGTTGTATTCCATGAATACATCGTTCCAAATTTCCACCAGCCGCGGCCCGTTGAGTTCCTCAAAATTCCCTTCAACCGGCCCGTTTTCAGGCGCAACGTCATAGAACATCTCGCTGTCCGGACCGCACGGCCCCGTTTCCCCGGCCGGCCCCCACCAATTGTCGTCTTTCCCAAGCGGAACGATCCTTTTTTCGTAGTCAACTTTTTTGTCTTCCGTCACCTTGGCTTCAATCCCCGCTTTTTGGAACTGTTCCTTCCAGATGTTGATCGATTCCTGATCAAGCGGCGCGTCGTCATCGCCTTCGAAAACCGTGACGTATATCCGGCGTGGATCAAGCCCCAGCCATTTTTCCGAAGTCATGAATTCAAAGCTCCATTCGATAGCCTCGCGCTTGAAATAGTCGCCGAGCGACCAGTTCCCCATCATTTCAAAAAAAGTGAGATGGCGGTTGTCACCCACGTCGTCAATGTCGGGAGTACGCACGCATTTTTGCACATTCGCGAGCCGCGTCCCGAGCGGATGCTTCTCGCCCATGAGGAACGGCACCAGCGGATGCATCCCGGCGGTCGTGAAAAGCACCGTCGGATCATTTTCCGGCACCAGCGGCGCCGAGGGGATGATGGCATGGCCTTTTTCCTTGAAAAAATCGAGATATTTTTGACGAAGTTCTTTGGCAGTCATGGATTTGTATGCTGTATCTTGTATAAAGTATTATGTATTTTTATATACAAAATTTAGCTTATTTTTGGGGAAATGTAAAGGGAATCAACGTTAAAATAAATACTCCCCCGGGATGCCAGGGGAGGTTCGGGGTTGGAGCTCTTCAATTTCTTATCGCTTGCATCAACTGTTGGACCGTTGATGGTTTCGGAAGAATTTGAAATCCGGCTTCTTCGCAGGCTACTAAATTCTTCACTAATCCCGACATGATGATGATTTTTCTGGCCCAGCCCCTCTCGCGAGCTATTTTCGCAAGCTCAAGGCCATTTTTTTCCGGATGTTTCAGGTCAAAATCTGACAATACTAAATCGTATTGCTTTTGGCCAAAAAAAGCCTCTGCCTCCGGAATAGTCCTTGCCCAATCGATAATAGCGCCTCCCAGTTGCATTTTTTCCGACAAAACTCTCAGCATTTCGCAAAGAGCCTCGCCCACATAAGACGTATCCTCGACAACTAAAAATTTCATTTCCCTTCTCCTTTTGCAAAATGCAATTATCTCAAAGTTTTCAACTGTTTCCGCAGATTCTGGAGCTGTTCCTCCAGAAACCTCCGGTCGTTATCCAATTTTTTGGATTTTTTGTCAAGATCTTCTTCATCGACGCGAATCCGCTCTTTTTCTTTCTTCAGCCTTCTCTTTTCAATTTCAATTTCTTGCGTTTCACGCTCATTTTTCTTGAGATCTGCATCTACGATCACAATCTGGCGCTCCAAATCCGCCCGCTTCCGCCGCGCAGTTGCTTCGTCCACCGGATGCCACTCGTCAAGATTTCGATCTTGCGTAAAATCATCGATAAGAGCCATAAGTTTCAAATTATTCTTGAATTACTCCTCCCCCCAAAACTTCATCTTTATTGAAAAAAACCGCTGATTGCCCCGGCGTCGGAGCTGGGAAATTCTTCTCGCCGACCACCTCAAAGTTTTTTTCGGTTTTTTTTATTATAGCAGGAATTTTTTCCGTGTGGTAGCGGACTTGGGCCCGGGCGCGCAAGGGGAATTTCAAATCCGGCCGAATCCAGTTCGCTTCCGCCAAAAAAAAGCTTTTTTTAAGCAGTTTTTTAGGATTATTCGAAACAACAAGCTCGTTCCGGCGGGAATTTTTTCCAACAACGAAATACGGCCCTTCTCCGCCGATTGCAAGGCCTTTTCGCTGGCCGAAAGTATAAAAAGGCAAGCCTCGATGTTTTCCCAATATGTTTCCCTCTTCGTCAACGATATTTCCCGGCTTGGCTTTCAGATATTTTTTGAGATAATCGTTTATGCCAATCCCCTGCAGGAAACAAACATCCATCGATTCCTTGTTTGCGTCCACGGGAATATGCATTTTTTTAGCGATCTTTTTCACTTCTCTCTTCTCCAACTCTCCCAGGGGAAAAATAATCTTGGCCAGCTGTTTTTGAGTGAGCTTATGAAGAAAATACGACTGGTCTTTTTGCTTATCATAAGACTCACATAACTTATAAAACGATTTTTTAAAAATTTTGACTTTCTTCGCATAGTGCCCCGTCGCGATGAAATCGGCTTTGTGTTTTTTGAGTAGCTCGAACATCAGCCCGAATTTCATTTCCTTGTTGCAAACGATGCACGGATTGGGCGTGATATTTTTTTTATACGATTCGATGAAATAATCGATGATTTTCTCCCGAAATTGCTTGCGCGCGTCGATGACTTCAAGCGGAATCCCGATTTTTTTGGCAATATTTCGCACGTCCGCCGTTTTTTCTCCCCAGGGGCCAAAAACAAAAAAAACTCCGGCCGTGTCGAACCCTTGTTTTTTGAGCAACGCCGCCGCGACAGCCGAGTCCACCCCGCCGGAGAGCGCGATAAGCACTTTGGGATTTTTTTTATCCATCTTTCTTGGAATTCAAACTTTCCTGGATGAGGTTGCGCACCCCTTTGAGATCCACTTCTTTTCTCGGACGATTTTCCCGGTGGAAAGATTTGGGATTCATTTTTGCCGCGTCTTGGAGCGAAATGGTCCTCATCGGAGCCGGTTTGGAAGAATAATTCCGGCTACTATTGCCACTTCGGCTGCCGCCGGGCCTCTCATTTCTTTCCTGACGGACCTGCTGGACTCTGGCCTGCTGGCGCTGATAGTCTTTGAGGCAATCCTTGCAGAAAGTGGGACGGGTTCCGTCCGGCTTGAAAGGCACCATGATTTCCGTATCGCAGGAAGCGCAAACCGCCGGATAAAGTTTTTTGTCCCCTTGCGCTTGTTGCTGGTCCTGGGTTGGAAATTTTTTGGCTGGCATAGTTTTTTCTTTGGTTATAATTATTCCATCGTCAGGCTGGATGATATTTTTCCTGTCCGCCGCCAGATCTTTTTCCGTGATCATCCCGCTCCAGCGCGCGATTTTTTCTTCAACGATTTCCCGTTTTGTCCCATACCGCTCCCGCGTCACTTTGATTACTTTTTCTTCGTTCGGCTTGGTCTTTTCGAGGTCGATCGGGGGCAAAGTTGCCGCTGAAAAAGCGTTTCCGGCAATCCCGTCGATCATGAGCTTGATATATATATGGCGGTTCGGCAAATTCACGAGGTCCTGCGCCATGAAAACCGGTTCGAATTCCTTTTCCAAAAATTCGGCGTCCTCCGCCCCCACCCGGAAAGCACAAAGGGTTCCCACGTTTCCAAAAACTGCGTCGCGCACCCGGCTCGAAGTGTCCGTCATCAGCTGGCCGACATACTGGTGGGCAATGATCAAGTTGAGATGGTATTTTCTCGCCTCGGAAAGGATGTTCGCAAAAGAATCGGTGGCAAAGTTCTGGAACTCGTCGACATAGAGATAAAAATCCTTCCGCTCTTCTTCCGGCATATCCACCCGCGCCATCGCCGCCAGCTGGATCTTGGTGATCATCATCGCCCCGAGAAGCGCGCTGTTGTCTTCCCCGATGCGGCCTTTGGAAAGATTCATGATGATGATTTTTTCCTGGTCCATGAGATCGCGGATATTGAAAGCCGACTTGGTCTGGCCGACGATGTTCCGGATGAGCGCGCTCGAAAGGAACTGCCCGACTTTGTTCTGGATCGGAGAAATCACCTCCTGAAGTACACGGTCGTTCCATTTGGTGAACTCGTCCACCCAAAAGGCCTTCACCACCGGGTCGGTGATTTTTTCCACCACCCGCTCGCGATAATTTTTGTCGACAAGGATGCGCGTCACGCCGAGAAGCGTGCTTCCCGGATACTCAAGGAGCGCAAGAATGGCATTCCGCAGGATATATTCGAGGCGCGGCCCCCAGGAATCCGCCCAGATTTTTTTGAAAACGCCGACAAGCCCGGAAGCGATCAGATGGCGATATTCGGTATCCACTTTCTCCATCACATTGAAAGCGATCGGCCATTCCTGGTCGGCCGGGTTGAAGTAGATGACGTCATTGATCCGGCTGGCCGGAACCGACTGGATAAGCATTTCCGCGAATTCGCCGTGCGGATCCACCACCGCCACGCCGCGGCCGTTTTGGATATCCTGGATCGCCATGTTTTGGATCATGGTCGTTTTTCCGGTTCCGGTCTTCCCGACGACATAGAAATGCCGCCGCCGGTCATCCTGCTTGATGCCAAAAACCCGTTCCTGCCCGCGGAAATTTGTTTTGGCAAAGGTTGTGATCTTGTTGTTATCCATAATATTTCGAAAATTATTCTACCGGCAGATTGAGAGGCGCGCCGCCCTTCTTAGCTTCCACCCTTGCAATGGATGGAGACATCACAGACATATCCGGCATGTGATATAGCGTCGCCAGCTCTTCCGAATTCAAAATGAACGTCGGCCCGTCAAAATCCCGGTCGAGATAGCGCGTAAAAATTTTTCTCTGCGCCTGTTTCATCCGGGATTCAACCATGAGATAATTGGCAAACGTCTTGGTCTGGTTTTCATGGGCGAGGGAATTGAGCATCATGTCGTTGAACTGCTGCATGGCGCCGTTCACCCCGGAAAGGAAACTCCGGTCGAATCCGTCGCGGCGGCCGACATATATGAAGCGCATCTTTGTCCGATAGCCTTTCTTGGTGATGCTTTCCTCCACCGCCTTGAGAACCTGTTGCTCGCCGGGAGTGAGCTTGAACATGAGCGGCTGTTCCTCTTTTTTAGCATCTTGCGCAAACTCAATTTCGTGGGAAGAAATATACCCGAAAGCGCTGGTGATAATTTCCCAGATTTCATTGAAAATTTTTATGAGAAAAAACGGCTCGGGTTTCGCTTCCTTTCCGGCGAGCTTTGCGGCCAGTTTCTTCACCGACCCCTGCCAATCCTTGTCCGGTTCGGGCGTCACCACCCATTGGAGCCAGATTTGCTGGCCCGGCGGAAGCCCGGCAATGACATCGGCGAGTTCCGCCAAGGGGTCGATCATGCCCTTGGTCACGTCTTCCTGAAAATATTTGTAGGTACGGATCGGATAGGCGTCGTCTTTCGCCAATTTGAAATCCACTCCCCAGAGGTCCCATTCCGGATTAGGGACATTTTTCGGGACGGACAAAGTATAATCCTCCACTTCCTGGATCTCCGCTTCCGGATACTGGGAATATATGAGCGATTCGATGAAATTGCGGAACTTGGTCTCGCACCGGACAAGAAAATGCATCTCCCCGTCCACTCCTTGGATTTCGAAACTGATCGCCGCTTGGATCCAACGGCCTTTTATGTATTTATCAATAAGATTTGGAGTCGACCAAACCCCGTGAAGCGCCGCAAAAACCTGCTCCATCGTGCGCGGGCTTCGTTCTATGTTCCTGGGCGGCTTGATTTCAAGCACGGTATATTTCAAAGTCGCCAAGTGCCGGCCAAGCGAATATTTCCGCCAGAGCATTTTGAATAGCCAAAATAAAACAATCGGACCAGCCCACCACCAAGAGATGGCGAAAACTTGCCCGATTGTTTCAAAATATTGTTTGAGAAAAGTTGTGAAATCCATCTGTGTTGTTAAGATTATTTGTTTTGGCTCTAGACTAGCACTTTTCTAAAAAATTAATAATACTTGGTAACGATTTTCATCAATTCTTTCTCCAAATCAGCATCGTTTCTTTTCCATCTCCATTCGCATTCCTTGAGGTGCATGTAAA
>JAQVJV010000002.1 GCA_028695025.1 Candidatus Moraniibacteriota bacterium
GGCAGAAACATCGACTACAAAATGATGAATAATTTTTTTCAGTTGATAACTGCTGATTTTTGCCCATTTAATCATATTTCTAGACTATCGAAGAAAAATCTTCTAGTCTAGAGCCTTTTCAATTATTCTGAGAGTCGATGGATAATCGTAACTCATGCTAGAAAAGCCTGCCCAATCTGGCCTGAACTTGATAATTGTGTGCAGAACTTCAGCCTCTGTGAGAGATCCTTGTTGTATAATCTTTACTTCGAAACCCTCATGTCTAAGAAGGGCTCCGATTGAGGCCAGGGCCGGAGATTTTAACCCGTTTAAGCAGGTGAAATCGCCACGATTGAAGCCAGTAATTGCAGGCTCCATTTGAACAAGTACAACTTTCATAATTTTTCCTCCCGGCTTATTTGATACCTGTTATTTATAAAAGAACTATAAATTTTATCTCTTTGTAAAATAATGTCTATAAAATAAAACATTGTCGTAATAAATACACAAATATTGCAAATAATGGGCATTTATGATATATAATTAGTATTCTAAAATATTAGAATGGATACGTTGGAAATACTCAAAAATATAGGTTTCAGGGACAAAAAAGCCCGTGTTTATAGGGCATCTTTGGAGCTGGGACAAGCCAATGCCCAGGAAATATCCAAAAAGGCCGAAGTTGAGCGGACGAGCGTCTATGTGCTTTTGGAATCTCTCGAAAAAGAAGGGCTCTTGAGCTCGACTATGAAAAGGAAGACGAAATATTACATTCCAGCTCATCCGGAAAAACTGGTTGAAATTCTTGAGGGAAAAGTCGATCTTATGGGAAAGTTCTTGCCGCTTTTTGTTTCACTCTATAAAACTTCGGACGTCAGGCCGAAGATAAGATTTTATGAAGACCGTGAAAGCATCAAGGAGATTTTCAAAGATACCTTGAGTTGCCGCGAGAAAAAAATCAAAAGCATTTCTTCAGCACGCGATCTTTTGGAGCTTCTCGGGAAGGATTTTTTGAACCATCACATTGAAAAAAGAGTAAAAGCCGGCATCGAGACTATATCTCTCCGGCTCGAGGAAAAGGAACCGGAACACTGGTATCTTTCAGCGAAGAATGAAGAAGTCCTCCGCACAACTCGTTTTTTGCCGAAAGGCATTTTTTTTGATGTGGTGTGCCTCATCTATGACAGCAAGGTCGCGCTGGTTTCCTCAAAGCGGGAAAGTTTTGGTTTCATTGTGGAAAGCAAAGAATTCAGTAATTTCATAAAAACGATTTATGATTTTTTGTGGAAAGCGTCGAAATAAAAAAGCCGCATATATACGGCTACTATCTTATATATTATTAACACGCCAGCCAATTCGCTTCCAAAATTTAGCATTTTTTGGGCATAATTTGACAAAGCTCTGCTATAGAATGGAGCGATAATGCTCGGCTGGTTAATAACTTTACCCCTGGCTCTCTCCCTGGTAAGCAGGAAGATTTGGACAAATTTTATCGAAAGGCAATTTCTTTATAAATCGAGTTTACGTCCCAGATCCATTTGGCGGCGCCGCGATCGCGATGGACACAGCCGGTTGATCCGCATTTCCAGACGACCATTTCTTGAGGCGTGTCAATTTTTTGGGCGATTAGTTCATCTATCCTTTTCCCCACGACATTCACGGCCTGTTGGGGCGAATCAAAACAGCTGAAACCCGATTCAGTCGGGTTTTCCGACCCGCGATATCCCCAGTAGTTGTAGCACATTTGTCCGTCTTTTTGCGGGGCAAAGCGCCCCCAGTTGCTTTCCTTTTTGGCGATGGCAACGAGGTATGCCGCAACTTGCTTATCCTCGCGGGCGATAAAGGGAGACATATCCTCAATTGGATAGCCTTTCACGAAGTTATTAATGTGATTTTTAAATCGAGTGTTGGAATCAGGCAGTTCGGCGAGTCGAATATCAGTGGACATTTGCTGGCTGATCATAAGGCTCAAAAATGAAAAGAGAAGGGCGAATGCTATGGCAAATCCAAACAAAAAATATTCCGGCGCAGATCGGCCGCGCATGGAAGCATATTTTTTCACGTAGATTTTTGAGTTTTGTTTTTGTTGTTTTTTTGTTTTTCTCTTCGCCATGATTTGGAGTTTGGTTTATATAAATGCAAAAAACGGGCTGGCACCCGTTTCTTCTATGTTTCTATTATAGCATGTATAAACAATAAAATCAATCAAAATTTCAGATAGAATATTGACAAGATTATGCGAAAAAATCAAATCAAATCTTCTCGCACTTTTTCCGCTTCTTTCTTTTCGAGAAGCTCCTAGTATTCAATTACCATCTCCTTAGCAAGGAGAAGGCGACCGGTTCTCTCTCCTTTCGAAGGAGGGGGAGTATTTGGTTGACCAAGAGTCTATTTGGTGCTAATTTTTATAGCAGTTAATTGTTTGATGGCCGCGTGGCGGAGTGGTTACGCAGAGGTCTGCAAAACCTCGTACACCGGTTCAATTCCGGTCGCGGCCTCAAATTTTATATTCGCCCGGGTGGTGGAATGGTATACCCCGGCACCATTTCGCTGCGCGATAAGTGCGGGGCAGGCACAAGGACAATCTAATTTTGCCGCGGTGGTGAAATAGGTAGACACGCAGGACTTAAAATTCTGTGGGAGAAATCCCGTGCGAGTTCGATTCTCGCCCGCGGCACAAAGAAAACGTAAAATTAAAAAATAAAAATGAAAAATTATTGTGTCGCTTCGCGATATTTTTGTAATCTATATTTGAGAGGATGATGAGGAAAAATATTATTATAACTGCCGATGATTTTGGGAAAAGCGCGAAAGCGAATCGGAATATTTTGGAGCTTGTGAAGATGAAGAAGCTTGATCGAGTGGCAGTGATGGTGGATGGAAAAATTTCCCAAAAAGAAAAAGAAGAGCTGATGGACAGCGGGGTGGAAATTGACATCCACCTCGAACTGGATTGGCAGAAGAAGAGGCGTAATTTGCTTGAGGACAATACCTTCCATCAAGGGATGGTTTTTTTGCGGAACTATTTTTTCTGCGGCGGAAAAAAGAAAGTTTTTGCGCAATGGGCGGAACAGATCGGAAAATTCCATCAAATATTCGGGCAATATCCGGACGGGATAAACTCCCATGAGTATGTCCATCTGTTCCCTAGCTATTTTTCAATTGCTCTCGAGCTCTCAAAAAAATACGGAATTAGATATATCCGAATTGGAAGAAGGGGTTTTTTGGGAAGTCGAAATCTAGCCAGTTTGACTCTTGGCATTTTGCGAAAAATGGATATCTCCAAGCTCAAACAGTCGGAAGTTTCAAGCTCTGATTTTTTTACGAGCCTTGATTGGATCCGCGGAATGGATAAATTTTTGGAAGATTTGCCGGATGGGGAAACGGAAATCGCGGTTCACCCGGAAAGGGAGGAAGAGCTCGAGATGATAAAAAAATATTTTTGATCAAGGATTTATTCCAGTATTTCCAGCAGGTTTTGGCCAGTCATTTCGGAAGGAATAGGAATATTCAATAAGGTCAAGACAGTCGGAGCGATGTCACTCAACAATCCCCCCACGCTGTTTTTCGAGCGAACGATTTCTGATTCGCTTTTTTGTTTGTGGTTTTCCGAGCTGATATACCAACAGGGAACAGGAAAAGTGGAATGTTCCGTATCGGCTTCTCCCGTGCGAAGATTGGTGATTTCTTCGGCGTTTCCGTGGTCGGCAGTGATGAGGATGCGTCCGCCGATTTTCAGTATTTCAGGGATCAATTTTTCAAGGCATTGGTCGATTGATTCCACGGCGACGATGGCGGCATCCAGTTTCCCGGTGTGCCCCACCATATCGGCGTTGGCGTAGTTGATAAGGGTGAAATCATGGCCGCCTTTTTTGATATCATCCAAAACTTTTTCCGTGATTGGAAAGGCGCTCATTTCTGGAGCTTTGTCGTAGGTGGAAACAGATTGAGAAGGTACGAGAACGCGATCCTCTTTGGGAAAAGGTTCTTCTGCTCCGCCGTTGAAAAAATAGGTGACATGAGCGTATTTTTCTGTTTCAGCTATGCGAAGCTGATTGAGATTGTGTTGACTCAAGACTTTCCCAAGGCAATTCTCAATCAGTTGCGGCCCGAAAGCGACTTTCACCGGAAGGCCGTCCTCGTACTGCGTCATGGTGGCAAAAACAATTTCGGAAAAAGTTTTCTTTCGTCTGAATCCAGAAAAATTAGAAAGGGAAAAGGCTTTGGTCAGCTGGCGTGCCCGGTCTTCACGGAAATTGAAAAAAACAACCGAGTCATTTTCACCAAATGAATGGGTGTTTCCGTCTGCATCTTCGATGATTGTCGGTTCGACGAATTCGTCGGTAATGCCGCTTTTATAGGATTTTTGAAGAGCCTCTTCGGCTGATTTCTCCTTTTGGCCTTCAGCAAGAGTGATCAGATCGTAGGCTTTTTCGGTCCGGTCCCAATTTTCGTTCCGATCCATTCCGAAATATCGTCCGCAAAGGGAGGCGATGCGGCAAGCGGGAGAATCTTTGAGATGAGCCTCCACCTCCTGGATTACTTTGATTCCCGATTGGGGGGGCGAATCGCGCCCGTCCATAAAAAGATGGAGATATACTTTTTCCAGGCCGTTTTTCTTGGAAAGTTCGATGAGGGCAAAAAGATGGGCGAGGGAGCTGTGGACGCCTCCGTTTGAAGCGAGCCCCATGATATGGAGCGTCCGGCCGGGCTGTTTGGCGTTTTGGACAGCGGCGAGAAAAGCTTCATTCTTGAAAAAAGTTCCGTCTTGGATGGCGAGAGTGATGCGTGGGAGGCTTTGGTAGATCACTCGTCCGGAGCCAAGGGTGAGGTGGCCGACTTCAGAATTTCCCATTTCTCCCCAAGGAAGGCCGACGGAAATTCCCGAAGCCTGAAGGAGGGTCTCGGGATAGTTGCGGGTTATTTTATCAATAGTCGGCGTGTTGGCTTGCGCCACCGCGTTTCCCTCAAGGTTCGGATTCTCCCCCCATCCGTCGAGGATGATCAAATAGACTGGTTTTGGCATATAGGGATTTTAACACGGCGGAAGCGCTTTTGACAAAAATCCCAAAATCGTATAGGATAAGAACCGGTTAATATTAATTATCGATTCAGTTGATAACCGAAATAAAAGCGTCAAATATCGTGTATAAAGTATTAAGTATTTAATTTTGGAAATGAGCATATATTGTTATCAAATGAATAGAAAAGAAACATATGGAAGTCAGTTTAGGCCTACTTTCTATTGGGATTTTATCTTTGGCAATCGGTTCGATATTGGGGTATCTTGCCCGCCAGTCGATTGCTAAGAAGCAACTTGGGACTGCAGAAGGAAAAATAAACAAAATGACGGAAGAAGCCGAGAGCAAAGCCCGGGATGTTTTGCTTGAGGCAAAAAACAAAGCAGTGGAAGTTTTGGAGGAGGCGAAAAAAGACGAAAAAAAGCGGCAGGACCAGATTTTCCGCCAGGAAAAAAGGCTGGAAAACCGTGAAGAGGGTTTGGACAGGAAATTGGACGAAGTGGAAAAAGAAAAAAGAAATTTGTTGGGGAAAGCCGAAGAAATCAAGCGGATCCGGAAAGAAACAGAAGGCGCGCGGCAGGAACAGCTCAAACGCTTGGAAAAAATTGCCGGCCTTTCAAGAGAAGAAGCGAAAAAAATCCTTCTGCAGCTTGCGGAAGAGCGGAACCGGGAAGTGATAGCGGAGAGGGTTAAGAAATTGGAACGCGAGGGCCAGGAAGAATTGGACAAGAGGGCGCGCAATATCATGTCGCTTGCGATGCAGCGCTATGCCGGCAGCCATTCGGCGGAAACCACCACTTCCACAGTGGCGATTCCTTCAGATGAACTCAAAGGCCGGATCATCGGGCGCGAGGGACGCAACATCAAAACGCTTGAGCGGCTCACGGGAATTGAGGTGATCGTGGATGATACGCCGGAAGCAATTGTTCTTTCCGGGTTCAATCCGGTGCGGCGCGAGATTGCCCGGATTGCGCTTGAGAAACTGATCAATGACGGAAGGATACATCCGACCCGCATTGAGGAAGCGGTGAGTTTTGCGAAAGCCGAGGTCAACAACAAGATCAAAGAAGCGGGGGAAGCGGCGGTTTATGATGTAGGCGTGGCGGGACTTGATCCGAAACTTATCCAGCTTCTTGGGCGGTTGCGTTTCCGGACAAGTTATGGCCAGAATGTCCTTCTCCATTCTCTCGAAGTGGCGCATCTTTCCGGGGCGCTTGCGGCGGAATTGGGCCTCAATGTGAGCCTTGCCAAAAAGGCCGGACTTTTGCATGACATTGGAAAAGCGATTGACCATGAGGTGCAAGGAACGCATATTGAAATCGGCGTGAATATCCTCAAGAAATTTGGAATCGGGAAAGATGTGATCGACGCCGTGAAATCCCATCACGAGGATTATCCATTTGAAAACAATGAAGGGATGATCATTGCAGCAGCGGACGCCCTGTCTGCTTCGCGGCCGGGGGCGCGGAAAGACACCCTCGAAGATTATATCAAGCGCCTTGAGGATCTTGAAAATGTAGCCCAATCATTTGATGCAGTGGAAAAAACCTATGCTATTCAAGCCGGGCGTGAAATTCGAGTTTTTGTGAAGCCGGAAAAGGTGGATGATTTGGGTGCGCTCAACCTGGCTCGTTCCATTGCCGACAAGATTGAACAGGATCTCAAATATCCGGGTGAAATCAAAGTGAATGTTCTTCGCGAAACGCGGGCGGTGGAAGTGGCAAGATAAAATTATGCCATGTTAATAACTTATTTGGCTTATATCAAGGAAAATATTATAATAAACTTGTCTTATAAATAACGTAGAAAGCGAGGTGAAATATGGCAACAGATATTAACAAGGAAATTTTGGTTGACATGGTGTCCAATAAAACCGGCATGGCAAAAAAAGATGTGGAGGTGATGGTAGATAATATGGTGGACGTAATCACGGATGCTCTTCACCAGGATCGCAAGGTGACCATTGCGAGCTTTGGAACTTTCAAAGTGACGCACCGGGCGGCACGCGAAGGAATCAATCCGCAAACAAAAGAGCGGATCACGATTCCGGCGGTGAACACTCCCAAATTCACGGCTGGAAAAAGGCTTAAAGAATCGGTGAGAAATCAGGTGACGGCGGAAGCGGAACCTGTGCAATCTGAACAAGTATAAAAATTTTTTCTATATCCACCCTGTTAAATAATTCCGCTTGGCGGGGTTGCCGTTCGATGGCATTTAGCAGGGTAAATTTTCCCTACGCTTTTCGGCGTGGGGTAAATTATCGGGGCATAGTGCAATGGCAGCACGCTTGCTTTGGGAGCATGTAGTCCCGGTTCGAATCCGGGTGCCCCGAAAGATTGAAAATTTAAGGGATTTGTGTATAATAGTTGAGTAATATAGCTATTACAAAAGCGGGCGTCGTATAATGGTTTATTATGCTAGCCTTCCAAGCTGGAGACGTGGGTTCGATTCCCATCGCCCGCTCATTAAAAAAACAACGCTCCCCAAGGCGTTGTTTTTGGTTATAATCTCAGCATTCGGCAGATGGCGAAAAGGTTTTCGGCGGTTTGGATGTTTTCGCCTGAAAAAACGAAGTCGTCGATTCCCAATTTTGGGAGCTGATTTTCTCCGGTGAAGGATTGCTTTAGCGATTTTGGAAGAAAAGAAAGAATGTTTCTTGCGAGTTTATATCTTCCAATCGCGGAAGCCAATTTGTTCTGCCAGTTTTTTTTCAGCTCGTCGGCTGTTTTTTTGTATTGATCGGAGATGCAATTGAGTCCGAGGAGTTCGACTTCTTGAAAATAATTGCGCAAAATTTTTTCCAATTCGTCGGGAGCGTATTCCTTTTCATGGAAAGGGTTTTCGGGGCGGCCTTGATTGGGGGAAGAAACCAGTTTGTTCGGCGTGGAAATATATATCGTTCCACCGCCAGCCAATTTTTTCGAAACATCTGCCATGAATCCGGGAATGGCTTTCGGACCCAAGTGTTCGATGAGTTCAAAAGCGACGATAATATCAAAATTTTCTTTGAGCACGTCCAAATTTTCGGCGGACAATTTCCTGAATTCGAGATTTTGCAATTTGTTTTTTTCCCGGGCAAAATCAACGGCCGCTTCGGCATAATCTATTCCCAGAACGCGCTTGGCTCCCGCTTCAGCCAGATATTTCGAACCTTCGCCAAGTCCGCATCCGATGTCGAGGATGGATTTTCCGGAAGATTTTTGGGAAACATAATCATATCTTGCTAAAAACTCTCCGGTGAGAGCGAGCGGCCTTTCGGTGTTGG
The DNA here is from genome assembly GCA_028695025.1 of Candidatus Moraniibacteriota bacterium. Lineage (GTDB taxonomy): Bacteria > Patescibacteriota > Minisyncoccia > Moranbacterales > UBA11712 > STE-71. Next base: position 8,266 of record JAQVJV010000002.1, read on the forward strand.
AAAGCTTTTGTTTTTGGAAAAAATTTACTGACATAGGATATATTTTATTTTTTCATAAACTTCATCGGCGCTCAAATTGGTGAGGCAAATTTGCTGGGAATTTGGTTGAGTGCAGGGATGAAAGCCGTGAATGTCGATGCAAGGGCCGCAATCTCTTCGTCCGGAAAGGATTTTGATATTCTGGTTTCGGGATTCGGACATGACAGCGGCGTCGGTTGGCCCGAGAATGACTGCGATATTTCGAGCCCCGGCGGCGTCAGCGATGTGAAAAGTCCCGTTGTCGTTTGACACGATGAGATCGGCGCGGGCGAGGAGGGCGGCCAGCTCGCGAACGGAAATTTTTCCGGCGATGCTTTGGACACGATTATTATCGACGCCATTACAAATTTCTCGGCAAAGTTCAATCTCTCTTTTGTTTCCAGTGAGGAATATTTTTGCGTTTGGATGATCGTCGATTATTTTTGAAATTAACTTAATATAATTTTCTTTTGGCCAAAGACGGCTCACGCTGTATCCAACATGGCCATATCCGCCAGGGGAAACTACAATTAATTTGTTATTATCTGAAAAATTATATTTTTGCAAAAACTTTTCGGTCCAGATTGTCTCTTCTTTCGTGAGATATATTTTCTTAGAAAAGTCATTGGTTTTGGCACCGACTAATTCTACAACCTCAATGAGTGTTTCGATGTGGTTTCTTTTTTTGGATTTTGATATTCGTTTTGTGGGTAGTTTTTCAGGAAAAACATAGTCTCCACCGATTCGTTCGGGAATCCTGGCGAGAAAAAAAATGTAATTGGCGTATTTCGCAAAAAGGGATCCGAAAGAAAAAATGAAAGCATGGGTGTATTTTTCTTTCTTTATTTTTTTTAGCAGGGCAAGGCTTTCAAAAAGATTCGGATATTTCGAGATTTTGAGATATTGATTGATATCGGGATTATTTTCTAGGACGGGGAAATTATATTTGCCGCAAATGACGGTTATTCTTGCTTCGGGGAAAGTTTCCCGAAGGGCGCGCAATGCCGGAGTGGCGCGCAGAGTGTCTCCCAGCTGGTCGAGAGTGAAGATAACAATTTTTTTCGGGATATTGGAGTTTTTTTCTACGGGTAGCTTTTTTATTTTACAAAATTGGCCAAGCCAAAAAATTGTCCAGTGGAAATGAGCTTGAGAAAAAGCTCTTCTCATCAGTTCCAAGAAATTTATATTATTCTTTTTGGCGGATTGATAATAAGAAAACATTGTTTTTCAAAACACCTGATCAAAAATTTCTTCCGCCCGTTTTTGCCAGTCCCATTCTTCGCGGATAAAATTGAGCGCTTCGCAGGCGGTTTTTTCATATAAATCCGAGTCATTCAATAAGCGCAATATATTTTTGGCAAATTCGCCGATATTGGAACATTCGGCCTTGAGCATCCCTTTTGGATAATAGCTTTTGAGCGCCGGAAGATCAAAGGAAACGGCGGGCAGTTCCCAAGCCATCCCTTCGGCGGCAGACATCCCGCCGGAGTCATAGACAGCCGGGTGGAGGATAATTTTCGAGTTTTTAAATATTTCGTATTTTTCTTCCCCATCGCAAAAACCAAGCAGATCGATATTGTTTTCTAAATCATATTTTTTTATTCTATCTCTGATTTGTTGCTCGAGTGGCCCGTTGCCGATCATGGCCAGTTTTGCGTTTTTGCATTTCTCAACCACTCTTCGCCAAATATCGATGAGTTCCAAAACCCCTTTTTGGGGATGGAAACGGCCGACGAAGCAAGCGTCGTATTTTCTGCCTGGCGCGGGAATGATTTGGCCGGATTGCAAGTATTTTTCCGATTCGGAAATGTCCACTCCGCCGCGGACGACGATTATTTTGTTTTTGTCCCGTTTTCGGGTGATGAATTTTTGAATGTCGGGTTCGGAAGTGACGAAAACAAAATCAGCGTATTTTTTCACGATCCAGTAGGCTGGCTTTTGCGAGAGCCAATAGAAAAATCCTTTTAGCCGTTGGGAATTTTTGTACGGCGAATTTTGGGAAAATGGCGAGGGGGCGAAAAGATAGAATCCGGCAAGCCAAATTGTCTTGGGAGTTTTTCTTTTTAGCCAAAAGGCTAGCCAAAGATCCGGCCAAAAATCAGAAGCGGAATAGACATATTCGGCACTTTTCAATTCGTCGGGATTATTTTTCAAGCACCGAACACCTTTTTGTGTACGGGAAAAGACATGCTTCGTACTTTTCCAAAATGAATCAATATTTTCGTAGCCCTTTTTTTGATCGGCTTCGATGAAGCGAATATTTCGTAAACCTCGCGATTGAGAAATAATGATTGCCTCTTCGGATCCGACAAAGGTTATATTAATTTTGGATTGCCAGTCTTTCCCAAGCTCAATAAAAATCCGGTCTCCGCCTGAAAGGCCGTGGCCGATATTGTTGTTAGCGATGAAAATTATTTTTCTCATGATAAATATATATCAATATATATTTTCAATAATGCCTGATAATTGCTTCGATATTCTTTTCTGGAAAACTCTTTTCGGCAAATGGACGGCAATTGCTTTGAAGTTTTTTGTATAAATCTGGATTATTTTTCAATTTTTCAATGGCGTTTCGGATATTTTCAACTGTCGGATCAATGAGGACAGCCACGCTTTCATCGAGCGCTTCTTTGAGTCCGCCCAGGTCGGAGGCGATCACCGGCAGTCCGCAGGCAACGGCTTCCATAACCACCCGGCCGTAGCCTTCTTCGTAGAGCGAAGGCGCGCACAAAACGTCGGCGGAGTTATAATATTTTGAAAGATCACTATTGGAAACCGGCCCGATCATTTTTATGTTCTTATGATCCCCGGCCAATTTTTCCAGATATTCTTCCTCCGGCCCTGTGCCGACGAAAAGAAAATAAACCTCCGGTAAGAATTTGGCAACTTCAGCCAAAACCCGCACGCCTTTTTTTCGGATCATGCGCCCGACAAACAGAACGGTGAATTTCTCATGATCTATTTTGGATGGCTGAAAAATGTCTAGGTTGATCCAGTAGCGGAAAACGGACATTTTGTTTTCCGGTACTCCGAAAGACAACAATTCTTCGCGAGATGCTTCGGAAAGAGTGAGGACATGATCAGCTCGGCTCAAAATTTTTGCAATTCTTCGCGCGGTTTTGGTGTTTTTATCGATTTCGTAAACCGCGTGAAGGCTCACAATCAATTTTTTCCCGAAGATTTTTTTGAAAACGGTTCCCATCCAAGCGGCGTTGAGCCCTTGGGAGTGAATAACATCGATTTTTCGGTGATTAAAGGTGAGCCAGAGAAAAGTGCGGAGAAATAAATATGGCGCGAGATAAATGAAATCAATAAAGGGATATTTTTCAAGCTTGTGGAAAATATTTTTCCCGAACCAGCGGTAGCGCCGGATGGAGATATTATTTCCTCCCCTTTCAGATGATTTGTATTTTGTGTCCGTTGTGAGTGGGGAATAGGTATGCACGAAAACTTTGTATCCGCTCTGGTCAAGTCCGAAAACCAAATCGTCAAGATGAGTTTCCACTCCGCCGATATTGGGGGAAAAGAAAGGAGTAAGGATGAGGATGTTTTTATTTGGCGAAGACATAATTTATTCCGACCAAAATTCTTAAAAAATACATTCCGATTGTAAGAATTGGGTGTTGTAATAATTTTTTCCATTTCCCGTTTTCCAGAAATACTCCGAAATACCGATACCGAAACCCGAACTGTTTCTGGATGTCCGGATCACTCTTTCCCCATTTGGAAATATACTTTTCAAAATCGCGCGCGTAGTATTTCTTCTTTTCGAGATATTTCTCAAAAGAAAAATCGCCTTCGCTGTGAAAAAGCGGAGCAGAAATAATATCTGTTTTTCCTGCTTGCCTGATTTTTTTGTCAAAATCCCAATCTTCCGGACCGGTGAGATTTTCATCGAAACCGCCGGCTTCGAAAAATTTTTCGCGGGATATAAACCGTACGGCGTCAATTGGTGTGGCGTCATAGAAACTCCTCTCAAAATTTCTTGCTAGACACCAAAAGCTGTTCCCTAATATTTTTTCCGGGATATAAAGGGCGATAATTTCCGGATTTTGGGTGGCTTTTTCCATACATTCCCGGATTACATTTTTGGAAAGTGCCATATCGGCGTCGAGATAGAGGACGTATTTTCCGTAGGCCTTTTGAGTGCCGAAATTTCGCTGGGCGGAGCGTTCAGGCCCGAAGGAAAAGACATTTTCGGTTAATTTCCGAGCAATTTCTCGGGTTTGGTCAGTGGAATGATTATCGACGACAATAATCTCAAGCTTTCCCCGGGGAAAATCCTGATCCAAAATGCTTTTCAAGCAGGCCTCGATATTGGCCGCCTCGTTTTTTGTTGTTATAATCAAGGAAACGAGTATGTTCATTATTTCAATGATATACGGTTTTTTCTAAAATACCAACATGGGACTTACGAATCGCCAAAAACAACATATAAAGAAAAATATCCGCGCCTTGCCGCTTGAAAAAATTGCGGAAGAATTGGATTTGCCGGAAAAAGAGATCCTCAAATATCTTAAGAAAAAATGGCCCTCGGAAAAGTATCGGGATTTTGTCCGGGGAGGCGGGGAAAAAACAGCCGATGACGGTCCGGCCAGCCTGGCTTTTCGGCCGCTCACTTTCCTTTCTGAAAATCGGTTTGTTTTCATACTTTTGATTTTTCTTGTGTTTGCCGTTTATCTCAATTCGTTGGGAAACGCGTTTGTTTCGGATGATGTCCCGACGCTCATGAACAATTCTCAAGCGGGAAGTTTCGGGCAGATTTTTTCCGGACCATTTCTTTTTTCTCCGCGCCTCCTATTCAATTTTTTGGTTATCCATATTGGTGGTTTGCATCCGGCTTCTTTCCGGATTATCAATATTCTGTTCCATTTCGGATCGTCTCTTCTCGTTTTCCTTGTTGTCAGCTGGATGGCGGGCCGGACAGTAGGAATTGCCGCCGCCGCGCTTTTTGCGGTGCATCCAATTCTGATTGAGTCGGTAACTTGGATTTCCGGGGCACCCTATTCGCAGTATGGTTTCTTTTTCCTTTTTTCTTTTTTGTTCTACCTTCTTTCTAAAAGAGAAAAAAAATATATTTATTATTCCATCGTTTTTTATCTCTTGGCAGTGATGTCATCGGAAAAAGCAATTGGTTTGTTTTTGGTTTTCTTCTTGTATGAATTTTCCTTTGGAAATTTGCGCCATTATTGGAAAAAAATTCTCCCTTTCGCCCTTTCGAGCATCGGGCTTATTATGTTCTATGTCAGCAAGATCGGGGGCAGGACCCAAGAACTTTCTGCCACCACATATCAATCAACTTCCGGGTTCTATAATCCGTTTGTCCAAGTTCCAATTGCCATCGGATCATATCTAAAACTGATTTTCTGGCCGGATAAATTGAGCCTTTATCAAACAGAAATGAATTTTACGCAGGAATCATTTTCCGCTCTTGCCGTAGTGTCCCTGGTTTTTCTAGGGGTTGTTGTCTGGAGTTATTTCAAAAACAAAAAAATATTTTTCTGGCTTGCGTTTTTCTTCATCACCCTTCTTCCCACGCTCACTCCGCTAAAAATTTCCTGGGTGGTGGCGGAGAGGTATGTCTATCTTGGGACGCTTGGCATCATTGTCGCAGTGGTGATTCTTTGGGAAAAAATTGTGAATCTCAATGAGAACGGAAAAATGGTTGGGTATTTCTTGCTCGCGTTGGCGGTGGTCGGACTTTCCGTGCGGACAATTTATCGTAATCGCGATTGGCGAAACGAAGATACGCTTTGGGTGGCGACGGCAAGGGTCGCGCCTTCCGGCCAGCAGATCCATAACAATCTCGGGGACATGTATTCGCGCCAGGGAGATATGCAAAAAGCCATCGAAGAATTCTCAATGGCCATCCAGATCAATCCGAACTATGCCGATGCCTATCACAACCGCGGGAATACCTATCAACAAATCGGCCAGAACGATCTTGCGATTGCCGACTTCCAAAAAGCCGCGAGCATCAATCCGAACCTTTGGCAGTCGTATCAAAACATGGCTTCCATATATTTCAACGCGGGGAACTATGGCCTCGCCGAGGAAAATATCAAAAAAGCGCTCGAGATCAACCCGAGCGACCCGACTCTTCAGCAGAATTTGCAGACTATTGAGGAGAATAGGAAATAAATAATCTTTACGACCGGAATATTATCTGAACGCCGACCTTTTTTGCGGCGCGGAGGAGATAGCGGACGTCGTCCCAGCTTCGGATGCTGGCTATTTTCCTCAAAACAAACTTGGCGGAAAGGGAAGCCTGGAAAATTTCTTTGATGAGGCTTTTTATTTCCGCATTGCCCATCTCCGTTTTCATGACCGGCTCCTGCTGGTCGAAGTCATCATAATTTTCCGTGAGGAGCAAGCTGTTTTCCCGGCAATATTTATAGAGCGGCGTCCCCGGATAGGGTATGGCGATTGTCGCCTGAAGGGAGTCAATGAGATTATTACGAAACAATTTTTTGGCGAGGTGGACAGTATTTTCCGCCATTTTCTTATCTTCCCATGGCCAGCCGATCATGAAAGTGGCATGGGGTTCGAGTCCGGCGGATTTGCACATCCGAAGAGAGGGTTCAATGTCTTCCACGCGCATATTCTTGTTTATCCGATCCAGGGTTTCCTGATTGGCCGATTCAATCCCGAAAAGGATGAGCCGGAAGCCCGCTTTTTTCATAAGGTTCCAAACAGCCTGATCTTTGATGGCCGTGAGGCGCATATTGCAGCTGATTTTCACTTTTTTATTATAGCCGCGTTCAACCATACCGTTGCAAAAATCTTCAAGCCATTTTCCGACTGGAAGTGTTCCGGAATCTTCCATAATTTCGTTCACTCCAAGTTTGATAAGTTCTCCAATTTCGTCGAGCGCTTTCTCAACTGAGCGTACTCTATACTTCTCACCCGGGAACATGGTCGTCCAGGAGCAAAAAGCGCATTTTCCCCACCAGCAATCGCGGGCATTCATGACGTACGAGCCGGGAGTGTATTTATAATTCCCGTTTTTCTCGGCATAAAGTTTCCAATTGGTGAGCTCGCGGTCGATGGCTGGCAATTCATCGAGCGGGCGAAATTCATCGAGCCGGACGATTTTTTTATCCTTATATTTTTCCAGATTGTTTACGAGTTCCAGCAGGAGAAAATCGTAATCCCCGCCGGCGAGGACGAAATCGGCTTGGGAATTTTTGAGAGACTCTTCTGGAAGGGCGGTGACGTGATCACCCATCAAAATGAATTTCGAATTTCGAATTTCTAATTTCGAATTTTTTATTTGATTTATTATTTTCCAGTGTTTCTTGATAATCGGTGTTTTGGTTTCGATGACAACCAAGTCTGGTTTTTCTTTTTCCAGTCTTTCCAGCCACTGACTATAACTCAATTCTTCGGCAATCGCGTCGTCCCAAAAAATCTCATGGCCGTTTTGGGCTAGCAAGGTCGCGGCCGAAGCGGGGATCATGGGATAAATATACGTCGGGTCGGAAAACCACTGAAACTGGCGGTTCTGGGAAAGGGTTGGGACGCCGTGCGGTGATTCAAGGGGCGGATAAGAGATTGAAATTTTCATCTTAGTTTGCTTTTTAGTTCCCGTGTGAACACGAATCCTTGTATAAACCTTATACCATAGAAAATGTGGGTGAGGAAAATATAATACGAAGTTGCCAGCGTGATCAGTAGATCTTTTTCGTGGGAATAGATATCGATGAAAGCGTTCACGAGCGCGACGAGATAAACCGCCCAGCCGAAGACATAGAAATAGATAAACTCCGGGATCAATAGGCTGGCGATGGCGCCCAAAACCACGAACAGCACAAAAGCGCTCGGCAAAAAATATTTCCAGCGGCGGGACGTCGCGGCGTATTTCTTGGCAAAATAACCGCGGTGGAGGCCATAAGCGCTCACTTGCCGCACATGTTTCCAAAGCCCTTCGCGGCGATGATGGTAGACAACGAGGCCGGGATCATGGAGAATCCGAAAATTTTTCCGAAGCAGGAGATCGTGGCAAAGTTTGGTGTCCTCGCCCGGCCAGAATTCGCAGGCGAATCCTCCGATCTCCGCGAAAATATTTTTCCGGATGGAGAGGTTGACGCTTGGCCAATCAGCGACAAGCTTTTTCTTGCCGACGGAGCGGTATCTTTCCGGAAAACCGCCCGAAAGCGAACTCAAAAATGATGCGCCGGAAACCCTTTCCCGAAATTTGCTTTCTTTGGGGGTGATGGCTGGTCCGCCGACAGCAACAATACTTTCATCTTGAAAATCCGCATCGAGGATATCGATAAAATTTTTCTTCGGATAGGCGTCGTCGTCGATGAGGATGAGGATTTCCCCCCGCGCGTCGCGAAGGGCCAAGTTCCTTTTTTGGGCGGGGCCTGCGCGGCCGGTCGCGATTTGACGGGTTTTTGGCCAAGTTTCTTCAGTGATTTCGTCCGGATAAATCAAAATTTCAAAATCATCGCGCTCCATTTTCAAAATTTCCGGAACACCTTGCCGGATATAGCCATTTATTTCTTTTACGGGAATGATAAAAGAATATTTGATCATGTAGCGGAATACAGATTTAATCCTAGTATGGTTGTATATCCAATCAAAAATACGGCTGAAAAGACAGAAACGATTTGGGTGAGGCTGGCGTGATAGAAACCAATGCCGACAACCATCAGGAAAAGCGTTGCGGCCAAAAAAAAGTTCACGCGCCAATCATGCCGGGCAAAAGCAAGGTTCGCTTCGAGCGTGAGGATGGAAATCAAAAACGAAAAAAAACCGAAGATCCAGAGGAGGCTCGGATCAAAGATATATTTTTCCCCGAAAAAAAGGTTGATAGTGAAATCGGGAAAGATCCGGAAGAAGGATATTATTGAAATTGATATTGCGGCGATGAATCCGTATGACAGGAGGATTTTTTTCGAGCCCGGCTTTTTTTTCGAGTGTCCCGCCGCGCAGGCTTCCGGAAGCATGACGGCGACGACTGCCAAATTGAGCCAGAGGATGATTTTTCCAAGCAAGTTGAAAGCGCCGAAATAGCCGGCGATGTCGGGGGAGGAAAAATATTTCACCAAAATGACGTCGATATTGGTGATCAAAACGACGAAAAGCGAAAAAACGAAAATTTTTTGGGCCGTTTTCCGGATGCCCGTTTCAGAAAAATATTTGTCCCGCCAAAAATTCTTTTCAAGCGATGATTTGTTTCCTTTTTTGGTAATTAGCCTGCGACTCAAGTGGTGGGCCAGGTACCAGCTAAAAATAGCCGAAACAAAAATGGAAAAGGAAATACTTGCTGCTCCTGGGGAAGCGAGTGCAATTCCGGCTCCCACGAAAAGTTTCACGAAAGCGGTAATCACTCCGACGGATGTCAAAAGAAAAAATTTGTGCCAGCCCCGCAAAATTTCCTGATACGGAACGGCGATGATGGAAAAAAGTGAGGCGAAACTCACGGCAAAAAAGCCGAGGTAAGTGGAAAAGTGAAGGAGGCGGGCAAAAAACGGTGAAAGAGTGAGAATAATGATCACGAAAGCAAGCGCGTATTTCCAAACTTTTGGAAGAAGATATTCGAGAAAATTTTCACTCGCTTGAAAATCATCGTGGGCGGCGAAAACGGCCGTATGCTTCACGGAAAAATAGGAAAGCGCCGAGTTTGCGACGCCAAAAATCGCCGAAAGGGAAAGGAGGCTTTGAAGTTGGCCGTATTCGGCGACCGAAAGGCGCCGCGAGACGACGAAGTGGAAAAGATACCCGAGAAATCCGGCGAAGACCGTCCCGGCGAGATAAATCAGATTGTTTTTGAAGAATTTGCTTTTTAGCATTGATTTTTTAGCTCATTTTGATAGTAGCATACCTTTTCAAAAACGCCATGAATAAAATCCCCCTTAGTCCTCCTTTATCAAAGGGGGAAAGCGAGCTCTCTCCCTTTTCTAAAGGGACCTGCCCGAAATGCTTCGCAAATCGAAGCAGGCGGGGAGTTGAAGAGGGATTTAAATAAAAAAGGCCCGCAACGTTGTTCCGTCACGGGCCGAACCCTAAGTGGTTTATTAAAAACCATAGTGCTTGATTATCCAGAGTAATAATATGGCTGGTGAAACAAGCACGCTTCCAGCTAATAAGAGAAAAATGGCATTTGCCAAGTGCTCCAAACGTGTATCGCCCATCGACTCTTCCCCGATGATGCAGCAAATTATAGCAACCGGAACGAAATATAAGCAAATGGCACCAAATATCGCCGGAATCAGCGATATAGCATATAGACTATTTATTATTATTTCCATTTTTCTTCTCCTTATATTTTTCTAAAGAACTGTTTTCCTCCTCTGAGACTACCTCCCAATGAGACAGTCTCGGAAAGGGAGCCCAGCGATATGCGGTTGCATATGCTGGGCTGAGAACCTAAAGATTTTCATAAAATCTTTCGATGAGTTTTCCATCGAGATGGGGGGTGGCTTCTCCCTGCCATTTTGGGGGGCTAAGCATTACCTCAAACCGTTTTCCGGTGTCATCTGTCCATTTTAGAATTGGTTCTTCCCATTTGATGTTTTTAGCCTCATTAAGGAAAAGCCGGTAGGCATAAAATCCATCAAAATCTTTCTCGAAGCCAAGTTCCGAAATTTGTGAAAAAATATCATCTGATACAGTCCACAAGAATATCTCAATTCTTTTCGACGCTTGATGGATGTAGCCCTTTAGCTGTATAGCCTTGAAAGTTTTTTTCTTTCCTTTGAAAGTAATCTTGACTCGTAAAGCGTCAAGACCGCACATAGAGCAGGAAGTTTTGTGAAAATAACTAACCAAACCGTTATAATTTCGGCAATCTTTCAATTTCAGACTCATGACTTTCTCCCTGTTTAATTGATTTTTAAAGATCTATTGCTACAACTCGATCCCTTTTCGGTTTCTCATCGTAACAGCCAAGTATATCATTTTTGGAGAGAATAGTCCATAGATACAGACAATAAAGAAAAATAGTTTCATGAAACATTGGGTTATAGTGGCTTATATATTGCAATATATTGCGGGATGTGCTATAATAATTATGACGTCGGAAAAGATGACACCTCACCCCAACCCTCTCCTTATAAAGGAGAGGGAGCCCAGCAAGAACATACTAATTGCTAAAAACTGATCGCCTTCTCCTTGGTAAGGAGAAGGAGGGATGAGGTTAAAATATATGCAAACAGAAGACCTAAAAAACGCTGGTTTAAGCCAAAATGAGGCAAAAGTGTACCTCGCCGCTTTGGAATTGGGCGAAACAAGCATATACAGGCTTGCCAAGAAATCAGGCGTGAAAAGAACGACGACCTATTTGGCCGTCGAAACCCTCAAGGAAAAAGGGCTTATTTCAAGCTATGAACGTGACAATACCTTAGTTGTTTATGCGGAAAATCCCAAAAAACTCACAGATCAGCTGGAAGAACGGAAAAGAGCCCTTGAAAAAATCATGCCAGAGCTTCTCGCTTTCACGAACCTCATCGACAAAAAACCGAAAATTCGCTATTTCGAAGGGAAAGAGGCGTACAAAGAAGTATTTGGCGATGTTTTGAATTATCCTGACAGTGAAACCCTGGTTACCTTCAATGAAAAATTCTGGGACTGGGATGGTTATTTTAAGACCTATTTCATGCCCAAACGAAAGGAGAAGAAGATTTGGGCTCGAATTCTTTTTCGTGACACGCCGGAATTGAGAGCTGTCGGAGCGCAAGCGGAAGAATATCTCTCACGCGCCAAGTTTGTTCCGTCTGAAAATTTCAAAATCGGGATTGAAATGGTTCTCTATGGGCGCGACAAGGTTGGGATGGTTTCTTATGAAGAAGAAATTGCCATCATCATCGAAAGCAAGATGATATACGACACGCAAAAAAGTTTTTTTGAAGTGATTTGGGAGGGGGCGAAATAAAAAATCCGAAAGGTCATCCATGCTTGGCAAAATAGTGATATGGTGATATAATTTCAGCAAAGGATAATCTTTCAAAAATTCACCAACATGAAAAAAGAAAAACATTTGGCCATATTTGACGGCAAAAAAATTAGAAGAGATTGGAATGAAAAAGAAGAGAGGTGGTATTTTTCAGTAGTGGATATTGTCGAAGTTCTCACGGATAGCGTCAACCCGCGAGATTATTGGTTCAAGATGAAAAAGCGGGTAAAAAGCGAAGATGGAGTTGAGTTGTCGACAATTTGCCGACAACTGAAAATGCGCTCCACGGATGGTAAATATTATTTGACGGATGCAGCTGACACTGAAGCTATATTTCGCATTATCCAGTCGGTTCCGTCGCCAAAGGCTGAACCGTTCAAAAGATGGCTGGCCAGAGTCGGTTATGAGCGAATCGAAGAAATCAATGATCCGGAACGGGCGCTAAACCGCAGCCGGGAATATTGGCGGCGGATGGGCAGGAGCGAAAAGTGGATCCAACAGAGAATGATGGGCCAGGAAGTGCGAAACAAGCTCACCGATTACTGGCGCGATCACGAGGTGACGGAGCAAGAAGAATACGCGATTCTCACCAATATCATCCACGAAGAATGGTCGGATTTCACCGTAAAAGAACACAAAAAGCTCAAGAAACTGAAAACGGAAAATCTGCGCGACCATATGTCGGACGCGGAATTGATCTTCACGGCGCTTGCGGAACTTTCCACCCGCCAAATTGCCGAAGTGGAGCAATCCCGCGGCTTTCAGGAGAACAAAATTCCGGCCAAACGCGGCGGCCGGATCGCCAAACGTGCCCGGATTGATCTGGAAAATAAAACAGGGAGAAAGGTTGTGACGGGGGAGAATTTCAAACTGCCTTCATCGCAGAAAAAACTGATAAAATAAATCCACTCCTCGTACAACCTCACCCTGACCCTCTCCTTGGTAAGGAGAGGGATTTGCGGATGTTGCAGAAATACTATAATCTTCAATTTATGCAGCTGAAACTCTATATCGAAGAGAACAATTTCATAAAACTCGCGCTTTTTGAGGGAAAAAAGGTGCTTGATAGCCTAGAATGGCAGGATGAGAACGATTTATCTCACAAACTTTTGGCGAATTTGGATAAAATTTTGAGGAAAAATAAGTTAGGACTTGACCCCGCCCCAATTTTGCGGGAAATAAATTTATCTTCAAAAGATGCAAAGAATAAAAAGCGAATACAGCTCGACGCTGGTCAAAAAGGCCGGGCTATTCGCCCGACGCGCCGAGCAGGTTTTCAGGGGCAAAATTGGAGCGGGGTTGACAAACTTGATAAGTACAATATAATAAGTCAAGTGCCGCGGAAATGGACGACGTACCGGATCGCGGAAATTGCTTTTGAAACGCTAAAAATCGGAGAAAATTCAAGTCCTATTGCCAAGAATAAGCAAGCATGTTAGAATCGAATCAAGATACAAATCTTTTCGGGTGAACCAATCAAACCAAGCATAACTAAATATTCTTAACTAAACCACTTAGCCAAAACCAACCGCTTCCCAGAATTTGCCGAAGCGGAAATTTGGAGAGTGGCGTGTCTTTTATGTCTCAAGAGGCCAAAACCCTCGGGGTGAAAGAGTCTTTCAGCCCGCAATCCTCTCTCCATAAGAGGAAATTTTTCAACCGGCGCGCAATGGTGTCCCTTCCGAACTTGATCGAAACGCAAACCATGTCATATGACTGGTTTCTCGCGGAAGGTATGCGTGAACTCCTCGATGAGGTTAACCCAATTGAGGATTTCACCGGAAAAGATTTGGAACTTTCTTTTGGAAAATATTATCTTGACGAGCCGAAATACGACGAGAAAACGTCGAAAGAAAAAAATATCTCTTTTGAGGCGCCGCTCCGGTGCGCGGTGAGCCTTCTCAACAAACAGACCGGGGAGGTGAAAGAACAGGAAGTTTATCTTGGAGACTTGCCGATCATGACCGACCGGGGAACTTTCATCATCAACGGCGTGGAAAGAGTGGTGGTGAGCCAGCTTATCCGAAGCCCGGGAGTCTTTTTCACGATGGAATATCAGAAGGGAAAGAAACTTTTCGGGGCGAAAATCATTCCGAACCGCGGAGCTTGGCTCGAAATGGAAACGGATCTTGACGGAGCCATTTGGGTGAAAATCGACCGCAAGCGAAAAGTGGCGATCACTTCTCTTTTGCGGGCTTTTGGCATTTCCACGGACGAGCTTTTGGCCAAAACTTTCGCCGATGTGAACAAAGGCGAGACGAATTATCTTGAAGCGACGATTGGGCGCGACGCGGCGAAGACCCAGGGAGATGGATTCAAGGAGGTTTACAAAAGAATTCGTCCGGGGGATCTCGCCTCCGTTGAAAACGCGCGGCAGATGATCGAATCGATGTTTTTCAATTTTGAGAGATACGATTTCGGAAAAGTGGGGCGATACCGCTTGAACCAGCGTTTGGATGTGGATGAGCCGAATGACGAAGCGCATCGAATTTTGCGTCCGGAAGATTTGGTGCTGATCATCAAGGAAATTATCAATCTTAATAATAATCCGATGGCGGAGCCGGATGATATCGACCACCTTGGAAACCGGCGGGTGCGTTGTGTTGGGGAGCTTGTGCAAAACAAATTTCGGGCGGGACTTGCGCGCATGGTGCGAAATATCAAAGACCGGATGAGTACTTGCGATCTTGCCATAGTTGTTCCAGGTCAACTCGTAAACTCGCGTCCGGTGGCGGCGGCAGTCAAGGAATTTTTTGCTTCTTCCCAGCTTTCGCAATTCATGGATCAGGTGAATCCGCTGGCGGAACTTGAACACAAGCGGCGGCTTTCCGCGATGGGGCCGGGCGGTCTCACCCGCGAACGGGCAAGCTTTGAAGTGCGCGATGTCCACCATTCCCACTACGGTCGGATTTGTCCGGTGCAGACGCCGGAAGGCCCGAACATCGGATTGGTGAATCATTTGTCTTGCTACGCGCGCATCAACGAGTTCGGTTTTCTCGAGACTCCGTATCGAAAAGTTGAGTTGAAGGACGGCAAGCCGTTTGTCACCAAAGATATTGAATATTTGAACGCGACCGTGGAAGATCGGAAAGTTATTGCTCACGCGGATATCCTGATTGACGACGATGGATATATCCAGGAAGAAAAAATTGAAGCGCGGGTGAAAGGGAAGCCGTCGGTGATTGAAGCGACGAAGGTTGACTATGTCGATGTTTCGCCGAAACAGTGTATTTCAATTGCCACTTCGCTCATTCCGTTCCTTGAGCACGACGATGCTCACCGGGCTCTCATGGGTTCAAACATGCAGCGCCAGGCAGTATCTTGCATTCTGCCGGATTCGCCGCTGGTGGGAACGGGGCTTGAAGACAAAGCGGCGGCTGATTCGGGACAGGTGATCCTTGCGCGCGAAGACGGGGAAGTGGCGGAAGTGGATGCGGCACATATCACCCTCAAGACGGAAAAAGACGGAAAATCAACGAAGAAAATTTATTGGCTCCAGAATTTCGAACGCTCGAACGCTTTCACTTGTATGAATCAGATTCCGCGGGTTTCCCGGGGACAAAAAGTGGCGAAAGGCCAGCTTCTCGCGGACGGAGCTTCGACGGACAATGGGGAATTGGCGCTCGGCCAGAATGTTTTGGTGGCGCTCATGCCTTGGGAGGGGAACAACTTTGAAGACGCTATCATCATTTCTGAACGGTTGCTTCAGGCGGATCGCTATACTTCCATTCATATTGAAGATTTTTCAGTGGATATCCGTGATACGAAGCTTGGCCCGGAAGTGGTGACGCGAGATATTCCGAATATCGGTGAAGAGCGGCTCAAAAATCTTGACGATACGGGGATCATCCATATTGGAGCGGAGGTTTCTTCGGGAGATATTCTTGTCGGGAAAATTTCACCGAAAGGGGAAGGCGATCTCACCCCGGAAGAAAGATTGCTTCGCGCCATCTTCGGAGAAAAATCAAAGGACGTGAAAGATACTTCGCTTTATCTTCCGCACGGGGAACATGGAAAAGTGGTGGATATCAAAATCTTTTCGCGCGAGCAGGGCGACAAGCTTCCGGCAGGAGTGATCCAGCAGATTCAGGTGAGTGTGGCGCAGCTTCGCAAAATTTCAGTGGGCGACAAGCTTGCCGGACGACACGGAAACAAGGGAGTGATTTCGAAAATTGCGGCGGTCGAAGATATGCCTTGCCTTCCGGATGGCCGACCGGTGGATATCATACTCAATCCGCTTGGAGTGGCTTCGCGTATGAACATCGGCCAGATTCTTGAGGCGCATCTCGGTTGGGCGGCTTCCGAACTCGGATACAAAATCGCAAGTCCCGCCCTTGACGGAGTGAGCGAACAGAACATAAAAGAGGAACTTAAGAAAGCGGGCCTTCCTGAAGACGGAAAGATGCGGCTTATGAACGGAAAGACAGGAGAGTACTTCGACGAAAAAACCATGGTGGGATATATGTATATCATGAAGCTCAACCACTTAGTGGAAGACAAAATTCACATGCGTTCTATCGGACCGTACTCGCTCATCACCCAGCAGCCTCTCGGCGGAAAAGCCCAATTCGGAGGCCAGCGCTTCGGGGAAATGGAAGTGTGGGCGCTCGAAGGATACGGCAGTGCGCATACGCTTCAGGAAATGATGACAATCAAATCGGACGACCAGCTCGGCCGCTCGAAAGCCTATGAATCGATCATCAAGGGCGAACGGATCAAGAGTCCGAACATCCCGGCTTCTTTCAACGTGTTAGTAAACGAACTCAAGGGGCTTTGCCTCAATATCGAATCGGTCGGCGAGAAAACGGAAGTTGACGAGGAAGAGAAAACCGGATCGGAGAGAAAGGATGACGGAGAGGAATAAATTTTTTAAACTTATTGGAAACTTAAAATTTATTGATCCTTGATCCCCGCCTGCAGCGCTATGCGCAGCATTGCGGGCAGGTTTGATCACTGATCGCTGAAAATATGAATCAACAAAATGCCACCAAAGTGAGCGACTTCGACGCAATCCGATTGAAGCTCGCGAGTCCCGACGATATCCTCAATTGGTCCCACGGCGAGGTGACAAAGCCGGAGACAATCAACTATCGCACCCAAAGATACGAGCGCGACGGTCTTTTTTGCGAAAAAATTTTCGGACCAGCCAAGGACTGGGAATGTTACTGCGGAAAATACAAAAAAATCCGCTATAAAGGCATCATTTGCGACAAGTGCGGCGTGGAAGTAACACGCTCGATCGTCCGGCGGGAACGGCTGGGGCATATCAAGCTCGCGGTGCCGGTTTCTCATATTTGGTTTTTGCGGGGCGTGCCTTCCAAAATCGGCTTGTCGCTCGGCATGTCGGCGCAGGAATTGGAAAAGGTGGTTTACTTTGCGAGCTATATTGTCATGGAAGTGGATGAGGATGCCCGCAAGGAAGCGCTTGACCGGCTGGAAGCGGAATACAAAGGCAAGCAGAAGAAAAGCGAATCAGAAAAAGAGAATGAAGAACTCAAGGGCGCCTATCAAGCCGGCCGGGAAGAACTCAAGAGCCTTCGCCGGTTCCAGATCCTTTCCGAAGTGGAATATTTCAATTTGTCGCTCAAATATGGCCATGTTTTCAAGGCGGGAATCGGAGCGGAAGCAGTCCGGCGTATTTTGGAAGGGCTCAATATTGAAGAGGAGATCGCCCGGATCAACAAAGAGATTGAAGACGACAAAATTTCTGACAAGAAAAAACTTTTAAAACAACTCAAATTGTTCCAGGGGTTCAGCCAGGCCGGCCTTCGTCCCGAATGGATGCTCCCAACCGTGATCCCGGTCATTCCGCCGGATCTTCGCCCGATGGTCCAGCTTGACGGGGGACGGTTTGCGACTTCGGATCTCAACGATCTCTACCGTCGTATCATCAACCGCAACAACCGGTTGAGAAAACTGATCGAGATCGGCGCGCCGGAAGTGATTTCCCGGAACGAAAAAAGAATGCTCCAAGAAGCGGTGGATGCGCTGTTTGATAACTCTGCCCGTCGGGGACAAACTTCGGTGGCGGCTTCAACTGGACAGAAGCGGGCCCTTCGGTCGCTGGCTGATATGCTCAAAGGAAAGCAAGGACGTTTCCGCCAGAACCTTCTTGGAAAGCGGGTGGATTATTCCGGTCGGAGCGTGATTGTGGTCGGACCGAAACTGAAACTCCATCAGTGCGGTTTGCCGAAGAAAATGGCTCTTGAACTTTTCAAACCTTTCATCATCAACAAGCTGATCGAAAGGGAATATGCCCACAACGTGCGAAGCGCTGGAAAAATGGTGGAATTCGAAGCGGAAGAAGCTTATGAAATTCTTGACGATATCATCGAACATCACTATGTGCTTTTGAACCGCGCCCCGACCCTGCACCGTTTGAGTATCCAGGCTTTCCAGCCGGTGTTCATCGAAGGAAAAGCGATCCAGATCCATCCGATGGTATGTTCGGCTTTCAACGCGGACTTCGACGGAGACCAGATGGCGGTCCATGTGCCGCTCACCGAGGAAGCGCGCACCGAAGCGGGAAACATAATGCTTTCGGCGAAAAACCTTTTGAAGCCGGCGAGCGGAGACCCGATCACGATCCCGTCGCAGGACATGGTGCTCGGTTGTTACTATATGACCCATATCATGCCGGGCCGCACCGGAGAAGGAAAAATTTTTGCAACACCCGAAGAAGCGAAACTGGCCTATCATTTCGGAAGCGTTGATCTCAAAGCGGAAATCGAAGTGGATTTTGGAACGGAAAGAAGGAAAACTTCTGTGGGCCGGATTCTTTTCAATGAAATCATGCCGGTGGAAATCGGTTTCGTGAATGAAGAAATGGACAAAGGAAAATTGAGAAAGATTGTGGCGCAGTGCCTTGAGATATCTGGACGGGACGAAACGGCCAAATTCGTGGACGAACTCAAAAATTTGGCATTCTCGCTTGTCACCCGTTCCGGAATCAGCTGGGGGATGGATGACCTTGCTGTTCCGGAAGAAAAGAAAAAGATCATGGAAGACGCTGAAGATCGGGTGGAGCTCATCAACAAGCAATATGGCATGGGGCTTCTCACCGACCGGGAAAGAAAAAGCCAGGTGATCGAGATTTGGAGCGAAGCGAAGAATAAAATCACGGAAGCGGTGCGCGCTTCTCTCGACAAAGAAGGCCCGGTATATTCCATGGTATATTCCAAAGCGCGCGGCACGGAAGCGGTGGTGGTGCAGATGACCGGAATGAAAGGGCTGGTGGCCGGTCCGACCGGGGAAACGATCGAACTGCCGATCAAATCATCGTTCAAAGAAGGTTTCAACGTCCTTGAATATTTCATTGCGACCCACGGAGCCCGGAAAGGTATGGCGGACACCGCCCTTCGGACGGCGACGGCCGGATACCTGACGCGGCGGCTTGTGGATGTGGCGCAGGATGTCGTGGTTCGGGAAGTCGATTGCGGCGACGATCGGGGAAATTTCATGTATCGCGAAGACTCGGACGTGGTCGGCATCAGCTTTGCTTCCCGCATCACCGGACGCTATTTGATCGAAGATGTGGCTGATCCCAAGACGAAAAAAGCTATCCTCAAGGCGGGAGATCTCATCACGAAAGAAAAAGCGGAAGAGATTGAAAAAGCGAAAGTGGAAAAAATAAAGATCCGGTCTGTCGTCACTTGCCAGAGCCGGCGCGGAATATGCCAGAAATGCTATGGAATGGACCTGGGCCGGAACGAACTTGTGCAGATCGGACAAGCGGTGGGAATCGTGGCGGCGCAGGCTATCGGAGAGCCGGGAACCCAGCTCACGATGCGTACTTTCCACATCGGAGGCGTCGCCGGAACGGATATCACCCAGGGACTTCCGCGCGTGGATGAAATTTTTGAATCCCGCCCGCCGAAAGGAGAAGCCGCCATTTCCGAAGTGGACGGGCAGGTGGTGGAAATCAAGGAAACGGAAAAAGAAAAAATTATCCGCATCGAAACCGCTCCTGACGAGAAAGGCAAAAAAGATACTCACGAATATGTTGTTTCCTCGGTCATGAACCTCGAGGTGGCAAAAGACGATCTCGTGGCCAAAGGGCAGGTGCTTTCCGAAGGGCATCTCGATCTCAAAAAACTTTTCAAGATTGAGGGTGAAGAAGCGGTCTACCGCTATATCATCAAGGAAGTGCAGGAAATATATTCCGCGCAAGGGGAAGGCATCAACGACAAGCATATCGAGGTGATCATCCGCCAGATGCTCTCGCGGGTGCGGATCCTTGATCCGGGCGACACGACCCTTCTTCCGGGAGACGTGGTGGAAGATGTCCAGCTTGTGGAAGCGAACGATATTGCGAAGAACGCCGGAAAAAATATCGCGACCGGCGAGAAACTGCTTCTCGGGATTTCGAAAGTGGCGCTTTCCACGGAAAGCTTCCTCTCGGCGGCATCTTTCCAGGAAACGGCGAAAGTTCTCATCAACGCGGCGGTCACCGGAAAGGAAGACAAACTTCGGGGCTTGAAAGAAAACGTAATCATCGGAAAACTGATCCCGGCGGGAACGGGATATCGGAAGTAGTGTTTTATTTGTTTATATTTTCCTTATAGTTATGGATGAGTGGAAATTAATCGAAAAAACAAAACCTATTGAAAATAAGATCAATAATGCCCTTTCATATCTTCCTTCACTTAGAGAGGCTCGAGAAAAACATATACAAACATCGACAAGAAATTCAAACGCCAATGAGATTTGTTGGGAAGAGATGACGCGAGAATTTGTTGGACATTTAGGCAATATATTCAAAGAAGATTTCTTCGCATAGTTTGGAAATTTCTTCAGCTTCCTTTTCGGCGCTTCGGACAATTTTTTTGTATTCGATCAGAATCAAATCATCTGTTTCTGAAGAACTTTTTTCATCTTTAGGTATAAGAGAAGAATCCATCATTTCCGGTGGCAGTTTTTTTCTTTGATCTGATTTTATTTTGTCAGTCAAAAATTCCATGGCTGGAAAATATCCTATATCTTCAATCTCGCTTGTTTTCCGTGAAGCACCCGGTCGGCTTTTGAGAATATGGACTTGGTCCATTTTAAATATTCATCAGCCTCCTTTTTCGAAATTATTGCTCCGCCGCCATAAAGATCCCAATTTCTCTTTGCCCTCATTTCGTTGGCAAATACTTCGACTTCCGAATCGGAGAGGAGGCTGGAGAGTTTTTTGATGAGTTCGATGTGGTGGCCTCTTCTTGATTTCACCCGCAGATTTTGGCTGGCGCAAACCGCAATGGCCAGTTTGAGAAGCGCGTCGTAGCAAAAGCGAAAAGATACTTCGGCCACATTCGCTTCGCTGGCAATTCGAAAATCTCTTTGGGCGGATTTATGGTATTTTTCGATTTGTTTTCGGGAAAATTTGAAATGCTCGAACATTCAAAATATTTTTATTGTTTTTTGCGAAAATATGTTTTTGATGAATTCATCTTTTTTCTTTCGGCGGATTTTCAGCTCGTTTCCCGTCATGTCCACGATATTCAGCTCCCGTCCCAATTTTTTCTCGAGCGGCAGAATCAAGCGCTTGGCCGAGAGGGAAGAGTGGCTTCCGACAAGCAGCAAATCAATGTCGCTTTCCTGCTGAAAAGAGTTTTTGGCGAAAGAGCCGAAAATCCAAGCCGATTCCAGCCCTTTTATTTTTTCCATTTCTTCTTTCAGGAGGTTCGCGACTCCGTATTTGGCATTATAGATTTGTTTTGTTTCCTTGAGAAGAGGATATTTTTCGTTGAGAAAAAAGTATTTTTGGTTTCCGGCCGCTTCCGAAAGCAAAATGCCTTCCTGTTCCAATTCCTTGAGCTTGCGAAAGAGATTTCCCGGATCAGCTTCCAGAATTTCGGCCAGTTCGTTGATGTAATGTCTCCGGTGCGGATTGAGAAAGAAATATCCGAGCACTTTCACAGTGATTTTTGAGCGGAATTCAAGCATATTATTGCAATTATTTACAATGATTATTGTATATATTCACAATAATATTGTCAAATTTCCCACACCTTCTCCAAAATATAATACAAATTCTCATCGCCCTTTCCGGTCGGGAGCTCCGCGCGCCGGGTTTCGATGATCTTGAATCCGGTGAGGCGGGCGAGGTTTTCGATGTCTTCAGGAGAATAGCAATAGCGGGTGGAAAAATGTTCTCCATTGGGAGAATCGTGAACTGTTCCTTCACGGATGTTGTATATGCCTTTCGCGTTCATCAATTTTTTGTATTCCCCGACATTTTCGGCATAAACCCCTTTTTCCCGGTCGGGTATGTCGAAGACAAATTTTCCTCCCGGCTTCAAGATGCGCGCGGCTTCGCGGAAAAGCCGGACTTGCCCGGGAAGGGAGTATTCATGGAGGATGTTTCTTCCGAGCGAATAAACCGCGTCGAATTCCCGGTCTTCGTAGGGCGTATGGTGCCAGTCTTCTATGGAAACGCGGGCGTTGGGGTCTTGTTTTTTTATCTCCTCGATATTTTCCGGTGTGATATCATATCCGGAAATTTCATAGCCGGCTTTTTTCATCTCAAGTAGCAGTCTTCCCGTTCCACATCCGGATTCGAGCACCTTGCTTCCCGGAGAAATGATTTCTTTGAGAAGAGAAACTTCTTTCTCATTGAGTTCCTTGTTGAGTTGGTGTTCTTTGATGTTGAATTTTCGATAAAAATCCTCAAGTTTTGCAAAAACCTCCTTGTCTTTGGTGGGGACGAGATAGGCGCGGGCGTTTTTCAAATTTTCAGCCGCGTTTTGGTCATTTTCCTTTTCGCTCTTGATAATGAGGCCGTTGATTTTCTTGAGAGCCTCTCCCGCGCCGATGAGGTCGGTGAAGAGGATAATGGTGAATTCATTTTTTTGTCCAAGAGGTTTTTGTTCGAGATGGCCAAGTAACTTTGTGGAAGAATATTCAGTGTCATAATCCATTATCAATTTGATAAAAATTCTTTTCGTTCCGTCAATATCGCCCGGAAATGTTTCTATGAGCCTGGAAATTATGTCGATATTGTCTCTTCTCAAAGATGCGTTTTCCCGTTGAGATTGAAGCATTGCTCCAATAGACATTGTAAGCGGTCCTTCTCCACCGCGGTGGCGGTCATTTTTTTCCAAATCAAAATGTTTTGCGTAAGTCTCAATCGTTCTTTTCGCCATACCATAGCTGTCCAGTGGCGATTCTTTTCTGAAATAAACGTGCAATTTTTCCTCGAGAAAAAAGAGGAGCTTTGTTTTCCAGAATTTCATTGCGGCGATATCATGCGCCGCGTGTTCTCCCAAGGCATTTTTTGTCTTTTCATCAATTTCGAATTCAAGTATTCGGACCAAGAAATCCGGATCGTATCTGACTTCAGAAGATTTTGCAATACTCTCTATCTTCCGCAGTTTCTCTTGAAAGTTTTCTATGATTGTTTTTGGAGAATCTATTTTGATTTTTTCCGGATGTTCTTTTTCCATGATGCCATTATATCATTTTCGAAATAAAAAAAGGAGAAAGCCGGCGCGTGGTTGGCGCGAGCTTTCTCCCAAAACCCTAGTGGCTCGTTTTTGTTGAAGCGGATCCGATAACCGCTGAATTTTTCACGCGAAGTGTTTGCCATCAGGCTGGAGTCGCGACATCTCCTTCTATTTTTTCTGCCAACCTTCCGAAGGCGACCACTGCCAGCCGCCCTCAAAAGACTTGTTTTTCAGGAAAGGAACGTGATCCTCTATCTCGCTCCTTCCCTCCCAGACAAAGTCGGAAAGTTTGAGCTTTCCGGCTTTGTCTGAGTATTGATAAACTGTCGGGCGACGGTGGTCGCCCGGGGCACAATAGACGACGACTTCTATGTCGCCATCTATTGCCTCGAACTCGACCATGTCGAATGGCCGAGTTGACCCCTTTGTGGGGGTCGGGTTGGAACCGTCGGCACGGTATTCGTGCCGCCATACCCAATTCTTTATTTCCGTAATCATTTTCCCTCCGCCCGCCGTCCGTGGCAGGCAACTTTTTTGAATTCTTTTCAATTCCGCGCCAGTGTAAGTTTTCCTTTGCGCGGGATTGTTTCTTTCGGCGAATCGCCGCAGGAATTGTGAAAATGTTTTCGCAGCTCTTGCAGCGATTCACCCTTATTCAATTTTCAAAGATCTTTTCCTCCAGCACTAACTTTGGACTATAATGCATTTATGCATTATGTATATTTTCTAAAAAATGAATCTGGTGAAATATATATTGGATGCACTAGCGATTTGAGAAAAAGATTGATCGAACACAATCGCGGTTATTCCAATTATACTCGCGGTCATCAATGGAAACTCGTTTACTATGAAGCCTACTTTTCAAGAATTGATGCCGAGACAAGAGAGAAAAGGCTCAAATATCACGGACAGGCTTTGGCTCAATTAAAGAGGCGCATAAAGAAAAGTTTCCTTTCAGTCCAAAGTTAGTGCTGGATCCACAAAAATGCCAATGAGTCGGGGATTGATAAGAAGAGAGTAAATAATCAATCACATGCCAACTCACTGGCATATTTGAGGCTCTCTTCTTGAGGCTTGTTTTTTTAATAAGCCTGACCTCTTGCTCAACGAATTGAGCAAGAGAACCACTTATTACTTCCGGAACGGTTGCCGGAAGGCGAAGCAGTTTCGTTTCCGCACTCTTTATCTCTCTTCTTGCTAGTCTGTTATAAAGAATGTTTGGGTATTCCCTCTGCTTCGTGGCCGTTGAAAGCCGTTTCATCAGAGGATATTCTTCCCTAAGAGCTTATTATCCTGCGATAAAACTGGACTATTTGATTATTTGCTGAAAGAACTCTCTTCTTAGCCAGCTGCTTTTTCAGCTTGACTGGGTAGTATAGCATTTTGTAGACGGATTGTCAAGATTAGGGTCAAAAATATTTGAGATTTGAGATGATAGTCTTGAGAAATGGGCTTATATATTGACAAATATGGCTGTTTCTGCTAGAATATAAATAACGACCTAAAGACCGACAAATATCGCATAACGCGTAACTCGTAACGCAAAACGCAACAAACGGATGCTATCTAACGATCTCGAAAAACTGGGCTTGAGCGACAAGGAAGCCAAAGTATATTTGGCGGTTTTGGAGTTGGGGGAGGGAAATATCGCCCAAATTGCCAAAAAATCGGGCGTGAAGCGGACGACAGTCTATGATATCGCGCTCTCGCTAAAAAGTAAGAATTTATTGCTGGAAACCATGAAAGGCAAAAAAAATATCTATTCCGCCGAAGATCCCCGGAAATTGGACGATGTCTATGACGAGCGAAAGGCGACGCTCAAAAAGATTTTGCCGGAACTGCTTTCAGTCATGAACGCGATTGAGAAAAAGCCGCGCATCCGATATTTTGAGGGCGCGGAAGGAATCAAGGAAGTTTATAAAGACACGCTCAAATATCCCGACCAGGAAATCCAGGCTTGGGTGACGAGTGAAGCGATGACCAAATTCGACGTTGAATGGCTCGAAAAATATTATGTGCCCAAGCGCCTTGAGAAAAAAATCTGGGCGCGGGTGATTGCGCCAAAAACAGAGGAGGTTGTCGATTATCAAGAACGCGATGAAAAGTCTTTGCGGCAAACACGATTGGTCGACCCGAAAGAATTTCCCATGGAAGTGGAGATCAATCTCTATGGCGGGCGGAACATCGGGGTCATGGCTTTTGGCGAGCAGATGGGCCTTGTCATTGAGAGCCGGAAGATATACAAAACGCTTAAGAGCATATTTGAGCTTGGCTGGAAATCTCTCGAAAAATATGCTAAGATGAATCAGTAAATAATATCTTTAAATTACTCTTATTCCTCCAATATTCCTCCAAACCCCCTCTCTAGTCTCCCCCTTGGCAGGGGGAGAGGATATGGAGTAATTTATTTCTTAGATGGGCAGAAAAAAGAAAAAAGACAAAGAAAAAAACGGGAACGGCGGCGGAAATGGAAATGGCGGCGGGCTATCGGCCCTCAAAAGCGACACAAAGCGGTCCATCATCGCTGTTTTTCTGATTGCCTTTGCACTGCTTGCCGTTTTCAGCCTTTTCGGCGGAGCGGGAACTTTTGGAAAATATCTCGACAAAGGTTTGGGTCTTGCACTTGGAATCGGGCGGTATATTTTGCCGGTGCTTCTTATTGCGGTCGGGTTCCTTTATTTCCGCCGGGACGAGGAGGCGTATTACGTCTTTGTGGCGGTGGGCTTTTTTCTGTTCCTTGCGAGCATCCTTGGCACGGTCCATATTTTCTATCCTCTTGAAAAAATGGTAGCGGCGGCAAAAGCCGGGCAGGGCGGCGGATTTTTGGGGGCGGCGCTTGCCTATCCCGCGCTCAAGTTTTTCGGCTTTTCGGCTAGCCTTATTGTTTTGGTAGCGGTGGCTCTTGCTTCGCTTCTTCTCGCGCTCAATATGCCGCTTCGGGCGCTTTTCCGGCCGATGGAATGGATGAAATGGAAGAAGGAGAATGATGAGGAAGATGAACCGGCTGATGCCAAAGCCGCGGCGAGCAAAGAAAAAAAAGGGTCGGTATATATTGAAGAAAAACCTTCAACAGCGGCAAGAATCAGCGAGCTTCTCAAGCGAAAAACGGAAAAACCGGATGTTCCCGAAAGAAAAGCGCCGATGGTTGACCGGCAAAGGACGATCGCCGGATGGAAATTGCCGCCGCTTGACCTTCTTGAACGCTCGAGCGGGAAAGCGAAGCCCGGCGACATTGAAGCCAACGCCAAAACCATCCAGGAGACTTTTAAAAATTTCGGGATCGAAGTGGAGATCGGGGATATCAGCGTCGGTCCGTCCGTAACACAGTATTGTTTTAAGCCGGCGGCGGGGATCCGGCTTTCGAAGATCACCGGCCTCAACAATAATCTGTCTCTCGCGCTCGCGGCGCATCCGATCCGGATCGAGGCGCCGATTCCCGGCAAGTCTCTTATTGGAATCGAAGTGCCGAACAAGACGTCGACGATGGTGCGCCTGCGCGATCTCATCGAAAGCGATGAATTTGCGGAGAGAAAATCGAATCTCACGCTTTGTCTTGGAAAAGACGTGGCCGGGAACTATATCTTGGGGGATCTCACTGAAATGCCGCACTTGATGATTGCCGGAGCGACCGGAACCGGAAAAAGTGTGGGGATCAATACGATCATTACGTCACTTCTCTATCAAAACTCACCGGATGATTTGAAGCTCATTTTGGTTGACCCGAAGCGGGTGGAACTCACGGGATACAACGGCATTCCGCATCTTCTGACTCCGACGGTAGTAGAGAATGGGAAGGTGGCGAATGCTCTCAAGTGGGCGGTGGGAGAAATGGAGCGACGCTACAAAACGCTCCAGGAAGCCGGATCGAGGGATATCCATTCGTATAACGGAAAAATCAGGGTCGGCCAGAAGAAAGAAATCATCGACGAAGAAACCGGAGAGGTGGTTGGCGAAGAGGAAGTGAAACGTTTGCCGTTCATTGTCATCATCATCGACGAGCTGGCCGATATCATGGCCTCCCACTCGAAAGAAGTGGAGGCGGCGATCGTGCGCCTCGCGCAGATGGCGCGGGCGGTGGGAATCCATCTCATTGTTTCGACCCAGCGGCCGTCGGTGGAAGTTCTCACCGGCCTCATCAAGGCCAACATCACGACGCGCATCGCTTTCCAGGTCGCGACACAGATCGATTCGCGGACGATCCTTGATATGTCGGGAGCGGAAAAATTGCTCGGGAACGGGGATATGCTTTTCCTTTCCGCCCGGTCGCCCAAACCGCGGCGCATCCAAGGCGTTTTTGTTTCGGAATCGGAAGTGAAGCGGGTGGTGAAATCGATCAAGGGCCAATTGGAAGGAGAGGTGGAATATGACGATGAAGTGACGGCTCCCCAGCGGGTGAGTCTTGGCGGAAAAATGACGGGCGGGACGGGCGAAGAAGACGGGGATGATCTCTATGAAGATGCCAAAGACACGGTGGTGAAATCCGGGAAAGCCTCGGCCTCGCTTCTTCAGCGACGCCTTCGGGTGGGATATGCCCGGGCGGCGCGGCTTCTTGACCTTTTGGAAGCCAACGGCGTGATCGGGCCGGCGGACGGATCGAAAGCCCGGGAAATATTGGTTGATGGGCCGATGGCGCCTGCGTCTTCAGCCGAAGTTGAGTACGAGGACGAATTGGCCGACCAGTCAAAAAGGGACCGTTGGCAGATGTGATATTATGAGGTATAATATCAAAAAACAAACACAAAATAAGAAAAGCAGGAATTTCCTGTTTTTATAGTGGGAAAAAATAAAAAGTCAAACGTCAAAAGTCAAAAATTCAAGTCAAAATTAAAAAATTTCTAGTTTTGCAACGTGATTTTGATTTTTGATTTTTGAACTTTGAATTTCTATTATGTTTCGTGGTTTTACCCAAAAAAAAGTGAATTCATATACTCTGGGCGAGCAACTTCGGAATTTGAGGAGCGAAGGGCGCGTGACGCTCCATGAGGTTTCGCGGGATACGAAGATCCCCATGAAATATCTGGAAAAGATTGAAAGCGGGTGTTATGAAGAATTGCCGCCGGATGTCTATGTGAAAGGGTTTCTTCGGGCGTATGCCGAGTTCCTGGGAGTCGATCCGAAAAAAATTATCAGCCTTTATGAACGGGAAAAGGAGATAAAAAGCAACCTTTGTTCCGAAGAAAAGAAAACTCCGGTGAAGAAGGCCAAAAAACCGGCAAGTTTGGTCATCACTCCCCGCTATTTGGCGGTGGCGGTGATCGTCATTGCCATTGTTGGCGGATTTTCCTATCTCTATAACCAAGTCGGGCGGTTTGCGGCGGTTCCGCGGCTGGTGATCACCTCTCCTGCCAGTGACGAATCCGTGCCCGGGAACTCAATTTCCGTTTCCGGCTTCACGGATGAAGATGCGAAGCTCACCATAAACGGCCAGCCGGTTTTGGTGAGCGACAGGGGAGAATTCAAAGAGGATATTCTTCTCCAAAACGGAGTGAACGCGGTGACGATTTCGGCCGAAAACCGTTTCGAGAAAAAAATATCAAAGATTTTGAATATCAAGTCGGACTACCAAGCGCCGGAAGTGGCGAACGGCGGCGATGAAAACGGAAAAGTGATCGGGGAGCAGGACGAAAAGAGGGAAGGGGTGAATATCACGGTGCGGGCGGATGCCAATCCAGTCTGGATTTCAGTGGAAGCGGATGGGAATTTGGTCTATTCCGGGACGATGCTCCCGGGGGCGGTCCAGGATTTCAAGGGGGACAAGGAAGTGCGGATCACCAGCGGGAAGGCCAATCAGACTTTCATCAAAGTGAACGGAAAAGACGAAAAAGTGCTGGCCGATACGCCGGGAATCGTGAGAGATGTTGTGTTTGGACCAAATGACTAAGCTAAAATTTTAAATTCATATATAGACATGACAAAAGAAACTGAAAACAAAGAAATCAAGCTTGAAGAAACCGTGAAAGAAATCAAAGATCGTTTTGGCGAGGGGTCGATTATGAAATTGGGGGAGGTGAAAAAAGTGGATATAGCGGCGATTCCGACCGGTTCGCCTTCGCTTGATATCGCCCTTGGGATCGGCGGAGTGCCGAGGGGGCGCATCATTGAAGTATATGGCCCCGAATCATCGGGGAAGACAACTCTTACTCTCCATATTGTTGCGAACGCCCAAAAGGCGGGCGGGTCGGCGGCTTTCATCGATGCCGAACACGCGCTTGATCCCGCGTATGCCAAAAAAATCGGCGTGAATTTGAACGACCTTTTAATCTCGCAACCGGACAACGGCGAACAGGCGCTTGATATTGTCGAGACGCTTGTGAAATCGAATGCGGTGGACGTGATTGTGGTTGATTCAGTGGCGGCGCTCACCCCCCAGGCGGAAATCGAAGGTGAAATGGGGGATTCGCACATGGGTCGGCAGGCCCGGCTCATGTCGCAAGCTCTTCGCAAGCTCACAGCGATCGGAGCGAAAAGCAACGTGACGATCATTTTCATCAATCAGATCCGGATGAAGATCGGAGTGGTGTTTGGGAACCCGGAAACGACGACTGGCGGAAACGCGCTCAAGTTCTATTCCTCCGTCCGCATCGAAGTGCGGCGCGCGGCCCAGATCAAGCAGGGAGACCAGATTGTGGGAAACCGGGTGAAAGTGAAAGTGGTGAAAAACAAAGTGGCGCCTCCTTTCCAGACGGCGGAGTTTGATATCATGTATAACGAAGGTATTTCAAAAGAGGGGGATCTTATTGATACGGGGGTGAAATACGGGGCGGTTGCGAAAACCGGAAATTCCTTTTCTTTCGGCGAGGTGAAACTTGGCGTCGGACGGGAAAAAGCGAAGCAATTTCTGCGGGATAACCCGAAAGTTTATAAGGAAATTGAAAAAGCGTTGAAAGAAAAGATCAAAGAATAAAATTGAATGCCAATCAAAAAACTCCGGTTGCGAATGCGCCGGAGTTTTCTTGTTACTTCGCCCGTTCCACGTATTCTCCCGTTTCCGTGTTGATGCGGATGACGTCGCCTTGTTTCACAAAAAGAGGGGTGTTGACTTTGACGCCGGTTTCAAGAGTCACTTGCTTTGACCCGCCGTCAGCAGTGTTTCCTTTGATGGCAGGCGGAGCCTCCACGACTTTGAAATCCATTTTTATCGGCAGTTCGATGTTGATCGGAGCCGTGTTGTAGATAATAAGGCTCACTTCGGTGCCCTCGATAAGATAGTCAGTCAAATTTCCCAGAGCGCTTTTTGGGAGAGAAAATTGCTCATAACTTGCCGTATCCATAAAAACGAAATCGGTTCCGTCTTGGTACAAATATTGAGCTTTATTTTTGACTATCTCTGCTTCTTCGATTTTGTCTGCACCCTGAAAAGTTTTTTCCATTACAGCTCCGGTTTTGAGATTACGTAATTTGGTGCGTAACACTGCTCCGGCCCGTCCCATTTTGGAATGCTGGTGAAAAATGACGAGGTAAGGATTGCCGTTGAGGGATATGGTTTTTCCAGTTTTGATGTCGGAGATAGAAAGCATAACTCGGGAGCAGAAACACATTTGTCATCCTGGCTGTTGAGTATAGCGACGCAATATTTTGCGTCCCTACTATTAGGATCCCATATTAAGTGCGGGATGATAAAACGTATAACTTTATTTAATCGTATAAGACAGCAACGCCATAGTCCTTGCCCGCTTGATGGCGTTTGTTACCATGCGCTGGTGTTTGGCGCAATTGCCCGTACGTCGCGGAGAAACGATTTTTGCGTGCGAGTTCATGAAGCGCCGCAAGAAAAGCGTGTCTTTGTAGTCGATTGCGTTGATATTGTTGGCGCAGAAAAAGCAATTTTTCGGCGCGGCGGGAGTCGGTTGGTTATTATTGGGCCTGTTCATAAAAATAATTCAAAATTAAAATATCAAAATAAAAAATGACAAATAAAATTTGAAATTTTAATGCAAAATTATTTTCAAATTAAATTTACTTTATACTTTGCACTGTCATTTTCAATTTTGATTTTTGCATTTTTAACTTAAAATGGTATATCCTCGATCTTCACTTCGTCCTGGCTGTCATCTATCTGGATGGTCGGGATTTCTTCCGGTTGGGCCGGCGCAACGGGGGCGGCAGGCGCGGGAGAAGGCTGGTTCATGCTGTTTGTCGGGGCTCCTTGGGGCGCAGCGGGCTGATAGGGCGAACCGCCTTGCGGTTTTCGATCGAGCATCTGGAGGGTTTCAGCGATAATTTCGGTCATGTAGCGCTTGTTGCCGCTTTGGTCCTGCCAGGAACGGGTTTGAAGGCGGCCTTCCAGGAAAATTTTGCTGCCTTTATGCAAATATTGGCCGGAAATTTCCGCGAGGCGTCCCCAGAGGACAATGTTGTGGAACTCGACGGCCTCTTTCCGTTCTCCGGATTGCTGGTCTTTCCAGACGCGATTAGTAGCAAGGCCGAAGTTGGCAACGGATTGGCCGGATCCGGTGGAGCGCAATTCCGGGTCGCGGGTGAGGTTTCCAATGAGGAGGACTTTATTAAGGCTCATAGGTTTGAATTTAAAATTTAAATTTTAAAGTTTGAAATTATTATTCCGGGTTTTCTTCGAGAATTTCTGTCAGTTTTTCGTCGAGGTCGGAAATTTCCACCTTAGGTTTTGTTTCCGGAGCAACCGCCGGTTCTTTCGGTCTGGCTTCTGTTTTTTTATTAACTTTTTCTTCCGGTTTTTCTTCCCGAACCTTTTGTTCGCTCATCGGCTTTCCAATTTCATCGGCGCGGACGATCAAGTGGCGCATCACTTTGTCGTTGAGGACCATGCGCCGGTTGATTTCCGTCAGATTCTCTTTTTCTTCGAGGGTGAAGCGGCAGAAGCTGAAAAATCCGTGGGTTTGCTTCTTGATCGGATGGGCGAATTTCCGTTTTCCGATGTCGGAAAAATCCGCGGAAATTTTTCCGCCGCGGCCGATGATTATCTCCTCAATCTCCCTTTTGATTTCAGGGATCCTTTCTTCATTGGCGAGAGAGGTGAAGAATAACAGTTCGTATTCCATGTTTTTCAATTAAATTAACAAATAAAATCCGCTAAAGAAAGCCCTGTTCAGCGGAATTTTTCTCTCTATTCCCGTGAGAATGCGAGACGGAGAGAATATGGACTTTCTTGATTGTTTACCCTGTTGAATTCGCTCCGCGAAATTTTGCGAAGCAAAATTATTCAACTGGGTAGAAGTAGCCTACCATAGCGATCCATTTTTGGCAAGCTCTATATCTTAAACTCAATTACCCCGTAAAATTTTGCTTTGCAAAATCACGGGGCAGGCCCCGTATAGTCGCTTTGCTCCCATGGGGCAGGCATCTCCATGCAGAATTAAATCTTGAACTCAATCACATCACCATCTTGGACAATATAATCTTTTCCTTCCGTGCGGAGCGTTCCCAATTCGCGGGCGCTGGCCCACGATCCGGCCTCGAGCAACTTTTCCCAGCTGATCACATCCGCGCGGATGAATTTTTCTTCGAAATCGGTGTGGATGGCGCTTCCGGCCTGTGGGGCGCTTGAATTTTTCTTCACTGTCCAGGCGCGGGTTTCGTCGGGACCGGTGGTGAGGAAAGTGATGAGCCCTAAAATTTCATAGGCTTTGAGAATCAACTGATCAAGATTTGATTTCATGCCAAGTTCTTTGGCTTCCTCCACCGACATTTCGGAAAGTTCTTCTTCTATTTTGACATCGATAGGAACAGTATTTTCGAGAAGATTCAATCTTCGGTCTCCGAAGGTTGAACCTTCAGAAATATTCGTATTCAAGACAAACAACATCGGCTTCCAGGTGAGAAGCTGTATGTCGCGGACAAGCGAAAAATCCTCTTCTGATAATTTCAGTTCGCTGGCCAGTTTCCCCCCATCCAAAATATTTTTGATATTTTTCACAATTTCAAGCGCTTTTGCGGCAACTTTATCTTGTCCGCGGGCTTCTTTTTCAAGTCTCGCTATTCTTTTTTGCACGGTTTCAATGTCGGCGAGAATGAGTTCGGTGTTGATCACTTCGACATCGCTCTCGGGATCAATCTTATTGTGAACGTGGGTGATGTCGCTATTCTCGAATCCGCGAACGACTTGCGCGATTGCGTCCACCTCCCGAATATGCGAAAGGAATTTGTTTCCCAAGCCCTCGCCTTCGGCCGCGCCGCGGACCAGTCCCGCGATGTCGACAAACTCAACCACCGTCGGGACGATTTTCGCCGAGCCTGACATTTTCGCCAGTTTTTCGAGGCGCTCATCGGGCACGCGAACAACACCGACGTTCGGTTCGATGGTGCAAAAAGGATAATTGGCAATATCCACCGGATTTTTGGTGAGAGCTTTGAACAATGTCGATTTCCCGACATTTGGAAGCCCTACGATTCCGACCCGAAGCATAGATTTATTTGAAATTGAAATTGTTTATTGCTAAACTATTATTGCAATAAAATTAACTAAAATCAAGATTTTGACAAAACCGAAGAAAAGGGCGGCGGCAAGGATAATATCGCCACAGTCAAACTCATTGAGGTTCTAGATAATGCTGATTTATATATCGAAGAAAAATCTTCTAGTCTAGAGCCATTGAAAATATTTTACAGGAAATAGATTTGCTCTTGAAGAAGAAAGATAATCTGGCGGGCAAGTATTTGTTTGGTGCCTTTCAAAATGTGCGCAAGCAATTGATGCGGGCATTGATGTTTAAAAACCTCATCACGGAAGGGCATATCTCAAATTTGGCAAGATTCTCAACGATTGCCAAACTTATTCACCAAGCAAAACAGATTGAATGAATTGGATCGGGCCAAGCGGATTTTCTTGTTGAGACAACAAAGGGCCACTTTCTCGTGGTAGAGGTGAAATCAAACCGGGAAAAAGAAGGCTACGAAAAGAACAAGGAGCAATACAAAGGAAAAGCCGAGCAACTTTTCAGCGAGGTGTTTGCCAAAGAAATCGGTTTCAAAGAATTTCAACAAGCCAACAAAAACTTTGAATATCGCATCATCTTTGATGCTTCGCTCCAGAAAAGGCAGCAGGAGCTTCTGCAGGGCATTGAAAAATTTGAAAAATAAATCAAGAAATCAAAATTGAAAAATAAAATCCGCCAGTCTGCGATGTTCTGCAAACTGGCGGTTCTTTTTACGCCTTTGAACGCTCGGTTTAGGCCGTTTGTTGCCGCATAGCGTCGAACTGCGGCCAGGGGTCAAACTGCGAACCGATGCCGGGGATGATGTGCTCTTGCCTGCCCTCACCCATATAGCACCGAACTTTGGCGTTGCCTTCCGCATCCAGGTCAAAGCGGTCAACGATTTTCTTGCCGCCGCATCCACAGGGGCAGTCAACTTCAATCTGTATGACCGGGAAAAGAGGCCTCCCGTCTTCCCCGATGGGATATTTTGGGATAGAACCCTCACGGCGACCGAAGGAATTGAAGTTTTCGTGGTTGATATGTTTGGCCATCTTCTGGAGGTCAGCCATAGGGTAGTTGGGAAATTCATCGCCGGGAAGGTCTGCCCCCATAATGCGGTTCATCAGCTCAATGAGCCTGTGGCTGCCCGCAGTGCGAGCATCGTGATTGAAAAAGGAGTAGAGGGCCTTGCCTTCCTGAACCAGGGAGAGGTCTTTCGGACGGGAGAAAATCATTTCCGCCCCGCCGTAGTCCATAACTATCTGGTAAATGAAGGTTTTGTCCGCGGGGCAACGCTTCCGGATTTTGTTGACTAGGTTTTGGACGATGTCCTTTTCTTGGGCTACCGACCAGACCATAATGAGGAAAACTGCCACGGCTTCTTCGGCTTCCCGGATGCGGCGGATGAGCCCGCCCTTCAATTTGCCGATTTTCCGTATGAGGCCTTTCCTTTTTTTAAGGCCAACATAGGAGACAACTTGCGGGTGAAAGCTGTTGAAGCCGCGATACATCCAGAACCCCGACATAAGCTCCTCTATATCAGAGCCGTCGTAGGTTCGTTGCCCGATAAAAACGGGCAGAGCCGAAACCTCTTCTTTTTTGAAAGTCCTCATCCTGCTTCCTCCTCAAAGCTGAATTTTACGCTGAAACATCGCATTCTCTGTTAGGAAAAGCGATAAATCATTAAAGCAATAAATGTCCCTGATGTCAATCTGGGCCATTTTTCAGTAAATAAAATCCGCCAGTCTGCGATGTTCTGCAAACTGGCGGTTCTTTTTGTGATTTTAGTCGATAGTCAAGCTATCGAGAACCCAACTTTCCAACGCTTTGTTTGGAAACTCCTTGATTTCCTCGCGGTCTTCGCATTCGGATATTCGGGCCTTGTTGGCTACGATAACTTGCATTGGAGTATATTCACTCATTACCACGCTCTCGGTAAGCACGCAGCAGGTGTTTGAGCTTCGTGCATTCCGCCTTGAACCAGCGAGGGTCGAGCCAAGTGCGGTTTAGGCCAAGAATATCGTCGATGTATTCCCGGGCCTCTTCAGGCGTGGTATCGTCCTCTTCCCGCAATTCCCAGATGAGTGCTTTGATATGAGGCAAGTCATCTTTCTTTGGGAATAGCTTCAAATGCTTGCAGATCGGCATCAGAGTGAAAACCGGATGTATCGGCATAATTTCCCCCTTGATTGTAAAATGGCTTCAGAATAGGCTACCAACAAAAAGTTTTAGTGTCAATAATCGTTATTCAAACGGCACTGACCGCATAATTCTTCCTTTTTAATTTCAAGCCACGATTATTCGCTCATACTGCGGCGGTGGCAGTTTTATCGTGAAAGCGAAAGGGATGATTTTTTCAGAATTGCCGTTTGTGAAATGTCTGATAGCGTTCGCTCCGTGCCGACCCGAAGCATAGATTTATTTGAAATTGAAATTGTTTATTGCTAAACTATTATTGCAATAAAGCGGTTAAAAATCAAGATTTTATAAAAAATGGACACATACTGGTAATTTCTAACGAAAATCATATGGGCATCAAAGTTGAGTTCAATCCCGATTTGGCACTCCGTGACATTTCGGGAAAAAATTGACAATCAGCTGGATATTCTGTAATTTTTCACAAAAGCAATTTTCTCTTGAGAGGGGGAGAAATATGACCGGCGAACAGATAAAAAAGGCTATGGACGAGTATAGAGCGTTCTTTGAAAAAATGGGAGCTCCTAAAATCGATTATCCTCACGAAAAACTTCTTGACGTTCCCGTGCGGGGTTTAGCTCATTGCCACGGGATGCTGGATAAAATGGAATAATTTTTGAAAGAGGGCCGCATTGAAAAGGCGATGCGGTGGCTCTGCTTCATTCAGGGATGCCTCTGGTCAAACGGCTATTATACCATTGGCCAATTGGCCGACCATAAACGAGGGGAGTGAAAGATGACATATTACGAGGGATACGAAGTGAAAACCTGCACGCCAGCCGACTTTCAAGACACGATTTGCGACTGCCTGTGCGACGTTATGGTTTCCGAAGCCGATGAAAAACCGGGATGCATCGTAATCCCGACCAATCTCAACTTGCGGTATTCGGAAAAAGGCGGATTGGGCCTCGCCATTGCTGGCTTCTATGTGGCCATCCCCAGTTTTGAAAATCCGCCGAAACGGGAAGAAACCATCAAAATTATCCGGGAGGCATACGAGACTATGGTTCAGTCAATCGCGGCTCTTCCGATGAGAATTGGAGAAATACGGGAAATCCCAATTGTTCCGGACGCGGAATACAACCTCGAAATTGAACTTCATCATCTGCAATAAAGACCAAGGGAGGGCTCTGGAGATGAGAAAATCAGAATTGAAGCCGGGAATGAAGGTCAAGAACAAAATTTCCGGCCGGGTCGGCGAAGTCAAGGGCCTTCCCGATGGCGAATTGGGTTGTGCCGATTGGTGCGTGTCAATTCGTGCTCGCACGATGTCGGGCAAGCACAAAGGGAAGTGGGATTATCCCATCTGGAACGTAGCAAGCCTCGAAGCTGCCTAAATTTCGCCGGAGGCCACAAATGGCCAATAAAACAAGACCTCAAGTCTCGCGACAAGGGGTCTTTTCTTTTATTCAATCGGGACAGAATTTATTATCCTGCCTTTTTCATTGCAGGACACGATTATCCGCTCGTAGCGAGATGGGGGCAGTTTTATCGTGAAGGTGGCTGAAAAATCTTTGCGCGATACTTGCGTGATTTTTGGACTTCAAAAAAGGCGGATACAAAATGTGTCCGCCTTGATTTTTTAACCTCACCCCGTCCCTCTCCTTATCAAGGGAGAGGGAGTTACAAATTCTTAATCTTGCCTTCGCCTTCGAGTTTTTTGACGACGTCGGAAACGAGTTGGGATTTGTTTTTGTCGGCGATGAGGATCGCGTCGGGCGTGTCGACTATTATCAAATCTTTTACGCCGATAGTGGTGATCAGTTTTTCCGATCCATAGACCAAGAGATTCTCGCTATCGAAATCAAGGTGTTCGCCTTTTACGTTTACCAAATGTTCCTTGTTATTTCCGACCAAAGTTTCCTTGAGGGCGGTCCAGCTTCCGACATCGCTCCATTCCAACTCCAAGGGAATAACAGCGACGTTTTTTTCGTTTTCCAGAATGGCATAGTCGATGCTGTTTTTGTCCATTTCGGGAAATTCTTTTGCGAGCACTTTGGCAAAATTATTATTTTTCACGCTGTCGCGGATTTTCACAAGCCGTGCATAATCATCCGGGACATAGCTTTTGAATTTTTCGATGATCGTTTTGGTTTTCCAAAGGAACATTCCGCTGTTCCAGAAGTAGTTTTCTGATTCGAGGTATTTCTTGGCTGTTTCAAAATCCGGTTTTTCCACGAATTTTTCGGCGTGGAAAATTTCCAAACCGTTTTTTTCGAGAGAGCCGTCCTTTTGGATATAGCCGTATCCCGTTTCCGGCGCGCTGGGCGTGATGCCGAATGTCAAAAGATATTCTTCATGATTTTTCAAAAATTCCACGCCTTTTCGGATAGCTTCAAGAAGAACTTCCGGATTTTGGATAAAATGGTCGGCGGGGAAAACTCCCATGATTTCTTCTTCGTCATTTGCGGCAATCACGGCGGCGGCGAGAGCCACAGAGGGTGCGGTGTTTCGCCCTACCGGTTCAGCCAAGATATTCTCTTTTGGAAATTCAAGGATTTCTTTTTCCACTTCGCTCACATATTCCTGGTTGGTGGCGACGTATATATCTTCCGGTTCGGCGATTTTCCGCAGGCGCAGGTAGGTTTCCTGAAGCATGGTTTTGTCGGAGGTGAGGCACTGGAATTGTTTCGGTTTGTTTTTCCGGCTCACGGGCCAAAGGCGGGTTCCTTTTCCGCCGGCCATGATGACGAGTTTCATGTTTTCGGTGATCAGTGAACAGTGATCAGTGATCAATATCCAATGAAATTAATTGATAAGATATGATATACTCTGATACAATATTAGCGGAGGGCAGTTAATTTGTAAAACCAAAGAATATGGGTGAAATTAATCCGAAAATTTTCAAGGCCTATGATATCCGGGGGGTTTATCCGGAGGAAATAAACGAGGAAGCGGCGTATAGCATCGGCCGGGCTGCGGTCCAATATCTCGATGCCAAAAGGGTCGCGGTGGGCCGCGACATCAGGGAATCGAGCTCGGCGCTTTTTGAAAATCTGGCGAAAGGCATTACCGACCAGGGGGCGGATGTGTATGACTTGGGGCTTGCTTCCACGCCGATGGTTTATTTCGCTTCGGGGAAATTGGGGGTTGACGGCGCGATTGCTCTCACGGCTTCCCATAATCCGGCGGAATATAACGGAATGAAAATTTGCCGGGCGGAAGCGGTTCCGGTCGGAGAAAATAGCGGCTTGTTTGATGTCCGGGATCTTGCGATTGCCGGAAAATTTCCAGAAGCTTCTCGAAAAGGGGAAATCATAAACAAAGAAGAAATCAAAAAAGAATACGTCGAATATTTTTCCGGGTTTGCCAAGCTGGGCGGGCGGAAGTTCAAGATTGTGATTGATTTTGCGAACGCGATGGGAATTTTGGAAAAAGAAATATACGGAAAATTTCCCGAAAATCTTGAAATAACGCCGCTCTATGAAAATTTTGACGGAAAATTTCCCAATCATGAGGCCAATCCCTTGAAGACGGAAACGCTTGCCGAACTTCAGGCGAAAGTGGTTGGAACGAATGCCGATTTGGGAATTGCTTATGACGGGGATGCCGATCGGGTCGGCTTTGTCGATGAGACGGGGCAAATCGTGCCGATGGATCTCGTCACCGGGCTCATTGCCAAAATTGTCCTTGAAAAAAAACCGGGCGCGAAAATTTTCTACGACCTTCGTTCTTCAAAATCGGTGAAGGAATATATTGAAGAAAACGGAGGAGTGGCGCTTGAGTGTCCGGTGGGGCACGCGAATATCAAGAAAATCATGCGTAACAAAGGCGGCGTTTTTGCCGGCGAGCTTTCGGGGCACTATTATTTCCAAGAAAATTTCATGGCGGAGGCCTCGACGCTTGCGGCGCTTATGCTTTTGGGCGTGATGGCGGAAACGGGCGGGAAAATGTCGGATCTTGTGAGAGGCATCAAGCGTTATTTCCACTCGGGGGAAATTAATTCCGAAGTGGCAGATAAAGATGCGGTTATTGCGGCGCTCAAGGAAAAATATTCGGACGGAAAAATTTCAGAACTTGACGGCGTGAAAATCGAATATCCCGATTGGTGGTTTAATGTCCGGCCGTCGAACACCGAGCCGGTCTTGCGCCTCAATTTGGAAGCGGACACGGAGAAGTTGATGGAAGAGAAAAGGGATGAAGTGCTGGGATTGATCCGGGGGTGATAGGCCCCTCTCCTTTTCCTAAAGGGAGAGTTGGAGAGGGTTTATTTATAACAAAAATCCCCCTTTAATCCCCCTTTATTAAAGGGGGAAAATCTCGAATTTTTAAAAGCCCCGTCGCTGTTTTCCAGCCGGGGCTTTTGTTTTTTTGCTTAGTGCGTTATTAAATTGTTCTGTCTCTGCAGTCATAACATTTGCCACAGTTAGAGCATTTTTTGTCACAATTACCGCCGTAAAGCAGAAAATATTGCTTACTTTTGCATTTAGGGCATTCTCCATGCGAGTTCCAAAGAGGTTCATTGATATCTTCCGCGCTTTTTTGCAGGAATTTTTGATGTTGATCAATGAACTGTTGGAATTTTCCATCCGAATTTATTGGGGTTTTCGGCTTCATCACTTCAATCTCTGCATGTTGGCCAAAAAGATTGATTTCTTCAAGGGGAATTCTTTTTTCGGTCATGATCATTCTCCTTCTGCAGTATATTTTTTCAATTGTTAATCGACTTTTTTTGTCGATCTTTAGTATCCTCCGAAAAATCGAATATTTAAACCCTTTAGGTTATTCCAGCCAATTCCGGTATATTCCCAAACATAGGAGAATAAACTGAAAATTGCCAAAACGGTCGTAATCAGCAAAAGAACCTGAATAATAAACAAAATGACCCAAGAATAGAGAAACTCTTTGAGATATGGTGTGAAGATAAATGAGGAAATAAAAATCATCAAAGCGCATTCAAATCCAAATTTCCATTTTCCCACCCTTCTGGATTCTACGCTTAGGTTGAGCAAGTAACCGATAACGGAAAGAAACATCAGGGAGAGCTCTATCCTGATAATAATTTTCAGTGGCGTTGTAATGATAAAATCTTCCACGGCCGGATTCTGAAGACTGTCCCAAGCGATATACATCAAAGCCAGAAACAAATATTTGTCAGCAAAGCGGTCCAATGCGCCGCCGAATTTTGTTGCTCCGTTTATACGGGCAACTTTACCATCGATAAAATCAGTGGTGATGGCGCAAAGAAGGCAGATAAATGCAACTGCCGGATAATCTTTGCAGGTTAACAAGATAACAGTCGTTAAGATTATGCGACTGAATGTAATTTGGTTTGCCCTATTTTTAATCCGATCCAGCCAAACAGTTATTAAGGTGCCCACGGCCTACCCCCCTATAATTTTTGAGAATTTACTGCAAAAACCCAACCTTCTCCCGCACGTCCTCCATTTTTTTTGCGGCGAGGGATTTGCCTTTTCCCCGTCCGGTTTCGAGGATATCAAGAACATCCTTGTCGTTGATATCATTGTATTTTGCCTGGAAATTGCCCAAGAAGTCAACTATGACCTCCGCTAGGTCGTTTTTGAACTCGGCATAGCCTTTCCCTTTGTAAGATTGCTCGATATCCTCCGGTTTGGCGTTGTCGAGGAGGGCGTAAATATTGATGAGGTTCCGGATGGCCGGCTTGTCGTCGGCATAGCGGATGCTTTTTCCGCTGTCAGTGACGGCGCGCCTCACTTTTTCACGGATTTTTTCGGGGGAATCGGTGAGGGCGATGTAATTCAATTCCGAGGAAGCGGATTTTGACATTTTTTTTGCTGGATCGTCGAGGCCCATGATACGCATGCCTTCCTTCACGATAAAAGCTTCGGGAACAGTGAAAGTTTCCCTGAACTGGTGATTGAACCGGCGAGCCAGCGTGCGGGCGAGTTCCACATGTTGGAGCTGGTCTTCTCCGACTGGTACGACATTGGTATCATACAGCAAGATATCCGCGGCCATGAGGACGGGATAATCAAAAAGCCCGGCATTGATATTTTCCCGATGCTCTTGGGATTTGTCTTTGAACTGGGTCATTTTGTCGAGTTCGGGCATTTTGGTGAGTGTGTTCAAAATCCAGCCGAGTTCGGCGTGTTCGGAAACCTGCGACTGAACGAAAATTGTGGCACTCTGCGTATCAATTCCCGAAGCGATATAGGTTTTGGCCAGTTCAAGCGTATTGCGGCGAAGCTCTTCCGGATTTTGCGGGACGGTGATGGCGTGAAGGTCGACGATGCAAAAAATGGAATCGTATTCTTTTTGGAGCGCCACCCAATTTTTGACCGCGCCCAGATAATTTCCAAGATGGAGGTTGCCGGACGGCTGGATGCCGGAAAAAATGCGTTTTTTCATATATATTTGATAAGAGTTTATTCTCGGATTATAATGTATTTAAATAGTAATTTGTAATCGGCGATTAGTAAAGGGGATTGGCCCTTATTCCGGTTGCAAAGACTTTGACTTTTTTCGGACTTGTGCTAATCTCTTCTGTATTCTAAAATATGCTACGCCTCATCATCCACATTCTTTCCAACGCAGTCGGGATCTGGGCCTCGGCGCGGCTGGTGCCGGGGATATATTTTGACGGCGATTGGACTTGGCTGATCCTTGCAGGTGCGGTTCTGGGAGCAATCAATTTTTTCGTGAAGCCGGTGGTGAAGATAATCTCCCTTCCGCTCATCTGGATCACGCTTGGCCTTTTCACGATTGTCATCAATGTATTGATGCTTATCCTGGTGTCCCATATTGTTTCGGCGCTCGTGATTGAAACTTGGACGGCTGCTTTCTGGGCGGTGGTTGTGATCAGCATTGTCAACTTTTTTGTATCATCAGTAATAAACGAAAATGATTGAAAAAATTCTCATTTGGGCCCAAATAGCCGTATCCGTCCTTCTTGCGGTTTCCATTTTGTTGCAAAATCGCGGAGCCGGCCTTTCCGCTTCATTCGGCGGCGACTTTGGGGGATATTACACCAAACGGGGGATGGAAAAATTCCTCTATTGGGCATCGGTATTTCTTTCGGCGGTCTTTTTAGGACTGGCGGTGGCGAATATCTATTTCAGCTCGAAGGGAGCATAGTTCATAGATAATGAACAGAAACTTTTGGCAAAAATTTTCTCGGGTTTTTTCCGCCAAAGAGCGGATGACCGTTTTTTCGTTGGTCCTTTTGGTGGCGATTTCCCTTATTGCTACGGTTTTGGGAATTTATTATTCCCTCACAAAACCCATTCCGGTTCCGGGCGGGGAATATTCCGAAGGGATCATCGGCCAGCCGATGTATATCAATCCGGTTTTGGCGGCCGGAAATGAAGCGGATGCCGATCTCACCCGGCTTATCTATTCCGGACTTTTCAAATATGACAGTGATGGGAAAATCGTGCCTGACCTTGCGGAAAACTACGAGGTTTCCGGGGATGGATTGGAGTATACGGTGCATCTCAAAAGAGACATCAAATGGCACGACGGCGAACCTTTCGGTTCCGACGACGTTATTTTTACGATTCAAGCTATTGAAGATCCGGCTTTCAAAAGTCCTTTGCGCCAGAATTGGCAAGGGGTGGGAGTTGAGCAGATTGATGAAAATACGCTGAAGTTCATCTTGCCGGCGGCCTATGCCTTTTTTCCAAATAACCTCACGGTTGGGATTATTCCGAAACATGTTTGGGAAACGGTGGCTCCGGCCAATTTCTCCCTTGCGGAATATAACTTGCGTCCGGTAGGAACCGGTCCCTATGAATCCGTCGATTTTTCCAAGGATTCGGGCGGCATGATTCTCTCCTACAAGCTGGCGGCCAATCCGGAATATTTTTCTGCGAGTCCCTATATCAAAACCATTACTTTCCAATTCTATCCCGACGAAGATTCAATGATTGAGGCGTATAACAACAAACAGATTTTCGGGACGAGCTCTCTTTCTCCGGACAAATTGAAAGACGTGAAAAGCCAGCGAAGCGCGAATATAATTTCAGCGACTCTTCCGCGCTATTTCGCCGTTTTTTTCAATCAGCAAAAAAATAAAGCGATCGCCGACCGGGATGTGAGAAAAGCGCTCTCGCAAGCGGTTGACCGGGCGGATATCGTGGGGAAAGTTTTTGAAGGGCAGGGCCGGGAAATTTTTTCGCCGCTTCCGCCGGGAGCTTTGGGCGCGACTGATGACGTGAAAAAGTTTGATTTCAATATTGAAGACGCCAAAAAAACGCTCGACGAAGCCGGCTGGAAAGCGGGGGATGACGGTTTTCGGGTGAAAAGCGGGGAGCCGCTTGAATTTACGCTTGTCACCACCGACTGGCCGCAACTGGTGGACACGGCCAATATTCTCAAAAGCGAGTGGGAAGCGATCGGCGCCAAAGTGGATATTGATTTTGAAAGTATTGGTGACATCCAGCAAAATTTCATCCGTCCCCGCGAATACGACGCGCTTCTTTTCGGGCAGAGCTGGCCGATGGCCGAGCCGGATCCCTATTCTTTTT
This sequence comes from Candidatus Moraniibacteriota bacterium, assembly GCA_028695025.1. Classification (GTDB taxonomy): domain Bacteria; phylum Patescibacteriota; class Minisyncoccia; order Moranbacterales; family UBA11712; genus STE-71. Next base: position 52,646 of record JAQVJV010000002.1, read on the forward strand.
GGCATTCCTCGCAAACCAAGGATCCGGGATTGAATCTCTCACTTTACTCCAATCCGGATGTCGACAAAATTCTGGAAAAATTGCGCGCGGAAAACGACGAAGAAAAACGGGAGGAACTGTATGGCGATTTTCAAAGGGAGCTCACGGACGATATTCCGGCCATTTTCCTTTACAGTCCAAACTATTTGAGCGTGATGAATAAAAAAGTACAGGGAGTAGATGTTACCTCGCTGGTTTCATCGGATCAAAAGTTTGCCAATGTCACTGAGTGGTACATGAAGACGAAGAGGGTAAGAAAGTAATATGAGTATATAAATTAGCATTACAAATATGAATACAAATATCGACAAAGAAAATCTCTACGATGTAATTAAGAACATTCCCAACCAGCTGGTGGCGGGGCTGGATTTGGCAAGAGATGTGAAAATCGATGGCGATTTCAAATCGATTGTCGTTTCCGGGATGGGCGGATCGGCTCTTCCAGCCAATCTTCTCCGGATCTATCTCCATGACCTTTTTGCCCGGGATCCCGAAGCCAACCACCGTTTTGGAATTTTCCAAAACCGTTTTTATGCCCTTCCTCCGGAGGCCTATGGCCATTGTCTTAATATCATTTCTTCTTATTCCGGAAATACCGAAGAGACGGTTTCTTCTTTTTCGGAAGCGCTTGGAAACAATCTTCCCTCTGTGGCTATCGCTTCTGGCGGAAAGGTGGTTGAAATGTGTGAAGCGCATGATGTTCCGTACGTGAAAATGCCGCCCCCGGAGGTTGTTCTTCAGCCGCGGATGGCCAATGGCTATAATTTTGCCATTCTTTTCCAGATTTTGGTGAATTCAGGGATGGTGAAGGATCAAAGGGCTGAATTTGAATCAGCGGCGGCCAAACTCAAAGAAACAGCGGATAAGTTTGAGGAACTTGGGAAAAAATTAGCTGGGGAGTTGGCGGGCAAAACACCGGTCATATACGGGTCAACCCGGTTCAAATCGCTCGCGATGATTTGGAAGATTATGTTCAACGAAAATGCCAAAACCCCGGCTTTTTGGAATTTCTTCCCGGAACTCAACCACAATGAAATGGTTGGCTTCACCAAGCTTCAGGGAGGTTTCCATATAGCAGTTCTGAAAGACGGGAATGATCATCCGCGTAATTTGAAACGTATCGAAGCCACGCTCTCAATCCTCGAGGGCTATGGTGTCAGCTCATCAGTTGTTGAAATACCTGAAGGAAATATTCTTTTTCGAATTTTTGCCACTTTGCAAATCGGCTGTTGGGCATCATACTATCTCGCGCTAAAATATGGGATCGATCCGACTCCGGTCGATATGGTGGAGAAATTGAAGGTTGAATTGACAAAATAGCCGATTGGGTGTATAATTTGAAAATTGGAGTGTCTTCTTCATCAAATATAGATAAAAAATACTTTATATAAGCCTTTTTATTGAATAAACGATTTTGACGGGACATTGATTCTCGTTATTTGGGGATGCAGACCCCGCAATATTTCGCTTCGCTCAATAGGCGGGGCAGGCACGTAGCTGTAAAGCCTTGGTGGCGGAACTGGCAGACGCGCTAGCTTCAGGAGCTAGTGAGAGCAATCTCGTGGGAGTTCAAATCTCCCCCAAGGCACGAAGTTATATCTTTTCTAATAATTAACAAACGGGATTTTGTTTTTGAGGTTCAGCCTTGAAAATACAAAATTCCCAAGATAAACTTTTCTATGAAAAAAACAACAAGGCCGGTAGACGGAGTTTCCGCCCAGACCGGCCGAAAAAAGGAAATCCGCTCCAAAAGCGGACAAAGTGTTCGGCGCCGCCGCCGGTTCAATCCGGCGAAGAAAAAAATGGCTGCGCCGAGTCCTGAAGAAAATGTGCTCCGTCTCACTTCAAGCCCCGCTTTCCAAAAAGCGCTTGCGAGGAAGGCGGAATCACAGAAAAGCGCTCCTTCAAGGAGCAATACTCTTCGCATCATCCCTCTCGGGGGGCAGGAAGAAGTCGGCCGCAACATGACGGTTTTTGAGTATGGCGAAGATATCGTGGTCCTTGATATGGGACTCCAATTTCCGGAAGAAGATATGCCGGGGATTGACTATATCGTTCCGAATACGAACTATCTCAAAGGCCGGGAAAAAAATATCCGCGGGGTGATTTTGAGCCACGGACATCTTGACCACATCGGGGCGGCGCCGATCCTCCTCAAAAAACTGAATTATCCGCCGGTGATCGGGCGTGATCTCACCTTGGCGCTTGTGAAAAAGAAGCTCGACGACCATGAAAAAGGTTCGGCCCAGAAACTCAAAGCGATGCGGGTGAATTCGATCCGTGACAAAATCCGCCTTGGAAAATTTGAAGTGAATTTCTTTGATGTCGAGCATTCCATCATGGACGCGGTCGGAGTGATTCTCAAAACTCCCTCAGGAACGGTTATCCACCCGGGCGACTGGACGATGGGGAAAGATTCGATGAGCGGAAAAATGATCACCTACCATCATCTTGCGAAACTTCCGAGCCCGCGCATCGTGATGCTCGAGAGTTTGGGCGCGGTGGATACGCGTACGGTAACGACTACGGACAAGGAAATGTATGAAAATATCGAAAGGTTGATTTCCAAAGCCCGGGGCCGGGTGATCATCGGCACGTTTTCCTCGCAGATCCGCCGTATCGGGCATATCATTGAATACGCCGGGAGCATCGGAAAAAAAGTGGCGCTTGACGGATACAGCATGAAGACGAATATCGAAATCGCAAAAGAACTCGGATATGTGAAAGCTCACAGGGAAACGCTCATTCCCATCTCGGAGATCCATAACTATCCCGAGAATAAGATTGTTGTGATTTGCACGGGGGCGCAAGGCGAAGGGAATGCGGTACTTTCCCGCATCATCACGGACAACCACCGCTACGTCAAAATCCAAAAAGACGACACAGTGATATTCTCTTCCTCGGTGATTCCCGGGAATGAACGGACGATCCAGCGGCTGAAGGATAACTTGTATCGCAAGAGCGACAATGTGATCCATAGCGACATCATGGATGTCCATACAAGCGGACACTCGAACGCGGAGGATATCAAAAATATTCTTCGCCAGATGAAGCCGGATTTCTTTTTGCCGGTCTATGCCAACCACTATATGCTCAAGGAAGCGGCGCGGCTGGCTCGCGAGATCGGGATCAAAAAAGAAAATATATTTGTGCTCGACAACGGGGATCTCATTGAATTTGAAAAAGGAAAAGCGCGGGTCCAACCCCGGAAAGCCGACACGAGCTACGTCATGGTGGACGGGCTCGGAGTGGGCGACATCGGCCAGGTGGTCCTTCGCGACCGCCAGCTCCTTGCTCGTGACGGGATGTTCACGATCGTGACGATCATTGATTCGAAAACGAAGCGCGTTATCGGCGAGCCGCAAGTGACAAGCCGCGGGTTCATCTACGTCAAGGAAAATTTCGACCTGGTGAACGCGACCAAGCGCAAAGTGAAGGAAGTGGTGCACAACGCGACGGCGAAAGATGAATCGATCGATTGGAATTATGTCCGTGACCAGATCCGCGACACAGTCGGCCAGTTCCTCTTCCAAAAAACCGAACGCCGGCCGATGGTTTTGCCGGTGGTGATTGAAGTGTAATTCGTGTAACACGAAACGCATAATTCAAAACTAAATTAAAAAACCCGATGCCAACTTGCAGCGTCGGGTTTTTGGTTGGCATATTTTTTTTGGTTGCGGGTTATTCTTTGTTGGGATATAATGTTGTCAATAAAAGCTCTTTTAAATTTATTTTTTTATATCATAGAACAGGGGGAGAAAAATGAAACCCAAAAGAAAGAATAGGTTGTTTTTCTTTACGCTAGCAACTATAGGTTGTGTTGTAGGCGCCTGTCTGATTTGGTGCGATTTAGGGCAGAAAACATCTTTGCAAGAGCAGGTTATCGGGGATGTGCCTGAAGGTGTTCAAGTCCATCCATACCAAATGTGCGGGAAGCAAGAAGAATACCAATGCCCTTTATCATCTAACCAAATGCAAAATGTTGGATCCTTGGATAATCTCAAAAAAATCGCTGAAAAAAAACCAATTTATCTGATGGTTTGCGTTAGGCCTGAAAATAAAAAAGTCACACTTCGGTATGTTACTGTCGATGGCTGTAGTGCGTATTCAGTTGATCAGTCGCTGAATAAGGAATTTGACTCCAGTTGTGGTTTTGGCTGGAAGTACAAAGTTGACAATGGCAAACTTGTCGCCCAGTCGATAAATTGTCATTATTTGGCAGTTGCTGGAGTCGTCATTATTTTATTGGCCTCGATGACAATTATCATTCCAGTCAATCTAAGGGGGGCATAATTATGCCAAAAAATATTACCCCGGAGCTTTGCTAACAATAGCAAGATAAGTTCCGGGGTTTACTTTTTTTACTTTATCCTTTACAATACAAACTTAGTTTGGGCTTTTAACCTCACCCCGACCCTCTCCTTATATAAGGCGAAGGAGACGAGGAATATATGAAAAAATCTCACTTAATTATCAAAGGCGCGCGGGTGAATAACCTCAAAAACGTCGACGTGAAAATTCCCCGCGACAAAATTGTGGTCGTCACCGGCCTTTCTGGTTCGGGAAAATCGTCCCTTGCTTTTGACACGATATTTGCGGAAGGGCATCGCCGCTATGTTGAAAATCTTTCCGCCTATGCCCGCCAGTTTTTGGCTTCGGTAAAAAAGCCGGAAATCGAAAAAATTGAAAATTTGTCGCCGGTGATCGCGATTGACCAGACAAATGTGAACCGTTCCCCGCGCTCGACGGTTGGGACGATGACGGAGCTTTATGATTGGCTACGGATTCTCTTTGCTCGTCTCGGGAAACCGCATTGTCCGAAATGCGGCCGGGAACTCACTCAGCGGACCGCTTCGGAAATTGCCGACGAAATCCTGGCGGAAAAAGAAGAAATAAAATCGCAAATAGCGATCCTTGCGGGCGCGAAAGATAAAAGCAAACCGTTGAAAGAGAAATTGTCCTCATTTGAGCAGATGGGGTACGCCCGGGTGCGGCTCGGCGAGAAAACAATTCCCGTTTCGCAAGCGCGTTTTGAAATCGGAAAAATGCCGGAGAATAGCCAGATAGAAGCGGTGATCGATCGGGTGATGATTGACGGGAAATTTCATGACCGCGAACGGCTGGTGGATTCCATTGAAACGGCGATGAAGGCGAGCGGCGGGGAAGTGGCCATCGCTATTCCCGGAAAGGAAGACCGGAAATACAACCGCTATCTCATTTGTTCCGATTGCGGCATTTCCATTTCCGAAATCACGCCCCGGAATTTTTCTTTCAACAATCCGGAAGGGGCATGCCTCGCTTGCGCGGGACTCGGGACGAAGCTCGAAGTGGATGTTTCCCAGGTGATTCCCAACAGAAACTTGAGCGTCCGCGAGGGAGCCATCAAGCCCTGGAACTTGGCGAGCGCGCGAAACGGGAATGCGACCAAGATCGAACAGATGCTTGAAAAAATTTCCAAAGAATCCGGTTTTTCTTTGGATGTTCCGGTGAAAAAACTTGATCCCGAATTTTTGGACATGTTGATTTATGGCACCCGGGATTTTGAAGGAGCGGTGACTATGCTTGAGCGCAAATACAAGGAAGCGAACTCCGATTTCTCCCGCGGAGAGGCGGAAAAGTATATGATCATGAAGACCTGTCCCATTTGCAAAGGCCGGCGCCTCAAAAAAGAATCACTCGCCGTGAAAATCGCCGGAAGTTCCATCGCCGATTTTTCCGAAACGCCGCTTGATATGCTCAAGGAAAAAATGTCAGCCATCCGGGGCATCCCGCAGCTTCCCGCTTTCGGGAAAAAACTGCTTGCCGAGATTTTGGGAGAAGTCGAAAAGACCATCGGCAACCTTTGCGAAGCGGGCCTTGGATACCTCACGCTGTCTCGGAGTGCCAATTCGCTTTCGGGCGGTGAGTCGCAGAGAGTGAGGCTTGCGGTGCAGATCGGATCGGGACTCACGGGGATCCTCTATGTACTAGACGAGCCGTCCATAGGCCTTCACGAGCGGGATACTGAAAAATTGGTCGGGGTTTTTGAAAAATTGAGAGACGAGGGAAACAGCGTGGTCGTGGTTGAGCACGACGCGCAAATCATGAAAAAAGCGGATTGGATAATCGACATGGGGCCGGGAGCGGGGGAAAACGGAGGAGAGATAATTTTTTCCGGAACTCCTCAAAAAATGCGCGCGGCCAAAACGGAAACGGCGCAGTTCTTGGGCGGGAAGAAAAAGATTTTTGAAAAGAAAAAACCTGCCCGAAATGCTTCGCGTAGCGATGCAGGCGGGTATCGCAAAGGCAATGGAAGAAAGATTACGGTTGTCGGCGCCGGGGAGCATAACCTCAAAAACATCGATGTTGATTTTCCTCTCGGGAAAATGATTGTCCTCACGGGCGTGTCGGGTTCGGGGAAGAGTTCTCTTGTGAGTGACATATTGGGGAAAGCTTTGAGCCGGCATTTTTACAAAGCGAAAGATCCGGCCGGGAAACATAAAGCAGTCAAAGGACTCGGGAATATTTCCAAAGTGATTGAGATTGACCAGTCTCCGATCGGGCGTACGCCGCGGTCGAACGCCGCGACTTATACGGGAGTTTTTTCCCATATCCGGGATATTTTTGCGTCTCTTCCGGAAGCAAAGAAACTGCATCTCAATGCCACGCATTTCAGTTTCAACATGAAGGGCGGGCGCTGCGAAGTTTGCCAGGGAGAGGGGCAGAAAAAAATCGAAATGCATCTTTTGCCGGATATCTATGTCCCTTGCGAGGCTTGCGGCGGGACGCGGTTCAGCCAAAAAGTTTTGTCGGTGGAATATCAGGGGGCGAACGTGGCCGATGTTCTTGACATGAGCGCGGATTATGCCTGGCGGTTCTTCCAAAACCATCCGCTGGTGGCTGAGAAATTGGAGACTCTCAACCGGGTGGGGCTCGGATATCTAAAATTGGGCCAGTCGGCGATGCATCTTTCCGGCGGGGAGGCGCAGCGCATCAAACTGGCGACGGAACTTTCGCGGCGCACGAACGGGAAGGCTTTTTATATCCTCGACGAGCCGACGATCGGTCTTCATTTCGGCGATGTGGCGCGGCTTCTCAAGATTTTGGACGAGTTGGTGGAAAAAGGGAATACGGTTCTTATTGTCGAACATAATCTGGATGTCATTCGTTCAGCTGATTGGGTGATTGAGCTCGGTCCCGAAGGCGGGGCATACGGCGGAGAGATTGTTTTTGAAGGAACGCCGAAAGAAATGGTGAAGGCGAAAACATGGACGGCGAAATATCTAAAAAATAAAAACTAAAATCGAAAAACTGCAAATAAGAATTGAATATCAGATTTAAAGCATTGCTTTTAAGTTTTATATTTTCGGTTTTAGTTATGAATCTTCAAAAAAATATTATTCAAACAATTATATATTATGATATCTTGGATTTCCCTCTCACTTCTTTTGAGATTTGGAAGAATTTGATTGGCGAACGAAAGTGTTCTCTTGGCGAAATAACTGAAACGCTTGAAAGTAGCGAGCTTGAAAATCGTATTGAAGAATATAACGGTTTTTATTTTCTCCACGGACGTAAAGAGCTTGTCGCGTGGCGGATCCAGGCGGACAAAGACGCGGGATTGAAATTTGAAATTGCCGAAAAGGCGGCCAAGTGGCTCCGATTTGCGCCTTATGTCCGCATGGTTGCGCTCACGGGGACGCTCGCGATGAAAAACTGCGAAAAAGATTCAGACATTGATTTTTTTGTGGTTCTTGAAAAAGGGCGTATTTTCACCGGACGGCTTCTGGCGACGGCGATGACGCACGTTTTGGGCCGCCGGCGATATGGGAAAAAAGTGAAAAACCGAATATGCCTCAATTATTTTGTCGCTACTGACAGCTTGAAAATCGAACGCCAAGATCTTTTCGCGGCAAATGAGTATACTTTTGTTTTTTTGTTGTTTAGCGGGTCGGCGGGTCGGGATTTCTATCGAGCCAATTTCGACTGGATCAAAAAATTCAAGCCCAATTGGGAAATTCCGGAGCTTGCGCCCGCGCGGTATCATGTTGACCCAACCTCAATCAGCCGGTTTGCCCAAAAGGCGCTTGAGCGCTTGATAAATTCTCTCGGAGGCGATAGAATAGAAACCTGGCTCAAGTGTGTGCAAATCGCGCGCATCGGGCGGAATCCCCTGACACGCAAGGACGGCGCTTATGTCCGTGCCAACGAAAAAAATTTGATATTCCTTCCCGATCCGCAAGGCGTGCGGATTGAGAAGGAGTGGCAAAAGAGAATCAAATCTTGACACCCTGACTGTATTTCCTATAATAACAATTGGCAGTCAAACACTAAGAGTGCTAATTTAAAATTAATAATTTAAAATTTTAAACCAATGGCGAAACAAATAAAATTCGACGAAGACGCAAGGAGGAGGATCAAATCCGGCATTGACAAGGTGGCCGAAGCTGTCCGCGTGACGCTCGGTCCCAAAGGCCGCAACGTGGTACTTGACCGCGGATACGGATCTCCGATTGTCACCAACGACGGCGTGACAATCGTGAAGGAGATCGAATTCGAAGACAAATTTGAAAATATCGGCGCGGAATTTGTGAAAGAAGTGGCGAACAAGACCAATGACGCGGCGGGAGACGGGACGACCACCGCAACAATTCTCACCCAATCCTTGGTGGAATCGGGCGCGAAGTTCATCTCGAAAGGAATCAACGTGATCGAGCTCAAAAACGCGCTTTTGAAGTTGTCAAAACGGGTGGCAAAAGACATCAAAAAATCCGCGAAAGAAATTTCCGGGGATGCGATTGAACAGGTGGCGACCATCTCCGCGCAGGATCCGGAAGTGGGGAAAATGATCGCGAAAGTCATTGAAAAAGTTGGAAAAGAAGGGGTGATCACGGTGGAAGAATCGCAGACTTTCGGCCTTCAGGAGGAAATTGTCGAGGGGATGAAATTCGACAAAGGATATATCTCGCCGTATATGATCACAAGCGCCGAATCGATGGAAGCCGAGCTCAAGGAGCCGCATATCCTCATCACGGACAAAAAAATCTCTTCCATCCAGGAAATTTTGCCGATCCTTGAAAAGATCGCGCAAACCGGAAAGAAAGAGATGGTGATTATCGCCGAAGACGTGGACGGGGAAGCGCTTACGACTCTGGTGGTGAACAAGCTCCGCGGAGTTCTCAATGTTCTTGCGGTGAAAGCGCCGGGATTCGGCGACAGCCGGAAAGCGATGCTTGAGGATATTGCCATCCTCACCGGCGGGTCTGTCATTTCCGAAGAGCGGGGCATGAAGCTTGAAAACGTAACTCTTGAAAATCTCGGCAAATGCGGCCGCATCGTTTCCACGAAAGATGATACGACGATTGTTGACGGGAAAGGGACGAAAAAGGATATCGACGCGCGCGTGGCGCAGCTCCGAACCCAGATGGAAAAGGCGACGAGCGATTTTGAAAAGGAAAAAATGCAGGAACGGCTCGGGAAACTTTCCGGCGGAGTGGCGGTCATCAAAGTGGGAGCGGCAACGGAAGTGGAACAAAAAGAAAAGCAGCACCGGGTGGAAGACGCGGTTGAAGCGACCAAAGCGGCGCTTGAGCAAGGGATTGTTCCGGGCGGGGGACTTACCCTACTAAACGAATCAGTGAAACTCGCCGATGATCTTCGCAAAAATTTGAGCCACGAAGACCGGATTGCCGTCCAGATTTTTATTGACGCGCTATCCGCCCCGGTGAAGCAAATTGTGGTGAACGCGGGCCAATCGCCGGACGTGGTGATTGCCAAAATCCAGGAACTGCAGAAAACCTATTTGTCCAAAGACCAAGCGGTGAAAAAAATTGATATCGGCACCGGGAAAGAAGTGGAAGTGAGCTATCACATGAACGAGCTTAATCCGGAAGCAGATTTCTCAATCGGCTATGATGCCGGGCAAGAGCTCCCGATGTATACTGATATGTTTAAGGCAGGCATCATTGATCCCGCGAAGGTTATTATCAGCGCGCTTGGAAACGCGGTTTCGGCGGCGGCGATGCTTCTCACGACCGAAGCGGTGGTGACCGACGTGCCGAAAAAGGAAGACAAAACACCGGCTATGCCCGACATGAGTGGTATGGGCGGCATGGGAATGGGCGGTATGATGTAGGATCATATAAATCCAAAGAAATTGAAAAAGAGGCCGTGTTCGCGGTCTCTTTTTCGCATTCCCCCCTTTTTGTATTTATGCTATAATTTTTGCAGGATAATTCTTATTCCCGAACAAAAACACATGTTTTCGAAATTTCTTAGTGGGATCAATTTCATTGCCCGGTGCCGGAAATACGGGTTGGGCCTTTGGGAGTGCCCCAATTTTTTGTTCATTGTGATGGGGGTTGTCACGATAGTAACGATGGTGGGGACATATTTCCTTTCCCGCCAGTTTTCTGACGAAGGGATAACCATCATGAGCGTGACAGTGGAAGCTGTCCTTATTGTGACAATCGGAAGTTTTGTGATAAGCGGGGTGGAAAAAGTGGCGGAAGCCAATATTTTGAAAACGGAATTCGTTTCCATCATTTCCCATCAGCTCTGCACGCCGCTTTCCGCCATCAAATGGAGCATGGAAGTATTGGAAACGGAAAGAGAGGCTGATTGCAAATTTTCGGAAAAGCAAAAAATGTTTCTTGGCAACATTAAGAAATCCAACGAGCAGATGCTCAAAATGGTAACGGATCTTTTGGAGGTGGCTCGGATCGACCAAGGAAGGGCCATTTTCGAGGACAAGGAGCTGGATCTTTCCAATCTGGTCGAAGAATCAGTGGCCGGGCTCATGCGGAGCGCAAAAGAAAAAAATGTCCAAATAAGCTTGAGGATTGAGCCGGGTTTGAGCCGGGTTTGCGTCGATGAACGGAAAATAAAGGTGGTTTTGGACAATTTGATCGGGAATGCGGTCAAATATTCAAAAAATGGGGGGAAAGTGGAAGTCGGTTTGAAGGAGGAAAATAGACGGATAGTTTTTTCCGTCCAGGACTGGGGAGTTGGGATTCCAAAATTCCAGCATAGCCGGGTGTTTGAAAAATTCTTCCGATCAAGAAATGACTCCCGATATCGGACTGACGGAGTAGGGATCGGGCTGTATCTTGCCAAAGCCATTCTCAAACATTGCGGTGGAGAGGTTTGGTTTGACAGTGAAGCTGAAAAAGGGTCAACTTTCTATTTTCGGATTCCGGTTCCGGCCGCCAAGAATGCCTGACTTATTTGGCGTAATAATTAAATAAAATATTTTTATGGATAACCCGGAAAAGAAAAAAATTCTCATCGTTGAAGATGATCGGGCGCTTCAAGCCGCCCTCGAAGAAACCCTGGAACAAGAAGGTTTTGAAACGGTCGGCGCTTTTGACGGAGAAGAGGGAACTCAAAAAGCGAAGGATGAAAAGCCGGATCTGATCCTGCTTGACATCATTCTTCCCAAGAAAAACGGCTACGAAGTTCTGGCCGATCTCAAAAATGGGGAAGAGCAGGATATACCTGTCATGATCATGACCAATCTTGAAGAAATTGACAACATCCAAAAAGCTTTGGATTTGGGCGCGAAAACTTTCATGATCAAATCCGATTTCAGCTTGAAGGACATTGTTGAAAAGATAAAAGAATATTTTTCGAAAAAATAAATGCGAGTTGACAATGAGAGGCTAAAAAGTTTCGCGCTGGATTCCGGCATTATGTCTGAAGAACAGCTGAACCAGGCTTCGGAGGAAGCGGAGAGCGAAGGGAAAAATCTTGGCGATGTCCTGGTTAAAAAGAAGATAATTACTTCCGACCAGATGCGGCAGCTGGTTTCCTATATTCTGGGAATTCCTTTTGTGAATATTGAAAAAGAAATTATTCCGAAAGAAATACTGCAGATTATTCCCGAAGCCATCGCCAAAAAATATAAAGTGGTGGCTTTCAAAAAAACCGGAACAGAGCTCAAGGTGGCTATGCTCAATCCGGATGATATTCAGACAGTTGATTTTATCCGGAAAAAGACCGGCCTCAAAGTTTCACCCTGCGTGACAACGGAACTGGGGATTGAAAACGCGCTCAAGCAATACGAGCAGAGCCTCAAGGCGGAGTTCGGAGATATCATCGAAAAAAACGCGCCGGGAGTTTCGCAGGATGACTCCTTGGAAAAAGTGGCGCAGGAATTGCCGGTGATCCGCATCGTGGAAGCGCTTCTCAAGCATGCTATCCTTCAGGATGCGAGCGATATCCATATAGAACCGGATGAAAAAGAAGTGCGTGTCCGCTACCGCATCGACGGGATGCTCCATGACGCGATGAATTTGCCGCGCACGGTCCTTGCCGGAATTGTCGCCCGCATAAAGATTCTTTCCAACCTCAAGCTGGACGAACACCGCCTGCCCCAGGACGGACGGTTCAAAATCGAACAAGACGGGAGAAGGACCGCTTTCCGGGTTTCCATCTTGCCGGTCTATTCCGGAGAAAAAATCGTGATGCGCCTCTTGGACGAATCTTCCAAGGGCCTTACGCTTGAAGCGATGGGCCTTTGGGGCGCGGCGCTTGAAAAAATACACCAAGCCATCCAAAAGCCGAACGGCATGATTCTCGTCACCGGCCCGACCGGATCGGGAAAAACGACTACGCTTTATACTATAATGGACATCCTCAATACTCCGAAGGTGAATATTTCCACTGTGGAAGACCCGATCGAGTACAAGATGTCGAGGATCAACCAGACGCAAGTCAATCCGCAGATAGGACTTACTTTTTCCCAAGGTTTGCGGGCGCTCCTTCGCCAGGATCCGGATATCATCATGGTAGGGGAAATTCGGGACAAAGAAACGATGGAAATTGCCGTCCACGCGGCGATGACCGGCCACTTGGTGCTTTCCACGCTGCATACCAACGACGCGCCGGGAACGATACCCCGTCTCATTGACATGGGCGCGGAGCCGTTCCTCATCGCTTCGACGGTGAATGTGGTGATGGGGCAACGGCTGGTGAGAAAGCTTTGCAGCGATTGCCGCCAGAGCTACAAGCTTGACAAGGCCCTTTTGGATTCTTTGAGCAAAGAAATTGATCTTGATCAGCTTTTGGATATTGCCGCAAAAAGCAACTTCATAGACAAGGAAGTTGCCGTGTCCCGGGATTGGTCAAAAATTGATTTTTTTCACTCGGTTGGTTGCGAGCGCTGTTCCCAGGAAGGTTATAAAGGGCGGGTGGGAATATATGAAGTGATGGAAGTTGACGAGGAACTGGCCAAAATGATCAGTGCGCGCGCGGACAGCAATGAGATAGGGAAAAAAGCCAAAGAAAAAGGGATGATGAATATGTTTGAGGATGGGATGATAAAAGCCATTCAAGGAGTTACTTCCATTGAAGAAATTCTACGGGTTACGAAGAATTGAAAGGCTAAAATCAAAAAACTTTAGCTTTTAGCTTTTAGAATTTAGACTTTCTAAAATCAGGGTCTCGTTTGACTCTTTTTTTTATGTTATAATAAAAGTGTAAATATCAAGTAAAAACAAAATTTTATGCCGGTTTTCGAGTTTACGGCCAAGAACATAAACGGAGAGGTCAAAAAAGGGAAAATAGAGGGAAAAGACGAGCGATCTGTCGCAGAATCATTGCGGTCAAGCGGATATTTTACCACGAAAATTGAAGAAAAAAAGGAAAAAGGGGGACAAGGTTCCGCAAGGTTCAATTTTTTTTCGCGGATTTCCATAAAAGACAAAATGATGTTTGCCCGTCATTTGGGAGTGATGCTTTCATCGGGCCTTTCGATCCCGCGGGCTTTGGATGTCATATCCAACCAGACAAAAAGCAAAAAATTCAAAGATATCCTGCTTCAGATAAGCGAGGATGTGAAAACCGGAAACACCCTTGCGGATGGATTGGCCAAATCCGGCGTTTTTGATGATTTATCGGTGAATATGGTGAGGGTGGGAGAGGTGAGCGGAAACCTGGAAAATGTCCTCAAGCTTTTGGCGGACCAGTTGGAAAAAGAGCACAATTTAATCAGCAAGGTACGCGGAGCGATGTATTACCCGTCAGTCATTTTGGTCGTCATGGTCGGAATTGGAATTGCGATGATGACCTACGTGGTTCCCCAACTCACCTCCGTGTTTTCCGATGTCGATGCTTCTCTTCCGGCTTCAACCCAGTTCATAATCAATACGAGCAACTTTATGGCGGCTCACAAGCTGTTGGTTTTTGGATTGGCCATCCTTACGGTTTTTCTGCTTGTTGTTTTTTTCAAGACCAAGACGGGGAAGAGAGCGGTGTCTTTCATGTCCATCAAGATTCCTGTTGTGAAAAATATCGTCATCCAGGTGAATAATGCCCGGTTTGCCCGTATTTTCAGTTCGCTCATCCAAAGCGGTGTTCCTGTTGTCGAATCGCTGAAAATAATTTCGGAAACTCTCACCAACCGATATTACCAAGAGGCTTTCCGTGCGGTAAGCAATGATGTCCAGAAAGGAAAAACCATCCATGAGGAACTTGCCATTTTCCCGAAACTTTTTCCGACTTTAATGGTGCAAATGGTGGAGGTGGGGGAGGAGACCGGAAAGACGGCGGATGTCCTTTTGGATTTGGCGAGGTTTTATGAAGAAGAAATTGACCGGGTCACCAAGAATCTTTCTTCGATAATCGAGCCGGTGCTGATGGTGATAATCGGTTCGGCAGTCGGATTTTTTGCCATATCCATGATCACGCCGATGTATTCCGTGATGGAAAATATATAATTTCAGCTAAAAAGAAGAGACGCTGGTTATTGTGATATAATAAAAAAATAATAATCAAACTCCAGAAGAATGAAAAAAGGAGAAAAAACAGGATTTTCCATATTGGAAGTATTTATTACGATATTCATCATCGGTGTCATTTTGATTTTATATCAAGCTTCTTTATCTGGTTTTTATATTATTCGGACGGTAAAAGATCAAGAGATAGCCTTGCGTGTGGCGAATAATAAGCTGGAAGAACTGCGATCGGCGGGATATGATAATATTCCATCCACTGGCTCTTTTAATAATCCTCAATTATCTGATTTTTTGGATAAATCATCCATACTAACCGTTGAAGATTTTAATGCCGAGACAAAGCAAATAACGGTCACCATCAATTGGCGTGAAAAAGCGGGCGCACCTTTCAAAAATGTTTCTTTAACTACTCTTGTGACGAAAAATGGAGGAATTTAATATTTTATGAAGAGATATAATTTTTTTAAAAAAGGCTTTACATTTATTGAAGCAATCGCGGCTGTTGCGATTTTTATCTTTATTTCTGTGGCGATGGTTACGATATACGTAAACTATGTCAAAGCTTTCAATTACAACCAAGCGGTAATGAAATTGGCCGGATCAGCCCGTTCAGTAAGCAGCGAGGTGGAAAAGATGGTGCTTCAATCAAATCAGATTATTGATAGCCATATTTTTTCTGGAAATGTGTATACTACAAACTCTGACACCTTAGTGTTGGAGTTGCCGTCTATCGATAATTCAAAGAATATAGTAAACGGGAAGTATGATTATATTGTTTTTTACATTGAAGGAAGTGGTTTTTATGAATTGATTCAGGCTGATGCTGACAGCAGTCGAGTTTCAATTGAAAGGCAAATTGCTGAATCGGTGAAGAATATTGTTTTTACCTATGACAATTCGAATGTGGTTGAGGCCAAAAGGGTTGATTTAACCCTTGATATGCAAGAAACCGTAAACAATAAAATGGCTCAATATCGTCTTGATCAAGAAATATATTTGAGAAATAAATAAATGAAAAAAAATATCTACCAAAATCAAAATGGGCAAATTATCATGATCGGATTGGTTTTTTTTGCGATTATTCTTATTTTTTCTAGTTCTCTTATTGCCTATACTTCATCTCAAGTAAGGCTGGGACGTCAAAATATCGCTAAATCACAAGCGCTTCGGATCGCCGAAGCCGGCCTCGACCAAGCCGTTTATCAGCTCAATCAGAGCAGTAATTATGACGGAGAAACAAGCACAAATTTGGGAAACGGCGTTTTTACGGTAACGGTTTCGAGTGTAAACAGCAATATAAAGGAAATTGTTTCGACTGGTTATGTTCCGGATAGCGCCAATCCAATCGCTGTCAGGACAGTAAAATCAACTTTTACTATCAGCGATTCCATTATCTCGTTCAATTACGGAGTGCAGGCGGGAAATGGCGGATTCGTCATGAGTGGGGGATCAGTAGTCAATGGAAACATATACTCCAACGGAAATATTGTGGCTACTAGCGGGGTGCATATAACGGGAAGCGCAACAGCAGCCAATTCCCCCTCTGCTTACGCCGATCAGGTAAATGATTCACCGGATTCCATAAACTCTTGCACTAGCTCTTCTTGCATTACATTTGCAAATTCCAGCGGAACACAGGATTTTGCTCAAAGCTTTAGATTATCAGATGGATTAACCCTGAACAATATTCAATTTTACATAAAAAAAGTCGGATCGCCTTCAAATATAACCTTACGAATTGTTAATGATAATGGAGGGAACCCGGGAACAGATGTTTTGATGACCGGAACATTAAACGCGTCTACCGTTACGTCCAGTTTTGGCTGGGTGACAGTAACTTTACCATCCACGCCCGTCTTAAATTCCGGACAAACATACTGGATGGTTTTAGATGCCTCTTCCAACTCTTCAAAATATTATATTATCGGTGCCAATAGCAGCTATTCCAATGGAATTGGAAAAATTGGTAAATATGGAACGAGCTGGTCCGACACTTCACCGGCGGGATTGGATGGATATTTCAGGATTTTTTTAGGAGGGGCTACCTCAACTATTGGAGGAAGTACTTATGTTGGCGGTGTGTATATTGGCACAACAAGCTCTGATATTGCCTGGGCTCATTCAATAATTGGCGCTTCAACTACCGGGACATTGTATTGCAAGAGTGGCAGCTATAACAATAAGGCTTGCGATTCCAGTCGATCAGATCCAGATCCGCAGCCAATGCCTCTGTCAGATGGAAATATTCAGGGCTGGAAAAACGAAGCAGAGGCGGGCGGAGTAATTTCGGGGGACTATCATGTTGGATGGGCGGGGGCGACACTAGGTCCAAAAGTGATCACAGGGGATCTCCTGATCGACGGAGGTGGAATTCTAAATGTCACGGGAACGCTTTATATCAAGGGAGACTTCACTCTAACAAGCGGGGGAAGAGTGAAATTGGATGAGAGCTATGGAGAAAGCAATGGAATTATTATTGTCGATGGAAATGTTTCTTTGACGGGCGGTTCTAATTTTTCCGGTTCGGGTCAGGAAGGAAGCTATCCTTTTCTAATAACAACAAGTTCCTGTCCGACAGCTCCAGGATGTAATGGGGATAATGCTATTTATTTATCAGGCGGAGCAGGAACGGTGGCTCTTATCGCCCAGGATGGAAATGCGCTAATAAACGGAGGTTCTGCGCTTAAGGAAGTCACAGCCAAGCAAATCACCATGTCGGGAGGGGCTCAATTGATTTATGACAGCGGCTTAGTGAATGCCAATTTCTCCAGTGGTCCGGGAGGGTCTTGGGAGTATAAGCCGGGGACTTATGTTATTGTGAAATAATTTTTGTATATCATGAATTTTTTTACCCATAATTTATTCAGTTCGAAATATAGGGCATTTGGACTTGAGATAAAAAGCAGTTCGATAAAAGCAGCTTGGCTTAAAAAGAAAAAAAATAAATTTCGCCTTATGGCCTGTGGAAGGAAAATTCCTTCCCGTGAAAATGTTCAATCCGATCGCGTTATAAATCCACAAAAGTTAGCTGAGGAAATAAGGTATCTTCTGGAATCAGCTCAGCCAAAACCCATAAAAATAAAAAATGCTATCGTTTCAATTCCGGAAGCGAGGGCTTTTATACGCACGATTCAAATACCAAAAATGAGTTACAATGAGGCAAAAGAAGCGGTTAAATGGGAAACTGAAGCAAATATTCCGATATCAGTTGATCGAGTTTATATTGATTGGCAAGTGATTTCGACTAATGTCGATAAGGAAGATGTTTTGGTGGCGGCGGTTCCCAAGGATGTGGTTGATTCATACTTTGAAACTGTAAGATTGGCTGGCCTTTCCCCGTTGGTAATGGAAATCGATGCTATTGCCACAATTCGCAGTCTCACGAGGAATATTAATACTGAAGCACCTGTTTTAATTGCTGATATAGGTGCGGGGAGTACAAGTTTTGCTATTTGTCAAAACCAGATACCATATTTCACTTCGAGTATTCCCCTAAGTGGCGATTCTTTTACGGAAGTATTGCAAAAAGAATTAGGTGTGGGGTGGGAAAAAGCAGAAGAGATAAAATTTCAATTCGGAGCGGGAAAAGAAAACACGAATGATGTTCATGATAAGTTGCTTGATCCTCTTATTGAAAATTTAGCTGCGGAGATTGAGAAGTCGATTATTTTTTACTCTGAGTCTATATGCAAAGTCGAAAAAGTTCAGAAGGTTATTTTGTCAGGTGGGGGAGCACTTCTCCATGGATTGCCAAAAAAATTAGAAGAAAGACTGAAAATAGAAGTTGTTATGGGTGATCCAGCCTATCAAATAGACACAAAGAGCTTTCCATATGAAGTTTCACCTCGAGATCTATTGTCCTATTCAACAGTTTTAGGGCTAGCTCTGCGAGAAATTAACTATGGACGTTAATATAAATATCCTACCCGATTATCAAAAAGAAAAAATAGAAAAAGAACAAAAGGATAGATTGGTAGTTAAAATCTTCGTTTCAGTTATTTTGGCGCTTATTATTGTTAATGTTATCCTTGTCCTTATGTATTTTGTCCTAAACATTGAGTATCAGGCAGGAAAAAAATCATCTGATTCTTTCAACCAGAATAACATTGACAAGGAAATAGGGCTCGAGAAAATATTTCAGGAGGCCGATAAGCAGGTTCTTGCTCTATCAAAAATAAGTCAAAATTCTTCTGATTGGGCCAAAGTATTGACTAGAATTGCCGTTCTGACACCAGATGGAGTGAAAATTAGTCAAATTTCTGCGAATGGAACAAATTTGAAAATTTCCGGATTTTCCAAAACTAGGGACGATTTTTTGGTTTTTCAAGATAATCTTGCTTCTGATGGATTGCAATTTCCCGTAGATATTTCAAATCTAGTCTCAGCGGATAATTTAAATTTTGACTTAGATATGGAGATTCCCAAGGAGTATTTGATGAGAAAATGAATTTTATGAAAAGTTGGATAGACAAAAAAATAATATTTTTCATGGTTATTGCTATCATAGCAGCAGCAGGTCTTTCTTGGTTGGCTTTTTTTTGGCAATTCGGGAAGATAAAAACCACCTCCGATATGATTCAGGAGCAACAACTTAGCTCACAAGTGGATCAAGAGAGAAGGCAAAAAATCCTTGAGCTTGGCAAGGAATTGGTAGACATTGAAAACAATACAAACGAAATGAAAAATATGTTAGTCGATAAGAATAACGCCGTCCCTTTTCTGGAGGCCCTGGAGAATATTTCAAGCAGTACTGGAAATTCGATTGTGATCAGCGTTGTGGATCTTTCGAAAGCCGTCGCTCAAAACACCAAAAAGCCAGTAGCTTCTGAAGACGATTCGGATGCGGATTCTAACTCAAAAACCAGCCCTGCGAAGAAGGCAACCGCTAAAAGTGCAAAGCCAGATTATTCTAATCAACTCGGATTTTCACTATCCATAAATGGAACTTTTCCATCATTGATTAATTTTCTCAATAAAATCGAAAATATTCCGTATTTTATCCAGGTTTATGATTTCAAGATAGCTCCGATTTCAAAAAATCAATCCGCGAAAACGGAAAATTCCGATTCTTCGCAAGACGATCAAAATAAACTGGAAAATAGCTTGAACACGATGATAACTATTGGAGTTTATTCAAATGGAACAAAGTAGCGAAAAAAGAAAACTAATCTCAGATAAATTAAGAAATATTTTTGAGAAGATATGCTCATTTTTCTTAAGATGGTTTCCTCTTTTCTCTCTATTGTTAGCAGCAGCTTTTTGTGTCTTTGTGTGGTATTATTATGTATGGAAATCAGACTGGAGCGCTGAGAAAAAACAGCAGTATATTAGCGAGCAAGCCAAGTTCACTTTCAACAAAACTGGCTATCAAAAAATGGTGGAAATTATGAATTCGCGTCGGGAAAAACTTCTCGATACTCCGGCCTTCGACGGCAAGGACATATTTTTTCCGACTGGATTCTGAATGCAATAATCAGTGAACAAAGATCAACAATCAATATATTTTTTTGGATATTATTGACCGAATGGTCTTTTTTTGTTATCTTAGCGAAGCCCCGCCCCGATAGCTCAATGGATAGAGTGTCTGGCTTCGGACCAGAAGGTTAGAGGTTCGAGTCCTCTTCGGGGCACAAAAATCCCGCTTGACGCGGGTTTTTGTGTTGCTGGTGAATAAATTGATATTTTATTTGGCTTTTGCGGTTTGCTCTGGGACGGTAACAACGAATGATGTTCCCTGGTTTTCGATGCTGTCGACAAGAATTTTTCCTCCATGACGATCAATAATTTTCTTCACCATATAAAGTCCGAGGCCGGTTCCGGAGGTTTGAACTCCTACTGCATTTTCAGCCCGGAAGAATTTGGTAAAAAGGCGGTTCTTCTGGCTTTTGGGAATTCCTATTCCGGAATCTTGAATCACAGCCTTGATTGAGCCTTGCTCCTGAGAAATATTGAAATCAATTCTTCCGCCATTGGGAGTGTATTTCACGGCATTGTCCAAAAGATTAGCAAAAACCAATTCCATTTTGTCGGCATCGATATTGGTTTCAGGAAATCCGGCGTCTTCTGGAATCTCAATAAAAAGGCTAATTTTCTTTTCATCAGCCATCAATTTGATTCCTTCAACCGCTTTTCTAGCGAGAGGTAAAATCGGCTGGCGTTTGATATGGAATTCCATTTTTCCTTCTTCGATATGGGCGACATTGAGAAGATCGTTGATGAGATCAATTGTATTGCTGATGGAAGCCAGGCCTTTTTCAATGATTTCTTTTTGGTCGGGATTGAGCGGACCGGTATCGGGGTCGAGAAGGGCCGTGTAGGACCATTTGATGCCGGTGAGGGGAGTGCGAAGCTGGTGGGCGGCCACGGAAACAAAATCGGATTTGGCTTTGTCGAGTTCCGCCAATTTTTGGTTGGCACGATTCAGTTCCAACTCGCGTTTCACAAGTTGGCGGGTAATTTGGTCAAAATCTTCAATTTGTTTTTCTTTTTGCTTTGTTTCGGTGCCCATTTCCTCTATGTTTTTTCGAAAGTAAAAAAACAGATATCCAAAAAAAAGAGAGTTGGCCGCAAGAAGAGCGATCATCATCGCTATTCCTGGAACAAGAAAAAATTTAAAAAAAGCGAGTATGATAACCGCCAAAGTAAAAGTAATCTGAAAAAACCAGATTGTTTTTGCGAGGGGGATTTTTTTCGTTTTTGTTTCGACTTCCATTATTTTTCCAATATGCCGGTGACCTTTTGGACGATTTCGCCCGGAGTGGTATGGGCTTTTACGATATAATCGATTGCCCCTTCAGCGAGGCCCCGGTCAATTTCTTCCTGGCTCCCCAAATTGGAGGATATGATTACGGGAATATTCTTGGATTGCGGATTGAGTTTTAGTTCTTTCAAAAAGGTGATTCCATCAGTTCCCGGAAGAATAATATCGAGCAAAATTATGCCGATAGGTTCGCTCTCAATGATTTTTCGGGCATCGTCGACGTTGGTTGCTCTTTTGATCTGCAGGTCTTGCTGCTGGAATTTCCGCTCCAAGAGACTGCCCATAAAAGCGTCATCTTCGACGATAAGGACTGTTTTTTGGTTATTTTGGTTTGGATCCATATTTTTTTGGTTAATAATGCTTCTATTTTAGCTTATTTTTTGAAAAATGGTCAAATAAAAACGCCCCATTACATAGGGACGCTTTTATTCGTGGGCGATCACTGGGAATCGAACCCAGGTTCTTGGGACCACAACCCAATGTCCTGCCATTGAACGATGACCGCCATGTCTATTTTTTTCTAAATAAATTATATGTGCGTCGTGCAGGGATCGAACCTGCGACCGTTGGCTTAAGAGGCCACTGCTCTACCGGCTGAGCTAACGACGCATTCACAAGTGTCCTCGGCAGGAATTTCACCCCGCACCATTTCATTCTCCTCGGCAGGAATCGAACCTGCATAACCAGCTTAGAAGGCTAGTGTTCTATCCGTTGAACTACGAGGAGGATAAATGGTGCGGGGGGCGGGCCTGCATAACCAGCTTAGAAGGCTAGTGTTCTATCCGTTGAACTACGAGGACATCACTTGAAGATTATAATGGATTCGGCGGAAAAAGTCAATTCATCCCGTTGGCTTTTTTGTAGGCTTTCCATTGTTTTACGGACCAGTTGTCCGGTTTTTCAGTGATTTTTTCCTCTCCCGGGTGGGGATAAAGGGAAGGAGATTTGTAGTTGCTCTTGAAAGTGTCCTTGCGGATCAAATTGCCGTCCGAGTCATAAACTTCTTGATAAGCAACGGTTTTCATTGATCCGTCGCCGTTTTTCTCCAAAACTTCCGGGCCGATGATTTTGGTTTCGCGGCCGTCGCTTGTCCCATAAAAATCAAAAAATAGCTGGGTGCCTTCAACGCGCGTTTCGACGAGAATATAATTGGGCGTGTTGTTTATGAACTTGAGATCCGGCTTGGGGATGTAGACTGTGGCATCAAGCCCTTGCGGGTTGTAGTAGGACACCGGATAGGCGTGATTGGTGCGGGCGGTTACTTCAAGCCCGGCGTTGAGAGCCGCCCGGAACATAGTGGTGGAAACCTGGCACATACCTCCTCCGTATTCGGGAACGGTTTTGTCCGTTTTGATGACGAGTTCGGGGAGATATCCGGTGGACGCGTCAACTGGTCCCAAAGCCTCAATGAAAGAAAATTCTTCGTTGGGTTTGATGAGGACGCCGTCGAATTTCGAAGCACCAGTAGTGACATTGTGGATCCGATTTTTGGGAGAGCCGCGGAAATTGGAAACGCCTTCGCCGACGAGCTCTTTTATGCCGTACTTGTCAAGATCGGTGCTGGTCACTTCCGGCTTCAAGATGTCGGTTGGAAGTGTGATATCTTTGGCGGACGGATCGTTTGCAAGGGCTTGTTCTACATCGGAAAGGCTTTGATCACTGTTGATTTCATAGCCGTCTTTTGAAAGGGAGAAGGCGCTCACATCTCCTCCGGAAAAAGACAATTTTGCGTCTTCTGCCGGGACGCGCGTGTCATCTTTCACTTTTTCCAGGTAGGTTTTTAATTGGTCGGTGTCGATGGTGAGGCGGTTGGAAAGACGGACATGGGTGCGGCTTTGGTCCAAATCGATAAAGCGAAAAAATATTTGAAGGGCCGGTTCGGAAGCGGCGGGAGAATAGTTGATATTTGTCGCTTCGGCGCTCCAGCTGGCATCAAAAGCCAGGGAGGAACGGATTTTCAGCCATCCGGAAAGCGTATTCTTGTCGGCGGTTATGGTTTTGTCCTGGACATGAAAGTTGATTGGCCCGCCGATGATTTTTTGAATTTCATCTGCGGAAAAATTGCCGAGAATTTTTTCTTCGGCCCGAACTGAAAAAGGCAAAACAAAAAAAACTATTTGGATGATGAGAAAAATCCGTTTCATTGACTTAAGAATAACCCAAAAGGCGGTGTTTTACAAGGTTATAAAAACGAGCCGTACGGCCCGTTTAAAATTGCTTTTTTGGATTGATCAGCCTAGAATCCTCGCACCTGGATCCTCTTGCTTTTAGTCGTATCAGCTTTGGGAAGGCGGATAGTGAGGATGCCGTTTTTCATAGCCGCTTCGGCTTTGTCGGCGATCACTTCCACGGGAAGGATGACGGATCGGGAAAAGGTTCCCCAATAACATTCCTGATAATAATAATTTTCGGTTTCCACCGCCTCGTCATTTTTGCGGTCGCCGCGGATTGTCACCATATCGTTGTTGATCGACACATCCAGATCCTCCGGTTTCACGCCGGCAATAGTGGACTTGATCACAATTTCGTTGTCGGTCTGATAGACATCGATAGTGAGCTGGCCTTCCGAATCACCGGCCCAGCTTTCTTCCGGTTCTTGGGCGGGGGGATTTTGGGTCATCGGTTCGACATCATAATCACCTTGCGGAAAATTCTGGGTCTGGATCGGTTGAGGATTCATATCTCGCGGCTGTTGCTGGGGCTGATAGTTGAATTGCTGGCTTTGGGAACGGTAAGAATTTTCTTCTGGAATATTGCGGGATCCGGTGAGCCTTTCAAAAAATGATTTTTTTTCTTTCATGGTTTTTGCGAAATACGAATTAAGCGAAAATACGAAAAGTTATTTTGCTTTTTTTAGTATATAACTAGTTATGCGGTTAGGCAAGTTTGCGAAAATTGAACGCCAGAATAGCAATGCCTATAAAGTAAAAAACAGAAAGTGAAATAACAACAAGATAGTTTGTGAAATTGCCCTTTTGGATGACGAGAAAATTATAAAGCAGGTGGTTGAGAACAGGGAAGAAGAGAATTTTGACCGGTTTTAAAGGGGTAGAAAAAGTGTTTGAGGAAATAAAAACGCCCATCAAAAAAGCGGTGAGGGTGTGAAGGGCAAGGATTGATCCCAGGGAAAATAATATCTGCGGCTCATGGATCCGGAAGGCTTGGAAAACTTCCGGATTGGCATAAAATATCAAGCCGATTTCGGAAAGCCCCCAAAATGCGCCGAGGAAAAAAGAAGCAATGGCAAGCTTCACCCCGGAAAGTTCGATTTTTTTCCGGATAACAAAAAATATTGCCCAAAATTTGGACAGTTCTTCAATGATCACGGAAACAGCCAGAAAACAGGTGAGGTTTTGATAAAAATTGGAAACTATTTCCCGTTGCCAAAAAACGTCGGCGGCCACGGCAATAATCTGCTCCAAAAATACGGCTATGGCGGCAGAAACAACGGCGAGAATGATGATTTTTATTGCGGTTTTCATTTTTTTATAGGGCCAATCCTGCGTCGGCCTCCAGATTTTTCCAGTTGGTTTCAAATTTCTTTTTGTTTTTGGCGAGAGTGTATTGGAAGTATCCGGCGACGGCGATCATGGCGGCGTTATCGAGCGAGTATTGAGTATCGGGCATGAAGTATAGAGTATTTTTCAGATTATTTTTGATGGCTTCTCCGAGCTGTTTTCGCAGTTCTTCATTCGCGGAGACTCCGCCGCCAAGCAAAATCGTTTTCGGCTTGTATTTTTTTGCCGCTTTCAAAGTTTTTGCCACTAAAACGTCAATGACGGCTTGCTGAAATTCGGCACAAAGCGCGGTGGTCATTTTTTTGTCTTTCAATATCACCGGATTTTTTTTCACAGCATAAAGAGCGGCGGTCTTGAGGCCGGAAAAAGAAAAATTGAGATTATTCGAATTAAGCATCGGCCGGGGGAGCCGAAGGCTCAACCTTCGGCGGTCCGAAGGTTGAGCCTTCGGATTTGCGGATTTTTGCGCGGTCAAAATTTTTTCAGCTTCAGCCGCAACTATCGGTCCGCCGGGATAACCAAGATTCAAAATTTTCGCCACTTTATCAAAAGCCTCGCCAGCCGCATCATCCAGGGTTTCTCCGATAATCCGAAAGTCCATGTGTTTCTTCATGAGTATGAGCTGTGTATGCCCGCCGGAGACAATTAAGGCTAAAACCGGAAATTTGATAGATTTGGAATTTGGAATTTGGTTATTGGAATTTTCGCGAACAAAGTTCGCGTATATGTGTCCCGCAATATGATGCGCTCCGACAAGCGGTACGCGCCAGGCGTAGGCGAGAGCCTTCGCCGAATTGGTGCCGATGAGAAGCGCCGGGATGAGCCCCGGACCCTGGGTGACGGTGATGATATCAATGTCTTTCGGCGCAAGTTTGTTTTCCCGGATGGTTTTTTTCAGAAGAAGCGGCAGGTTTTTAAGATGCTCCCGGGCGGCAAGATTGGGGACAACTCCGCCGAAAGGAGCGTGGATTTTCACTTGCGATGACACTAGGTCGGAAAGCACCTGAAAGCGGCCTTTTTCGGCTTTCACGAGAGCGACGGCGGTTTCATCGCAGGAAGTTTCAATGGCGAGGATATTCATGAGATAAGTATAGAGTATTTAGTATAATGTATAAAGTTTTTCTTCTGCCAACCAAAAACCGCCCAAGAGAGGGAGGTTTTTTAAATTGGTAGCCCCAAGGGGAGTCGAACCCCTCTTTTCAGGATGAAAACCTAATGTCCTAACCGATAGACGATGGGGCCGCTTGATGCGGCGATACGCTGGATATCATAGCAAAAATGGGTGAATTCGTCAAGAATTGCGGATCCAGGCAAATTCCGGATGCTTTGAAAAATCCAGCCGATTTGATATAATCGGCTATATGAAAAAGGTTGAGAAAAATATCTCTTTAGGCGAGCTTCGGCAGATGGCTGAAAATATGTTTGGCAACCTGGTGAAAGCGGTGGTTGATGTCGAAAAAGGAACCATGGCGGTTGACGCGGAACTCCATGCCGATGAGGAAGCTTTTCTTTTGGAAAAAGGTTCACAACAAAAAAATCTTTGGGGAATCAATCTTTATCCGGAATTTTTCGGCCAAGATGATTTTGTGGAATTCGATTCGATGGTCAATCTGCGCCCTTCGCAGGAAAATCGCAGCCGGGGAGTGGAAAATCCGGAAATTCGAAAAAAAATCCGGGAAATAATCGCTAATTTAGTCACGAAATGAAGCCCCAGCATCAACAATTGGCGGATGGAAAATGGGAGAGTATGGACTTTTTTCAGCAAATGGCCAATGTCGGCAGTGAAGTGGAGCGGGCGATCAGATGGAACGAAAAGAAAAACGCGGCTTATGGCCGGATGGCCTTTGAAAGGTCTCTTGAGCTTCTGGATTTCACGATTGCGGACAGAAAAAACAGGAAGAGGCTGAAAGAACTCTTGAGATTGAGAGAATTTTTGGCCGATTATTTCTTTTTCGGGAATATTTATCGGTCAACAAAAAAAAGCTGGCAGAACTATTTTTTCAGTTTCAATTATGCCGCCAGGCTCGGACGCTGAAACGTGAAATCATGCTCCGCTTGACAAGATATTGCAAAAAGTCCAATATTTTGCTATAATTCAAGAAGTTAAGCTCGAAATTAACATTAACCGCAAAATTCCATGAAGAAAAAAGAACTCGTGGAGGCAATCGTCAAGAAGACGGAGCTTGCCAAAAAAGACGTCGTTCTCGTCCTTGAGACGATGGCGGAAGTGGTGAAAAGCCATGTCGCCAAAGAAGCCGTCGAGATTCCGGGGCTTGTGAAAGTCGAGAAAAAGCATCGGGCCGCCCGCATGGGCCGCAACCCGATGACCGGTGAATCGATCCAGATTCCGGCCAAGTCCGTCCTGAAAGCCCGCGTGCTGAAGAAGCTCAAAGACGCGGTGATGAAATAAGACGAACCATATCTTTCAAAAAATTCCTCCATAGCGGGGGATTTTTTGATTTTTGGGTCGGATATGATACGATTAGCTTGCCATGGAAAGAAAAAAAATCGCAAAACCCCGAAATATCTTTTTTAAAGAGAAGAATGATATGGGCATATTGCTTCTTCACGGCTGGACGGCGCCGGCCGATGTTTTTTTGCCCATGGCGGAATATTTCAATTCGCTTGGCTTCACCGGTCTCCGCGCCGTTTCTGCGGGGCCATGGGACGGTGCCTGAAGATCTCGAGGGGGTGGTTTGGCGGGATTGGCTGGAGGACGTGCAGGAAGCGTTCCGTGACTTAAAAAAAGAATCTTCAAAAATTTTTATTGCAGGTTCATCAATGGGCGGGGATCTTGCCATGCTTCTTTCCGAAGAAAAGGATGTTTCCGGGGTTATTTCTCTTGGAACTCCCATTGAATTTCATTTTCAGTTTTTGGCGGAATCTGCACTTCGAATCCTTGGCGCTTTTAAAACTTATCGCCGGAAATATTATCCTCCCTGGGTGTCGAAAGACGCGATTGATCCTCGACTGTATCCGTATTATCCGATTGCGAGTGCGCAGGAGGTAGTGAAGCTAGCAAAATACACAGGGGAATGTTTACTCTGGGTCACAAAGCCAATTTTGATAGCTCAATCTACAAGCGACCACCTTGTCTCCAAAAAATCTCCGCAAATAATTTTTGACCGAAGCAGTTCCTCTCAAAAGGAAATATATTGGGTTGAAAACGGGCACCATGTTTTTGTGGAAAAAGAGGAAATATGGAAGAAGATTGAAGATTTTATAAAATTAGCGAGTCAAGACAATTAGTTTCGGCTATATTTCAACTTTATTTCTATTGCATTTCAGAAATACGGAAGAAATAAACCCGCCTTACTTGCGAAATAAGTTGAGATTTAGGAATATATTTTCAATGAAAATTGCAATCTTCACCAACAACTATCTTCCCAATCCTTTCGGCGTTTCCGGTTCAATTGAAAGTTTCCGGAAAGTTTTTGAAAAAAAAGGCCACACAGCCTATATTTTCGCGCCGTATTGGAAAGGTTATACCGACTCAAATCCGAATGTTTTCCGCTATCCGGCTTTGAAATTTTCCTCGAAAGGAATCAAGTATCCTTTGCCACTGCCATATTCGAAAAAAATGAATGGGATTATCAAAAAGATGGAATTTGACATCATCCATGCCCAGCATCCGAATCTTCTGGGGGCGGCAGGGGCGCATTGGGCAAAAAAGAAAAATGTCCCGCTTGTTTTCACCTGGCACACCCTCTATGACCAATATGCTCACTTTGTCCCGCTTGTTCCGCGTAAGATGGCGGCCGCTTGGGCAATTGGAAACGCACGAAAATATGCCAATCGAGCCGATCAAGTAATTGTTCCAACGCCTTCGGTCGGCGAAATCATCAAAAATTGGGGCGTGACGAACGAAAATATCGAAGCAGTTCCGACCGGAGTGGAAGAAGATCAATTCTCAAATCTGGATAAGGAAATTATCCGTGAAAAATATGGCATAAAAAAAGATGAAATACTACTTTTTGTGATGACGCGCCTCACAGAGGAGAAAAATGTTTTGTTTTTGTTTGACGCGGCGGTCGGAATTCTGGAAAAAAATCCGAAAACGAAATTCATGATCTGCGGGGACGGGGGGTTGAAGAAGGAGATAGCGAAAAAAATTGACGGGCTGGGGCTTCGTGAGCGGATCATTTTAGCGGGGATAGTCTCGAGCGATGAGAAAAAAAATTATTATGCCGCGGGAGATATTTTTGTTTATGCCTCGAAATCGGAAACGCAGGGGATGATTCTTACGGAAGCGATGTATTCCGGACTGCCGATTGTTGCGGTGCGGACAACGGGCGTAAAAGACGTTGTCGAAGACGGACGGACGGGGTTTTTGACGGAGGAAGATCGGGAAGAATTTTCCGAAGCGGCGCAAAAATTGATCGATGACGCGGAGTTACGCCGGAATTTTGGCGAAGAGGCGGCGCGAACGGCGCGGGAAAAATATACGGCGACGGTTTGCGGGGAAAGGATGCTGGGGGTATATGAGAGAGTGATAAATAAAAAATAATTTGAAAATATTAAGCCGCCGATTCTATTCTCAAAACACAATCAAGATTGCCCAAGAACTTCTGGGTTGTTTTCTTGTCCGGGAATATCGCGGAAAAATTATGAAAGTGATAATCACGGAAACAGAAGCCTATATTGGGGAAAATGATTTGGCGTGTCATGCGTCGCGCGGTCGGACGCCGCGGACGGAAGTGATGTATGGCGTGCCGGGGCATGCCTATGTATATATGATCTATGGGATGTATCATTGCCTGAATGTTGTGACGGAAGAAAAAGATTTTCCCGCGGCGGTTTTGATCCGGGGCGGGATAAATCCCTCTCCAGCTCTCCCTTTAGCAAAGGGAGAGAGTCCGGGTTTCCCCCTTTGGCAAAGGGGGACTAAGGGGGATTTAAACGGTCCCGGAAAACTCTGCCGGTTTTTGAAAATTGACCGAAAACTTAATACATGGGATCTCACAAAAAGCGAGAAATTGTGGATTGAGGAACGAGATTCGAAAATAAAATTGCCGAAAGTGATAAAGTCTCGGCGTATTGGCATCGATTATGCGAAACATTGTAAAGAATATTTATGGAGATATTCCCTGTCATCCCGCACTTGATGCGGGATCCAGAGATATATCTAGTTATGTTTTCTGGATCCCGGCTCAAAGGCCGGGATGACATAATCTAATGAATCTAAATATAAATAGTCAAATCAATATCTCAAGTGATGAAACCGCCTTTTCCGAAATCGTAGATGATTATCTCAAGCCGATATATAACTTCACCTATCGCCTGGTAGGCGACAAAGACACGGCCGAGGATCTCACGCAGGATACTTTTGTGAAGGCTTGGAAAAACTTGGATCGGTTCGACCGGAGCAAAAGTTTCAAGACGTGGCTGTTCGCGATTGCCAAAAACACGACGTATGACTGGTTCAAGAAGAAAAAAGAAATTTCTTTTTCTTGTTTTTCGGACGAGGAAGGGAACAATCCAATCGAAAATATCTCAAGCGGCGAGGATTTGCCGGATGAAATTTTGGAAAGGTCGGGTCTTGCCGAAGAAATGGAAAAGGTTTTGCAAAAATTGCCGGTGCATTATCGTGCCATATTGCTCTTGCGCTACAAAGAAGAGTTCTCCCTTCACGAAATCGCCGAAATTTTGGACGAGCCTTATAACACAGTGAAAAGCCGGCATCAGCGGGGATTGGGGAAATTGAGAGAAGCATTAGCGTAGGGGACGCATATATGCGGTCACTACAAAATAAAAAGCAGGAGCGAGGCTGTTGAAACCTGCTCCTGCAGAGGTAATTTTCTTTATATAATATGTAAACGTCTTCCCCCCTTTATATTGTAAGGTAGAAATTCTTCAGGCACGCCATCAAACCTTGCTCCGGTAAGGATGGTATTTTCATCCCAGAGAACTTCTCTTAAATTGGCATTTGTGAAATCAACATCTGTACAATCTGTTGATCTGAAGTCAGCTTGCCAGAGTTGAGAGTCTCTGAAAGTAGAGCCGTTTAGCTTCGTATTTCGAAAAATACAACCGCGACCGTGGAAACGTGTAAAATTTCCGTCAAAAATCCTAGAATTTTCGAAAGATGCTTTCCAACCGTCGACGTTGCTAAGATTGGCTGCAATAAGTTCCGCATGGTTGAACTCGGTCATCCATAGCGTTGCAAACATGAACGATGTATCGGTTAGGTCGGTATAATGAAACATTGTCTTAACTGCTTTACAGAGCATAAAATTACCGCCAACCAATACTTGTCTGGAGAAATCTTCTCCACTAATATCCTTGAGCTTAAAGTCAATATATCCACTTTTTCCGCCACCACCCATTGCCTCCTCCTTTTTTATGTTTATTTTATGATTTTTAAGCTACTAATGTAATATTTCTATAACACTTCCCGATTTTTGTGTCAAAATATAAGACAATTGCGTCCAAAATCGCAATTTTTTCGTACTATAACCATATGCCTCAAAATATCCAAAAAATCTTCAAAAACCTCAAGAATATCGAGCCTCGAGCCGGGTTGGAAAAGCGCGTTTTGAAAGCAATCTCGGCGGGGAGCGTAAGAAAGCTGAAGCAGAAATTACTGCTGATTCGCGCCGGAATCGCGGTTTCGGCCGGGTTTTTGGTATATACCTCCGCGGTTTTCGGCCGGTATTTCTTCCAATCGAACTTTTGGAATCTGGGAAAGCTCGCTTTTTCGGATACGGGGGTGGTGATGATCCACTGGAAGGATTTTCTGTTTTCGCTTCTTGAAAGTTTGCCGGTTGCGGCAGTTGTTGCTTTGCTGGCGCCGGTATTTTTGATGATGATGCTTTCGAGCCTGTATTTCAAATTTTCGGGCAACAGAAGCAAGTTTTATCAAGTTTAGTAATTAATTTTTTTCTGCGAATTTACAAAATGAAACGAAAGTACGGATAGAATTCGTATTTTCGCCGGATTTGTATATTCGTAAATTATAATCATATGAACGAACTCCTAAAATCAAAAAAATTCAAATTGGTTGCTGTCTTGCTCGGCTTTGTTCTCGTTGCTTTGGTGAGTTTTGCCGGCGGTGTCGGCGTGGGACTGCACAAGGCCCGCTTTTCGTATAACTTCGGAGAGAACTACGAACGCAATTTTGTCGGCCGTCCGTTTCCGGGAGGGCCGGAATCTGATATGATGCGAGGGGAAGGGCCGGTGGGGATGATGCGCGACTTTGAAGGACGCGGATTCAGAAACGGACACGGCATTGCCGGAACGATTGTTTCGGTCGCGGACAACAAGATCGTTTTGAAAGATCCGGACGGGCAGGAAAACAGCGTGACGGTGAATGAAAAGACTCTCATCAAGCGCGGGCAGGATACGATTTCCGTAAACGATCTCAAAAACGACGACCGGATCGTGGTCATGGGTCGGCCGGGAGATGACGGGACGGTGAATGCGGATTTGATAAGGGTTTTTGATAACAATATGGATAATAATTCACAGAATTAATTCTTTGTCATCCCGCACTTGATGCGGGATCTAGGGGTATAGCAAAAATTTCTTTCCTGGATCCCGGCTCGGAGGCCGGGATGACATGATTGTTTAACTATGGCTTGGATCAAAAAACACAAAATAATCACTGCTATCATTCTTGTTGTAATAGTCGGGGGAAGCTATTACTACTACAAAAAAAGCCAGTCGAGCAGCGGAGAAACGCAGTATGTGACTGAAGCGGCTGAAAAAGGCACGCTCACCACTTCGATTTCGGCGAGCGGGAACATTGTTGTCGACCAGAGCGCGAATATCGATCCGGATATCTCCGGGACGGTGGAGAATATAGCGGTCCAGGTGGGTGATCAGGTGAAAAAAGGCCAGCTTTTGTTCACGATCACAAACGACCAGCTGGAAGTGACCCTCCAACAGGCCCGGGCTTCATATACCCAGGCGCAAAGCTCTCTCACGAGCGCGCAGGCGGCGGTGAATTCAGCGAAGGCCTCGCTCAAGAGTGACAAAAAAAGCAAAACGACCCATGAGCAGAAACTGGCGGATGAGCAAAAAATTGATTCCGCCAAAACCGCCGAAGACGCGGCGGAACAGAGCCTTACTGCGGCCCGGTTGAGCCTGAACTATGCCCTTGACCAGGCCGACAAAAGAAGCGTTACTTCGCCGATTTCCGGAACAGTGAATGAGGTGAATGTCGAAAACGGGGACGATTTGAGCAATTTGTCGTCCGGAAGCGCGCGGACCGTGCCGATCATCATCGGCGATCTTGAGACCATAAAAGCGGAAGTTCAGGTGAACGAGGTGGATATCGCTAATGTTTCTGTGGGACAAAAAGTGACAATGAGCCTTGATGCGCTGGGAAGCGATTTTGAAACAACCGGAAAGGTTGAAAAGATTGATTCTTTGGGAGCATCAAGTTCAGGGGTGGTTACCTATAACGTGACAATCGAATTTGATTCGCTTGATTCGAGGATCAAGCCGGAAATGAGCGTGACGGCTTCCATCATCACCGATGTGAAGCAGGATGTGTTGATCATCCCCTCAAGCGCGGTGAAAACAAGCGGCGACGGGAGCTATTATGTCCAAGTTCTTGAAAACGGATCGCCTGTCCATCAAACGGTTAAGGTTGGAGCGTCGAATGATACCAGTACGGAAATAACAAGTGGCTTGAATGCCGGAGACAATGTTGTCACACAGACAATCACATCTTCTTCATCATCTAGTTCAGCTTCTTCTTCCAGCAAGAGCAGTAGTGGCAGTAGCAGTTTGAGAATTCCAGGTCTTAGTGGCGGTGGCGGGCCACGCGATTAATTCAAAAAGCCATGCCATGATTGAGTGTAAAAATATTTGCAAAACATATGTCAACGGGGATGTGTCGACCCAAGCGGTCCGCGGAATATCTTTCAAGATTGAAAAAGGGGAATTCGTGGCGATCATCGGCCCTTCCGGATCGGGAAAATCAACATTGATGCATATACTGGGGGCTCTCGATACGCCGACCAGCGGCCAATATTCCCTGGACGGAAAAGAAATTTCCAAAATGAGCGAAGACGAGCTTTCCGATTTGCGGCGGGAAAAAATCGGTTTTGTTTTCCAAGCTTTCAATCTTTTGCCGCGGACAACTGTGATGAGAAACGTGATGCTGCCTCTTCTTTTTTCCGAGTTGCCAATGAAAAAGAGGGAAGAGATGGCGAAAAAGTCGTTGAAATATTCCGGGCTGGACGATGAAAAACTCTACAACAATTTTTCCAACCAGCTTTCTGGAGGACAGATCCAGCGGGTGGCAATCGCGAGGGCGCTCATAAACGACCCGGCCATAATCCTCGCCGACGAACCGACGGGAAACCTTGATACGAAAACCAGCCATATAGTTATGAATGCTTTTCAGGAGCTCAACCGGAACGGGCACACGATTGTCCTCATCACGCACGAGCCGGAGATCGCCAATTTTGCCAAAAGGATCATCTCCGTGAGGGACGGTGTAATCGAAAAAGACACAAGAAATATATGATACAAGATTTGCTCGGAGAAACAATTCGCTCTCTTTCTGGAAACAAAGTGCGTTCGGGACTCACCATTTTAGGCATTGTGATCGGGATCGCTTCCGTCATCGCTTTGGTCGCGATCGGCCAGGGAGCCCAAAACTCCGTTGCCTCGAGCATCGAGTCGATCGGTTCGAACCTGATCATGATAATGCCCGGATCCCAACGGGTGGGGGGGATAAGCCAAGGGGCGGGAAGCTCCGAAACGCTCACTGAAGCCGACGCGGAAGCCATCGGACAAATTTCCGGAGTAGGGGTGGTGGCGCCGTCCGTCACGGGACGTTATCAAATCACGGCCAAAGGAAACAATACTAACACCGAAACAATAGGGACTGTTCCGGATTATGTGACAGTAAGAAATGTAAGTATGGATATCGGATCGTTTTTCTCCCAACAGCAGGTTTCGAGTTCGGCGAAAGTGGCCGTTTTGGGACCGACGACCCGGGATGATTTGTTCGGAGAAAATGCCAATCCGGTCGGCCAAACTGTCCGCATCAACAAAATTGAGTTCAAGGTGATAGGCGTGACGACGGAAAAAGGCGGATCCGGACTTAGTAGCCAGGATGATATGATCTATGTTCCGCTCACCACCGCCCAGCATTTTTTAGCCGGCAATAATTATATCAACAACATAAATATCACGGCGACGGACCAATCGTTGATGACCTCGGTCCAGGAGGAAGTGACGAATCTTCTTCTTGCCCGCCACAAAATTTCCGATTCTTCAAATGCCGATTTTCGCATAATGAACCAAAACGACATCGTTTCCACCGCTACAAGCGTGACAAGCACGTTCACTGTGCTTCTTTCCGCCATTGCCGGCATTTCCCTCGTAGTGGGCGGAATCGGAATAATGAACATGATGCTCACCACCGTCACGGAGCGGACCAGAGAAATCGGCCTTCGCAAAGCCGTCGGCATCCGCAAGATATATATCAATCTGCAGTTTTTGGCGGAAGCAACCATGCTCACTTTTGTGGGGGGATTTGTGGGAATTATTGCGGGCTGGATAGCCTCAATTGTCCTCTCCAGTTTTTTGAGCATCACGCCGGAGATTTCTACCACGTCCATTTTTCTCGCTTTCGGAGTTTCGGCGGCCATCGGAATTGTTTTTGGGTTTTATCCAGCGAGAAAAGCGGCATCCATGAACCCCATTGAAGCGTTACGATACGAATAAATTGAATTTTCTAAAAATAATTTTTAAGGAAAACAAAACAATGAAGAAAAAAATTATGGCAATTGCGGTTTTTGGGATCGCGGCGCTGGTTCTTGCCGGGTGCGAAAAGTATAACTACGGCGATCAAAACCAAAGCCAGAATCAAGAGCGGAATCAGGAACAGCAGAACGGAAAAAAAGGAAATCCGCCCGCTGAAATGAGTTCGGCTTGCGACGGGAAAAGCGAAGGGGACAGTTGCGAAATCGCGATGCCGGGAAAGGATGGCGAAGAAGACAGTGAAAACACAATGACAGGAACTTGCCAAAAATCTTCGCAGGGAGAAGATCAGCTGGTTTGCCGTCCCGACAATATGCCGGAGAATGGCGGCGGTCCGCAAGGGGGCAACATGCCGGGCTCCGGCAGACAGGGGCAAGGCGGCGCCCAGCCGGAATAAACTGATATTTTTCAAAAAGTGATATATCATGTATCATGTATAATGAATTTGGCAGTGCGAAAAATAATTTAGTTTTCGATACGTAGTACTAAGCACAATAATACATAATATAAAAACCTATGAAAGGATTTGTCTCAAACATCGAGAAAGACACTTTGGAGAACGAAAATTTTCGAAAAGTTCTCCATACAGCCAAGAATAGTCAGTTGGTGGTGATGGCCTTGAAACCGATGGAGGAAATCGGAGAAGAAGTGCATACGCTTGACCAGTTCATCCGGGTGGAAAAAGGAACCGGAAAAGCAATTCTGGATGGGGCAGAAAGCATGCTAGAGGATGGCACAGCAGTGGTCATCCCGGCGGGGACAAAGCATAATGTGGTCAATACTTCGGAGACGGAAACGATGAAGCTATACACGATCTATTCTCCTCCCGAGCATCGCGACGGCGTGATCCATGGGACGAAAGAGGACGCGATGGCGGACACTTCGGACGAGTTTGATGGAAAAACTACGGAAGAATAAAGGTTGCGGATTATAGGGATATTGGAAGGGACGCATATACGCGTCCCTTTTTTGTGGAAAATTTTTTTGGCCGTATATGTGCAGTCATTATGATATTTTATTTTATATAAAGCAAAATATATCGGATGTTTCACGGAACAGTCAAGCTATCGGCCCCCTTCCAAAATTTTTGGCGCGAGCCTTGACACGATGCTTTTTGTGTGCTAGGATAATATGTTCTTTGAAAGGAATCTCGACCAAATCAAAATTGAAGCCAATTTTGGTTTTTGCTTTGGTTTGGTTGAGAAAGAAAAGAAAAGGAGAAGAAGTATGGTTAAAGCTACGACGCCCGAACAAAGGGCGAGGTTGGTTGCGGCTGGCTTCCTTCGGGTTGATGGCTTGAAGACGGATGGTGGCTATATTATTGAGCCCCGAGTGAGCCATCTTGGCCGCCACGATAGCAACAACGGCAAAACCGTCATCGTGACGGAAGGCGGAGAAGTTTGGCTTGCCGTGTACTCTTCGCCCACATCTCTTCCTGACTGGGAAAGGAGGGGGAGCAGCCTGCGGGCAGAGTTATATCGGGAACTTTGTCCCGAAGGAACGGGGGCTAATGTCCCATGTTCGAATGGGGAGGAGTTGAATTTTCGGGATGTTTTGTGCCGTCTGGCCAATCCCGACTGGATCCCGGATAAGTATTAGAGCCTGTTAAAAAAGTTAATTTCTCGCTAATCTTTTAAGCATCAGATGGGTCATAGCGATATAAATCATGTTTTCTTCAGTTTCCGGATGATACTCATAATCTTTACTCAATCGGCGATAC
>JAQVJV010000014.1 GCA_028695025.1 Candidatus Moraniibacteriota bacterium
TTTTCGCCGCTTTGAGCCGGCGCTTCTCCTTGTCTTTGCGAGACAATGAGGATTTGTGTTTTTGTTTCATATATCCTCATTATCTCACAAAATCGAGATAAAGTTAATTGTTAAGTATCAGTAATATCTCCTGATGCAACACATTGAATAACTGCAAGAAGAAACCCAAATACTAAAATTTCAAAAAGCAGTTGTGTGAATTCTGCTGGCGACATAGCAAAACCTCCTTCAATATTTTTTTGAAAAGTGCCAAATTCCAAGACATGCCAGAATTATTACTCCCAGCGTAATCGCCATGTTATTCCAGGCAAATAAAAATGCCTTGACTGTGACAGCGATCCCCAAAGCAGAAAAAGCAACTATGACAAAAAGAACCAAGAATAATACCGCTAAGAACGCCATTCCTTCTTTTGAAGCCATAGATATTTCCTCCCTCTCTTTTTTCCAAAGCTTACAAGAAAAATTCTCTTTTTGTCAACAAAAATTGCTAAAAAGGCGATTTTGGGATTAAATAGAAATATATACTTCACCCCGACCCTCTCCTTAGAAAGGGAGCGGGAGGACACAATATGCACGAAGAACATGCCTACAACAAACGAGCGAAATTTGATTATGAAATTCTGGACACCTACGAAGCCGGGCTGGTTTTGCGCGGGTTTGAAGTGAAATCAGTGAAAACAGGCCATATAAGCCTCAAGGGGGCATTTGTGACAATAAGAGGAGAGGAATTATACCTTACAAACGCCAATATTCCTTTATATAAGCACGCAGGCGCCATTTCGAACTATGACCCGACCCGCCCCCGGAAAATCCTCCTCCGAAAGCGCGAAATTGCCCATTTAATAGGAAAATCCCGCGTCGAAGGGTTGACACTTGTGCCAATCCGGGTATATACTAAGAAAAGGCTTTTGAAGCTGGAATTCGGCATAGGAAAAGGAAAAAAGAAGATTGACAAGCGGCAAGTAATACAAAAAAGAGAAGCTAATTTGAAAATCAACAGAGCCT
This sequence comes from Candidatus Moraniibacteriota bacterium, assembly GCA_028695025.1. Lineage (GTDB taxonomy): Bacteria > Patescibacteriota > Minisyncoccia > Moranbacterales > UBA11712 > STE-71. Next base: position 1,006 of record JAQVJV010000014.1, read on the forward strand.
TAAAAAGAAAACTTCGAGCTCAATTTTAAGTTTTCAATTTGAAATTTAAAATCAATTTTAAATAACTAAATTTTAAATGTTTGGAAATTTCAACATTCAATAATTTAAAATTCATTTAAAATTGAAAATTATAAATTTGAAATTCCGGTTTTGAATTCGAGAATCGAATTTAAAACCGGGGATGTCTGGTTTCGACAATTCGTACTCTCAAAATATGCAAGCCGAGCAAGGCATGAATCTCGTGAAACTTTATGCCAAGACTATAAGTGCAAACTTATTCTCAAAAGTGAAAGCGGCTTTTCAGCCGGCTTTCGCTACTGCTATTGCCTAAAAATGCGATAGCCATCGGGCCGCTGATGCCTAATAGGCGATTTCCCGGTGTCATTTATCAGGCTTGAGAAACAGCATTCTCTGCGGCTGTTTCCGACCATTGAGCAAAGAAAGTCTCTTGGGTGTTTTGTTTATTTTCCAGCCCTCGAGACTTTATTGAAACAAATAAACTAAGCTTGTAGTATATTTTTTGAGCTATGAAATTGGACGGGAGTTCGATTCTCCCCATCTCCACCAAAATCTAATTAGTTAAAATAAAACATATAAGACGCAGATTTTATCAGCGCCGTCCGCAATTCACCGGGCCGCGCGTCCGAGTAAATGAATATATCCGCCTTTCCCCCGTCCGCCTCATTGATGAAAACGGCCAACAAGTGGGAGTCATCCCCACCGACCAGGCTCTCAAAATGGCCAAGGAGCGGGAGTTGGATTTGGTTGAAATTGTGCCGAACACCCGTCCGCCCGTGGTGAAAATCATGGACTACGGAAAATATCAGTACCAGAAAGCGAAAGAAGCCCAACAGCAAAAATCCAACCAGAAAAAAACAGAAGTGAAGGGGCTTCGCATCGGGCTCAAAACCGATGATCATGACGTGGAAGTCCGCCGGAAACAAGCCGAGAAATTCCTGGCCGCCGGAAACAAGGTGAAGATTGAAATCCGGCTCAAAGGCCGGGAAAAAGCTCATCAGCCTCTCGCTCGGGAGACTCTCCAAAAATTCGTTGATTCGATTGCTGTTGCGAACAAGATTGAACAGGAAGTCAAAAGATTCCCGGGAGGGTTCAATGTGATAATTACACCAGCATAATAAAATAACCATGCCTAAGCTAAAAACCAGAAAAGCCGTTTCCAAGCGGTTCAAAGTTTCAAAGGGAAAGAAAGTGATCGGCCGCACTACCGGACAAGGACACTTCAATGCCCGCGAAGACGGAAAAGCCACTCGCGCAAAACGAAGTGATTTTGTTTTGTTCAAAGCCGACGCGGAGAATGTGAAAAAAAACCTGCCATACGCCAAATAACTTTATTAATTTACTGAAAAATAATGTCACGAGTAAAACGAGGAGTCACAGCATCAAAACGTCGAAAAAAAGTCTTGAAGGCCGCCAAAGGATTCATGTGGCGCCGGAAATCAACCTACCGCGCCGCAAAAGAAGCGCTACTGAAGGCGGGAAAATATGCCTATCGCGACCGCCGGGTGAAAAAAAGGACTTTCCGCCGGCTTTGGATTGTGCGCTTGAATGCGGCTCTCCGGACGCATGGGGAAAAATATTCGGCTTTCATCAAAAAAATGGCCGACAAGAAAGTTGAGATCGACCGCAAAACCCTCTCCGAAATGGCCGCCCAATACCCGGAACAGTTTCGGATGTTCGTGGAGAAGGTGAAATAGATTTTGATATATTGAAGAAGAAGGAGGAGTTCTTTAATGCCCATCACTATTCAGACCATGGCTGATTTTATTGGTTTGGAAGCCGGACAAATTATCAGTTTGTTCGGCAGAGAAGCTCTTTATCTTGGATCTAATTGGGTAAAAATTTGTGGATGCGCAGACACGCGAAATATGCAGCAACTTCCACAAATTATTCGGGCCAGAAATGAAGGAGTAAGTGGGAACTTAGAGTTAATTGAAATTCGATTTCTTGAAAAACGACATCCCCAAAAAATTTCTGGCATTACTGTTAATCACACAATAAGCAAAGACAATCCAGAGTATCTACCTCTTAAAAGACTCCTTATTAATGCAAGGCTAATTCCAGAGCAAGCCCGCATACTCAATGCCCTTACAACTAAAAGCGGTATGATTGTTAAGCCAGTATGGCATTATGAAACTAATGGGCGTATATCTTTTCGGGAGCAAAGGCATTATGAAGAGACTACTAACCTCACGGATTTGCAAAAAACTTTAACCAATACCGGAATATCTGCCACAACCCTGAAAGAGGCCTATGAAAAATCAACTGTCTGGGCAGCTGAGAATTAGCTTAAGAAGGCTACCTGAATGTGGATCTTCTTGTTGCTTATGATAATTGTGATTGCCGGAATACTTACATTCGGCAAAAAACAACATTAATCCAAAAAAGGCCGCGTGTATGCGGCCTCTATTTTTTTATATCGCTTTTTCTTTTTTCAATAACCTTCTTTTTTCTTTCATTCCCCCTGCGTATCCTCCAGTTTTTCCATCCGAGCGGATCACCCGATGGCATTGGATCGTCGGTTTTTTATTTTTGAGACACTCGAAATAATATTTCTTGAGAATATTCCCCACCGCGCGGGCCGCTTTTCCGTTCCCAGCCCGCCTCGCCACTTCTTTGTATGTCATCGTTTTCCCGGCAGGAATCTTGGCAACAACATTAATCACTTTTTGAGAGAAATTCTGCATTATTTTTTCTCGCTTGAAAAAATTTCCCGCAAGAGTTCCCCGCCGAGCTTGTATATCGCGTAAAAAGGCAAAAACACCCAAATAAACTTTTTTATCCACCACTCAAAAAAAGCTTCCATAAATTTTGAAATTATTTTACTGAAATCAGCTTGAAATTGGTGATATCATATATGACATCTTTCTTCTCGACAACTATCCGCCACTTGCGCCGCCGAGCCACCCGTTCAAGATTGAGATTCGGATTAAAAGCGATCGGATGCGTCATCATCTTAAGAAAACTGGCATCCGATTCCGTGTCCCCGATGCCATATGACTCCTTGAGTGAAAGTCCTTTTTCTGAAACATACTGTCCGACCAGATGCCCCTTGTGTTTCACCGGCTCAAAAATCGTCCGGCCGGTGTATAATCCCCGCCCGTCAGTTTCATAAACCGAACCGAAGACTTCGTCAAACTTGAGATGCTTGTTATATTCTTTGATCACCTCAATCGGGGATCCGGAAATGGCAATGATTTCATAGTTCTTCTTCCGCAATTTTTTGATGAGATCCCGCGCGAAAATATAAGTCCGGTCCTTGTTAAAATCAGCCACTTTGCGGCTTGCCTCCATAATTTCTTTTTGTTGGCAGCCTTTGAGCTCGCGCTGATATATGCTCACAATTTTCCGCCGGTATTCTTCATAAGTCCCCCGGTGCTCCAGCCAGCGCGCGTAAGTTTGCACCAGCGTTTGGCGCGCGTTTTTCGAAAAAATCCCAAGCCAAGAAAGCTCATCCACCAACTCAAAGTGGAGATTTTTGCGAAATACTGTTCCATCAATGTCGAATACAGCCAGTTTCTTCATAAAAAAATATTGATCATTATTCACTGATCGCTGTTCATTGCCAAGCTATACGCCGCGATTCCAAACGCCACTGAAACATTTAGCGATTCTTTCTTTCCCTGCATGGGAATTTCAATAATCTTATCGCACTTCCGAAGGATCGCCGGGCTCAAGCCCCTCACCTCATTTCCCAAAATCAGTGCGATTTTCCGCTTTGGCTTGAACTTATCCAACGAAATGCTCTTTTCATCCTGCTCAAGAGCGGCTATTTCGTAGTTATTTTTTTTCAAAAATCTGAAAGAATCATCAATTTTTGAGAATTTCTTCCAAAAAACACTCCCCTCTGCCCCAAGAGCGGTTTTTGAAATTCCCGGATGGGGCGGGGCTGGCGAATATCCCGTGAGATATACTCCGGCCACTCCCGCCCCATCAGCCGTTCGAAATATTGATCCTATATTAAAAGCGCTTCGGATGTTATGACAGACAACAATTATTTCCCGCTTATTTTTTCTTTGAAGTTTTTCCACTCTTGTTCCCATTTCCGTTTTTTGCCACTGCCTTGCCCTCGTGCATATCGCGGATCCGCAGATAAACTCCCCAAATGCCGGAAAGAATTGCGATCAAAAGCCACTGTGTCGCGGCAAGCCACAAAGTATCCGGCTTCAACGCCCAGCTCAAAAGGGACATCATCGCGGCTGAAACTGAAATGATGAAAAAAATGTCCGATGTTGATTTTATTCCCATATTGTCACCTCCTGTTCTTTTTTTATTTTTATTTTTTCTAAATATATTTTATCAGACTCCAGACAAATAGCAAGCCGCAAAATTTTCAGCGCTAGTAGTGTATCACGATCGGCGTTCCCACCTCTGAAAAATCATAAACTTTTGCCGCCGGACCGACGCCGAGACGCACGCAGCCATGGGAAACCGGCGTCCCCAGGTGATTTGCCCCTTCTTTGTATCCGTTCTTCCACTCCGGAAGCTCGTGGATGCCGTGTCCCTGTCCCGTGAATTGCATGAAATACGGCATGTAGAGATTATATTTTTTCGACCAAGCCCGCCCGCGCTTCGCCATCACGTGAAATGTGCCAGTCGGGGTCGCCATTCCCCGTTTTCCAGTGGAAACAAGATAAGTCCCCAATCTTTCCCCATTCTCAAAAATCGAAAGTTGCTGCTTTGCAAGGTTTATATCGATATATCTCCCCTCCGCGATTGCCGCTTCGGTTGTCGCAACTTGTGAATCGGCCACAATTCCGGCAATTTTATCTTCCGGAAGGACCACTTCTTCAACGGTTTCCGGCGGAGGAGGCGACGCTTCGGTCTTGAAGTTGGCCCGGAAAATTTCCGGCATCTGTCCGACTTCTGCATTTTCATCACTCGGAGCAAGACGCACGCTCACGGAGTAATCCCGTTCGTAGTCGAATTTTCCCTTGGGAAGGAGGGTGAAATTTTTCCGTTCGCTGTCATAGCTCAAATCAAACTTGCTTGACGGGTCAATGATGAAATTCACGTCATAGCCGAACGTTGATTTGTCAAAAGATATTTTGATCGCCGAATCGATTTTCACGCCCGATTCCCCGCTCACAGGCAAGATGGAAACCACTTGCGGCGGACTGGCAACCCGGAAGGACAAAACCACCGGATTGATATTTTTCCCAATGAGCCTGCTGAAGGAAAAAACGTCCTGGGGACTTATTTTCAAAGTGTAATTTTCTCCCGCAGAAAACGAATCCTGCGGTTTTATCTCCAATTTTCGAAAATTATCCGACCAGGAAAGATCAACCGGAGCTACCGGCGTTATCTCGAAATTTTTTTCCACCGCGTTTTTGGAAACTGGCTGGCTGAAGTTGACGATGACCGTATCTTTCGATTCCACAATATTTTTTTCAAGATCCGCCGAAAAACCGAATTCCCCCGTCGCATATTGCACTCCAAAGATGAGCATAAGCGCCAGCGCGCCAAGCAAGACATAGGCCAAATCCGCCCAAAAAGAATTATACCAGTGCTTTTTGTGCACAAATGTATTGAATTCCATGAGTTTATTTTAGCAGAAAAAAAGCGATGATGTTAGCTCTCCCTCTTTCGTAAAGAGGGAGCTGGAGGGAGATTTTTTAACTTCGTATATTTTAAATCCCCCTTAATCCCTCGCCTCGCTATAGCTTTGGCAAAGCGGGACCTTTATTAAAGGGGGAGATTTTATAAATTCCGGATCTCACTCCGGATTTTTTTATAATCTGGGATAGCCAGCGCCACCCAATCCCAGAATTTCTTCGAGTGGTTGAACTCTTTCAAATGGCACAGCTCGTGGACCACAATATAATCCTGATATTTCTCGGGAAGATACACAAGGCGATAGTTGAAATTGAGGTTCCCCTTCCGGCTGCACGATCCCCAGCGGCTTTTTTGGTTGCGGATGGAAATTTTGGCTGGATGTACCCCATATATCCTGCTGAAATATTCGACCTTGGCCGAAACGAGCTTTCGCGCTTCGTTTTTTTTCGCCAGATAATCTTTTCGGCTGGCTCTCGGCAAAGCAAAAAGCGGTTTTCTCTTCTTCGCGAGATTCATTTTGCGCAAAATCCAATCGGATTTTTGCTGAAGAAATTTTTCCAGATTTTTGAGCGACATATTTCTTGGAAGCGTCGCCGCGAGCTCCCCGCTTGGATATATAGTGATACGCAAACACCGCGCCCGATCACTCTCGCACAGTTTGTAGTCGATTTTTTTATTTTTTAGAATAATTTGCCTTTTTTGCATGATTTATAATAACATATATCCAAGGAGGATAGTTCTTATGACAGAGAATAAAAAGTTAGCCGTTACTCCTTGGAACATCGCCTGTGCTCTCGCTGGCGGCAAAGGCCTAAGAAGAAGAGCTGAGGGAAATTTTGGCTTACCATTGGGCACACTGGATGAAGTTTTTCAACAGCCAAGGCTAGTAAGGAATGAAGATATTTTTTCCGATGATGATTGGCGCAGAAAAAACAAGAGGAGATAGATACATGGCGGAACAAAAAAAACATACACCAGAAGAACTGGCCGAGGCAGTTGAGGAAACCAGGAAAAGATTTCCAGGGTCTTTTGAAGGAGAGTATGACGGTTACCCCAAAGGCCTTTCTCCTGAAGAAGCTAGTGGCTTTAGGGAAAACATGCGACAACTCGGATTATCCCGAGCAAGGCGCTTAAGACCAAAGGCCTAAACCGACCATCAACAGAAACAGGCAAGAATACAAAGGTGGGAAATTAATAATCCTGCCTCTTTTATTTTTCCTATTCCCCCATTTCCTCTTCCAACTCTTTTTTCACTTCCTCAAATTCGTTCTCCACTTTTTGGAGGCGCGCTTTTGAGGCTTTGATGAGCGCCGCCCCCTCCTTCACTTTTTCAAGCCCCTTTTCGACATCGACTTCCCCCTGGCTTTCAAACCATTCGACAATCTCCTCAAGTTTTTTGAGAGATTGGGTCAGGTTGGTTTCTTTTTGCATATAATTTGTATTATATTATCTTTTTAATCTCCGTCTTTAATTCCCCATCACTCACCTTGATATCCACCTCGTCACCAATTTTTACTTCTCGAACAGACCGGATGATTTTATTATTCAATTTTACCAGGCTATAGCCCAATTTCAATTGCCTCTCCGGATCATGGAGAACCAGTTTTTCCGCCAAAGTTTTGAGCCGAATTTTATATCTTTCCAATATTCGAACATAACCAAAAACCAAGTTTTTTGCCGATTTTTTGATATAGCTCTTGTCATAATCAATCTTCATCCGTATTTTTACAAGGTTCCTTTCGATATTTTCTTTCACCCGCCGAAAACGCCCGAGTATTCTCGAAAGCTGGCCAAGCAAAAATTCTTCCGAATTCCGAACCTCCGCCCGTTTGTTTGCCAAAATTCCCTCAAAAATGCCGAAAATATTTTTCTCCGCCCTGTCGATTTGGTATCCCGCTTCGTCCCAAGGCTTGCTTAACTCCTTTGCGACAGCCGTAGGCGTTGATACCATTTTATCAGCGGCCAGAGAAACAAGAGTCACATCCCTTTCATGTCCCACTCCGCAAATCGTGGGTATTTTCGAGCCGGCAACTTCCCTGGCAAACGCTTCTGTGTTGAAAGCTTGAAAGCTCTCCAAGCTTCCCCCGCCTTTCACAATCGCAAGCACATCCAGATCGGGCATATTCTCGTTGAACCATCTGACAGAAGCGATGAGCTCGAACACCGATTGCTTGCCTTCGACCCTTACGTCATAAAATTTCGTTTCAATTCCGTATTTTCCGAGATTGCTCCTATAATCAATAATCGCCTCGCCCCTGCTCGACGTGATAAGGCCGACCTTTTTCACAAATTGCGGTATGTGTTTTTTTCTCTCAATGGCAAACAGCCCCTCTTTTTCCAATTTTCTTTTCAGGTCTTCAAAAGCTTTTTTTAGCGCGCCTTCGCCGACAAGCTCAATCAATTTTGTTTGGAAATTTAGCTGCCCCCACTGCTTTCTTATTTCCGGATAACCCCAAACCATTATCTCCATGCCATCCTTGATTTCAACCCCGCCTATTTCATAATCATTTTTCCAGATAAAACATTTCAGCAAACTTTCATCTTTTTTGTCCTTCAAATCAAATGAAGCGCCGCTGGGCCAATATTTCAAACTGCTGATTTCTCCTTTTATCCTGGCTCCGATCCCGGTTATTATATTGTTTATCACATCCAAATACTCCCCTACCTCGTATACTCTCGAAGGATCAACATTCGTTTTGACGAAGGTTGAGCCTTCGTCAAAACTATCTCCCCTAATAATTCCTAAAATATCTCCGCCGTATCTGGCAAATTTTTTTTCTTTGATTCCCTTGATCTCCAGCAACTCTTTTTCGCTTTGCGGCTTCCGAGAGGCAATTTCTTCCACCGCTTGGTTGGAAATCACCCTAAAAAGCTCGACATTTTCCTGCCGAGCCCTCCGCGCGCGCCAATCTTTCAGTTTTTGGAGCAGATCTTTGTCCATGCGCTAAACCTGTGAAAAGAAAAAAATGATCGAGAAAATGATCAGCAGGGCGCCAAAAAGGAATTTTATGGTGGACGATTTGGCACGAAGATCCGCTTTCGCGCCGACATATGCAAGCGGTATTACCCCACAGACAAGCGCGGCACTCACCCGAAAATCAATATGCCCGAGCTCAAAATGGACAAGAGTTGCCGGTATGATTAGCGTGCCGACGACCAGAAGCGAAGTGGCAATCGCCTCTTTTATTTTCATCTTGAGGATAAGGTTATAGCCCGGGATAAGGAATAATCCTCCACCAATGGCCAAAATTCCGGATATTATCCCAGTGAAAAAGGAAACCAGCAATATTTTCCCGGCCGAGGAATTTTCTCTTTTTTTCTCACTGCCATTTTTCTTTTTTTTCCAAAATATCCGAAAAATGAAATCAATTCCAACGAAAAAAAGGACAATAGCCGTGAGCAACATGAGAAATCGGCCTCCAAAAAATTGGGAGACATAAGATCCGAAGATGATCGCCGGCACGCCTCCAAGGACGCTCCAGCCGAAAACCCGATAGTTGATCAGATGCTCCCGGCGATAAACCAAAAGGGCGATCGCCACTGTCGCAAAAGCCGTCGGCAAAGGCGTCCCGAGCGCGAGATATGGCGGCAAATGAAGAATCGTGCGAAGAAGCGGCGTGTCGATGCTGCTCCCCCCGATCCCGAAAAAAGCAGAAACGAAACCTGTCGCGCAACCGATAAAAATAGCTTTGATAAAAAGCATAATTTGATTTGGATTTATCGAAAAACACGTCCCTTTTGGAGCGCCTCGTCCACAATATCCGCCATTTTTTCCGAAGTAAAGAGGGCTTTCACCAAATAAAAAGACGTTTCCAGTTCTCCGGCTATTTTGATTGTTTCCCGATCATCCACATTGGTCATAACCACGATCGGAATCGGCAAAAGCTCTTTGTGCTTCCTGATTTCCCGGATCATTTCCACTCCGTTCATTTCCGGCATCATGATATCCGCCAAAATCAGATCCGGCTTTTGGCCAATGATCGTTTTCAACCCTTCCGCCCCGTTGGATGCCGTGACAACTTCGTAGCCGTTTTTCTTGAGCGCCGTTTCGTATATTTCCCGAATATTGGCTTCGTCGTCGACGATGCAAACCTTTTTCTTAAACGAATCGAAATTCTCCATATAAAAGACTTTTTTGTATTATAGCACAAGAAAAACTATCCGCGAAACAAGCGATGCTGGCAACTACTTCAAATATTTTCCGTGATCGGGACAATATTCCAGTGCCGCAATGAGAAAATTATATTTTTATTTCCCTCTTTTCATTTTTCCGCCGCAAGCGGGGCAATCGAGGCTGGAGCAAGGGACTCCTTTTTCGTGCGAAGTTTTGTGGCCGCATTTTTCGCAGACGCAATATCCGCCCGGCCCTTCGCCGGATGTGTTTTCTTCTTTTGTTTTGGACTTGCCCCTTCTCTGCCAGCCGAATCCCCGGCCGAATTCAGGCTGGAAAAAATTGGATTCGATTTTGTGGCTCGCGATTTGGATGGCGACATATTGCAAATTCTCTATTTTCTCCATAAGTTTTTTTCTCAAGCCGTCAGAAATTTTTTCCGCTTCGCTCACCTTCAAACTGCTGGGTAATTTTATCTTGATATTGGCCGTGATAGCCGACCATTTCTTTTGCGTCTTGAGGTGTTCGATTTCTACCTTCTGTTTTGAGGCAATTGATCTTATCTCCTCCTCCACTTCCAAACCGGCGGAAATATCCAGCAAGGAATCAACCGCTTCTTTCCCGAGCGAGAGAGACTCTTTTATGATATATAGCCCGACCATCCCGGCCAAAACCGAATCGGTATAAGCCCAAAATCTCGTGAGAAACAAGCCGGCAAAAACAGCCAGCGAGGAATAAACGTCCACCCGCGAATGGATCCCGTCGGAGAGCAGGCTGATCGAGTTCTCTTTTTTCCCGTAGTATATCTTCACCCTGGCCATTGCCTCGTTCACGATAGCGGAAGCCATCATCGCCAGAAAAGCCAAATATCCGATTTCGATTTTCCCGGGATCCAAAAAACTTTGCCAAGCGTCCCAGACAATTCCCGCTCCGGTCGCAAAAAGAATGATTGTGATAACCGCTCCGGAAAGCACCTCGAATTTATAATGGCCATAAGGATGCTCGTCGTCGCCCGGTTTTTTCGAGTATCTTATTCCAACATAGCTGATCGCCGAGGAAAAAACGTCCATGAAAGAATGGATCCCTTCCGCCAAAACCGCGGCCGAACCGGAAAAAAATCCGACCGTGATTTTCCCCGCCGCAAGAACTATGTTGGCCAGTATTGAGAATATTGCTATTTTTTCTTTCATTTTTTAGCTTTTTTTACTTTTCTATTCTCAAAACTTTCCCCTCAACCAGAGCTTTGGCAATTTTAGCCCTTGACCCAAAAAGGATGCGCTGAAAAGTGCTTTGGGAAGTATTCATTTTTCTTGCCGCTTCGGTCTGGTCCAGACCGTCGAAATCCTTGAGCTTCAGCGCTTCCATTTCCTCTTTGGTGACGTTTATTTCTTCCAAATGGCGCAAAGGTATCCCCTGCGGCTTGAAATAACTCACCCGGGAATGGAACCTGATCCGGCGGCATAATCTTGGCCTTACCATAAAAATATTTGATTATTCAACAAAGTCATTTGCTTGCATTATACCAAAAACAATCCTTCTTTTCGTCTTAAGTTTGAAGAAGGAAATTGCTTTTGGATTTTTGGAATTATTTATCCAGCTCATCAAGCTCCCCCTGGACCATATCCATTTCCTTTTTAAGATCTTCGATTTCCGCCTTCAGAATTTCCTTTCTTTCTTCTTTCGGCATGGATTGGTATTTCCGCCAGAACCAGCCGCACATCGCCCGGCCATAGCCTCTTCCGCGCCCCAATCCGCCCCCTTGCGCACCGCCGCCGCACGGCCCCATTCTTCTTCCGGTTCCCGGCCCCATGCCTTGCGGCCCCGTTTTGTCTTTCATCGGCATATTTATCACCTCTTTTCTAGCTTATTTTCGTATATTATGAATATATACCCATTATATATTACTTGTCAATTTTCATATTTCTTTCAAAACAAAAACCCGCCCTTTTAAAGCGGATTTTTGCAGAAATATTCCTATTTTTCAAATTTGGCCTATTGGTTCCGGTCGCAAATTCCGTCATTATTCTCGTCGACGAAATTTCCGCCTCTATTCTGCCCCCGATGCGTCCCATTCTCGTTCCGGTTCCCGTTTCTCTGTCCCAAGCCGAGTTCGGAACGGATCGCGTTGGCCTCGTCTGTTTTTCCTTCAAGCATCAGTTTGTGCATTTCGGAAAAGCGGGAGAAATTTCCTTCATTCACAACCTCCGTCACCCGACCCCGGTTTTGCATAAGCTCTTTCCATTTGTCATAGTCATTATCGTCAAAAGCTTTTTGCATTTCCTCGTGCCTTTGCGGGTCATAATTCGGCCCCTTTTCCGAAGGATCCCCGCGATAGGCTGATGCAGTCTGGGAAACTGCGAGCGCCCCCGCAATAGCGATTCCCGCGACTGCGGCGGCAAGATATTTTTTTGGCATGATTTTTTGATTATTAGTGGTTATTTGGGTTTGCTGGCCGGCTCTGTAATATAAAACGCGCGGAAAATGATATGTTTTCAAAATTTTCCGCCGCCGTTCCGTCCGCTTTGGCCGCCGCCGTTCCCATTTTGGCCCCTTCTCAAGCCCTTCCCCTCCCAAGGCCGGACTTCTTTGGCCTGAAAAACATCCTCTGCTTCTTCACTGCCGATCACTTTCACTTTTTCGCCTTCGGAAAGACTTGCTGCTGTCCGGATATCCGCGCTTTCGTCCACGACTACGCTCCAATTCTTTCCGGAAAAATCTTCGAGGCTGAATCCATTTCCGTCAACGCTTTCTATGGTGCCCCCCAATAGCCCCTTGTCCGGTTGCGACCACTGCGTTTCTTTGGTTGTCACCAGGCTTCCATAAAAAGGGAGATTTCTTTTCGCGTCCTGATCGGCTTTCCTTCCCCAACCCATCTGCGTGGAAAAAAATCCAAAAACCAAAAAACCGGCAAAAAGGACGGAAAAAATTTTCATCCGGCTGAATTTGTATCCTCTTTCCGTCCGGCGGATTTCAAAAAAAGCAAGTGCCGCAAGCAGAACCGCAAGGACGATCCAAAAATAAGGCATCATTTTGAAAAAAGAAAAAGGGCCGCTCCCATGCGCCAAAAAGGGAATATCCCAATCGAGCTGGGAAGAAAGATACGCAACCGCCGAAGCCGAAACGGCGCAAAAAAGAACCGTGAAAGCCAACACTAGCCACGCCGAATATTTTTTGGCAAGATATTTCCATCGCGAATCCGGCCGTATATCCTGCTCCTTTATTTTTTCCAAAGTTTTTTTGATAAAATTATCCATAATGTTCAAAAACAACCAATTCCCTTTCTTTTCATGTTTTTCGAAAGAATTTCCCGGCCGCGCGAGACAAGCGTCGCCACAGATCCTTTCGGTTTCTTGAGAATATCCATCATTTCTTCATAGCTTTTTTCCTCGACAAATCTCAATACCAACACCTCCCGATACTTCAAGGGCATATCCCCGATGCACTCCTTCACTTTTTCCGCGCAATCTTTCATCTCCATTTTTTCCTCTTCATCCATCCGGCTTTTCAGAAGCTTCGCCATCTCGCTCTCGTCGAATCCGTCTGTTTTCGGCCGGGCATTTGATTTGCGAAAAGTGTCGATGACGTGGTTGTGGGCAATCCGGTATGCCCACGAAGAAAATTTGAGCTGTTCGTCGTATTCATTCAGTTTTCGGAAAATCTTGATAAAAACTTCCTGCAAAATATCCTCCACGTCTTCTTTCGGATACTGGGTTATGCGGCGGATATAGTGAAACAGCGGTATTTGGTACCGCTCCATGATAAAGCCGAAATTCTCCGGATCTATTTTGGAAAGGCTCACAAGCTCCGCATCGCTGGCACCGTTTTGCTGGTTTTTCATAAAATCCATCCAAAAAGTAGAACGCATAGGCCGGAATTTGTTTTCACTTTTTCGAGCTTTTTCAAACCTGTCCGGAATGCAAAAACAAGCGGATTAGAAAAATATTCCCTTGAGAAGGCCGTAGGCTTGGAGGGAAAAATATGCCAAAGTGATGTTGAAAACCAGATTTCCAAGCCCCAAAGGGATCATCACTTTCCAGTAGGGATAGCGCGAAAGCCCCATGGAAACAACAATGAAGTCGTTGGAAAAAGGAGACAGGGCGCCGTAGAGAAAAAAGAAAATCGGCAAAATCCGCGGATATTTCAGCCCAAAACGGCGGATCGCGTTGAGGATCCGCTGGAACGATTGCGGAATGATGGCGCTCCCTTGGTATCCGAGAAAATACGAAGTCGTGTCCCCGCACATGACGCCGACCGCCGTCGAAGCTCCCAGAAGAAATGAGTTGAGCCCGCCGGTGGCAAGCGTTATGAGCACCAGATGATACGGAATGGCCGTGAAAGTGCTCATCCCGCCGATGAACGCAAGGACAAACATGAGAAGATAGGCATTTTCAACGCCGATGGAAGACACCATCTTTTCCGTAGAGGAAAAGAAATAGAGATAAAAAGACAAACCGAAAAAAAGCGAAATGAAAATGATCCTGGGAGCGTATTTCAGTATTTTTTCACGTGTCATGGGAGTTTTGCTTGTCTAAAAATACGGCAAATTTTTTGGCAACTTGTCCAGCGGATCGTTCGGATCGAAAATGCGGATGAAACTGGCTTCCACCTGCCCGCTTTTGTCCAACGGCCCAAGAACCATGACTTGGTCCCCCACTCCTAGATCTTTTCGCGAATCTTTCATCCCTTTTTTCACCTCCGTTTTATTTCCTATCAGGACCGTCCTCTTTTCTTTATTGCCGCGTCCGTCCAGGACAAAGCTGTTTCCATCCATTTCCACAATTTCACCGAAATACTGCTCCCCCGTCCAGCGTTCAAAATGGCCGATTTTCAGGCCGATGAAAAACAAGACTGCGTTCAAAACAAGCATCACGGCAACCGCCGACACCAAAACCAAGATCAATTTTTTTAGGATATTTTTTTTGCTTTTTATCTTTTCCATATATAAAAAATTTGGCTTAATCGCGTTGGTTTTTTTATTATACCACACTTGAAACGCAAAGAGAGCACTTCCCGGGAGCGCTCTCTTTGCTTATCTGAAATAATTTTTATAGGTTTTTGAGTTGTCCGTACCAACTTCAGCTATTCCAATCTTTTTTCCAATTCCGCCCTTGTCAGAGGTCCGACATATCCGGTTTGGTCAATTTCATATTTCTGCTGAAATTCTTTGACGGCTTGCGTCGTAAGCGGGCCATAAAACCCGGTGTCGCATTGCCCGTCCAAAAATCCAAGGGAAATAAGCGCCCTCTGGATGTTCAAAACTCCGTCAGAAGCGGCAGGATCAAAATTTTTCGCCGAAAATCCGCCATGGCCTATATTCGCCAAGTTGATCTTCTTATCCGCCGTCTCGTCTTCAGCATCGGGATTGATCACATGGATTTTCCTTTTCAACCGGCTCTTGACATCCAAAAGATCATCCAGGCAAAATTTGGCTATGATTTTCTTGCTGCTTTTTTTCTCCACCGAAGAAGCTTCTTGGCCGCCGATTTTCACCTCCGCGTTCCTGGTAAAATGCTTTCCTTTGATTTCCAAAACCAACCTTTGCGGACAGGAAATGCCGTTGTTATTTTCATATTGATAGTCTTTCCAGGATTCAATGCGGGCTTTTTGAGCGGTTTGATCGTCCGGTTCTTCAAAGGTATATTGCGCGGAATCCGTCTGGTCGGTGGCAGAGCTGTGAGCTTCATAGCGGACATAGACAGATTCGCCCCAATCCAAATCAAGCTTGTCAAAAATTTCCCCGATGTCCATCCTCACTTCTTGCAAAACAGAGGCCATCACGGCAGACGCGCTGGGAGAAACGTCATACTCCTGGGTTCCAAACGTTGTCAGCAAAGTTTCTTCGGACCGGTCATAAGTCCCATTTCCATTGTCTTCATAAATATATCCGGCAGTGTCATAACTGCCATAAGCTCCAGTGCTGAATGACACATTGATGACCAAATAGTAGTCATAAGAACCGTCTTTGTCTTTATCAATGCTCAAGACCAAATCGTGGTTGAAATCAACCGGAGCGGTGACAATCTCACCGGCGCAAGGGTTGCTATTGTCACTCGGAGCGGCGGAAGAGCTGAATTGATACTCTTCGGTGGCGTCTCCCCGTCGCCAATAATAATTGAGGAAATCGGAACCTCTTTGCCAAAGGATATACAGGTAATTTTCATCATTGGTGATTTTCAATTGTCCCACGTCCAATGCCCTGTTGGCGGTATACATACAAGCTCCGGTGTCCGACCCGACAACCCAAGAATTGGAACTGTTGTCAAAATGATAGATCGTCCCGGAATAGGGATAGCCGGTGATAGAGTCATCCACCAAAATCGGAACGTTGCTCCAATCGTCAAATTCCCCGTCCATAGTGATCGTTTTGGCTTGTCCGAAACTGAATGAAAGCGCGAAAGATAACACCCCGAAGACAAGTATTCCCAAGAAGTTTTTCTTCATTTTTTTGTTTTTAATTTTTACTTGAGTTAACTATACCACATATCATGAACGAAAGAAAAAAACTTTGATGCTCAAAAAACCTGAATGAACTGCACACAAAAAATGATTTTCATTTCAAGAGGTTGAAGGAGCTATGATTCTTCTAAGTTCTTCTATATCCCGCAATCAGATACAACACGCCTGGAATCAGCGGCAAAAGCATATTGCTGCTAAAGTTTGCTTTTGTTATTATCCCTACTAAAAAGCCTATTACCATCGGAATAACGATAAGATAGCCTCCGATTTTTTCAAATTTCCATCCCGCCAAAAGCCCTATGAAAATTATTGGTATCATTGCCAATGCAACATTTTCCCACAGCGAATAATCGGGATTGACAAATGGCAACGGATTTCCATAGCCGAAATAAAAAGGCAAGCCGAATATCAACATCGCCAGGGCGATGATTCTGGCAGCCCATCTGATTGTTTTCAGTTGATTTTCCATTTTCTATTTTTTTAGGCCTCCATACATCCAGCTGGTAATGTTTCCGTTTTTAACCCATCGCATGGCCTTTTCTATTTCGTATTGACTGACAACTTCATCGAGAGGCTCTCTGCCTTCGGGAACTTTGCCAGCGTATATCTTTTCAAGGGCAGGCAAAGATTCCGAGTCTGCTATTTGTCCCAATGCCCAAATAGCGGCATTTTTTTCTTTCGGGGTGGCTTTTTCATCCTCTAAAACTGTTGCAAGAGCTTCTTGGCATTTGCCTCCGTAATTTTCTTTGGCTGAATTGCAGGTTTTTCGGACGGTGTAAAAAAGACTGAAAAATCCGCTAGCGACTATCAATACTGCAATGATTATTAAAGCTGAAATTATTTTCTTTGCCATGCCTTTATTTTATCTCAAGCTGCTTTCTTTGTAAATTTCAAAGGTTTCAGCCAAGCGGAGCGGACTCTCAAAATCTCCCTCAAAATGAACCGTTTCCTGGAAGATAACACAAAAACACCCATTGAGTAGGTGTTTTTGCTATCAAAAGTATCTGCAAGCTTTTGCGGTTGTCCTGTTGCATAAAGCTAAATAAATAGCCTTACACTAGCTAAAAAATCTATTTGTCATTAGCCCGAAGGCTAACAAACGACCATTAGGATTGAGAAGTTGATGCTGAACATCAACTCTTTCACCGTATCTCCCTAGAAAGGAGGTGATTCGTGGGAGATTTAAGAAATAACTCTCAATTTTTTGAAATTTCTAGTGCTCTTTTTAGTAAAATAGTGTCTCTGGCTTTTATAAATTCCCCTTCGTAATTACTCGGCTTATCCTCATCCAGAATTTTGACCGCTTCAGTAGGATTGGCCCAGAGCACATTAAAACCTTGACTTACTTCTTTTTCGGTAAAATTTGAGCTGCCTTTCTCGCCTATAACTTTTGCCAAATAGCATAACGATTCCTGCTCTTCTTTAAACTCATCACGAAACTCCACTATTCTGCCGACTTCACCAGTAATTTCTACATTGCATCCGACTTCCTCCAATGTTTCCCTATTCAAAGCTTCAGGTAAAGCCTCTCCTTCTTCGACCCCTCCCCCAGGCAATTTGTGGTAATTGTGCTTAGCAACATTCAGTAAGGCTATCCTGCCCTCATTGTCAAAAACTATGGCACGAACCGCCTTTCGTTTTTTGTAAGATACGCCTTCTTTATGAGAAAATCCCAAATTTTCGTCTTTGATTGTTTTTAGAAGTTCCATATCATTTTTTATTGAATTTTACTTCTTCGCCCTCCCCGACAAATTTGTATTCGCCATCTTCAACCAAAATCCCCTGCCCGTCCTGAAGTATTCTCGTTGGATATTTGGCTTTTGCTATTTTTTCTTTCAACACGCTCTCCAGCTCGGGAATATAATGAGCCGTTACTAGAAATGGGACAAGATTAAGAGCCGTGAAATCCGTCACTCCGAATCTGTCTTTTTGTTTCGGTTTCCAGGTTGCCATTTCAATCGTTGGACAAACAATGTATGCCCCAGCACTTGAGCCAATATAGGTGACATCGCTATTAATTAATTCTTTAATAATCTCGCCAAACCCACTCTCTCTTACTGCTTTCAGTAAATAGAAAGTATTTCCGCCTTCAACATAAACTACATTCTTATTTTTTAGCGTATCACGAAGCTGGTCTTCATTTTTTCCTTCAATATCAATTTCTTCATAGTCAATACCGAGATTATCCAATTTTTCCTTGTGTCTTTCGAGATAGCTCAAATCACCAACACCTTTGGAGGCTGTTATGATGTAAGCCAGTTTGATTTTCGAAATATCATCAAACAAAAGCCCGAAACCATTCTCGATAATGAAACTTCCATTTGATGATAATAGTAATTTTCTCATCTTTATATCCTGACCATCTTTTCATCCTCGACAAAAATGGCTTGGTCATCTGTTAATTCAATCACTGACTCGCCTTTTCTTTTTTTCTTGAAAGCCTCGACATCTGCTTTTTCTTGTTCTGTATAATGAGGAACTATCAAATATGGTACAAGTCCAAAGCCAGTCAAATCTTGAAGATTTATGTCATTCGGGTCGCCAGCTTCTCCCCAGCCTGAAATCTCAATATCAGGTCCTGGAATAATACTTCCAGCACTGACTCCAAGATAGAATTTTCCCCTTACTACAGCATCTATCAAAAACCTGTCAATTTTGGTCTTCCTCATTCGGTCTAAAATATAAAAAGTGTTGCCTCCGCAGACATAGTAAATATCAAATGTCGACCGATATGGGAAAACATCATTTCTAGCGATGTTTAACTCCGTCACCTTAATGCCCAAATCGGACAATTCCCTGACGGATTCGTCAATATAATACTGTTCTTTTTTAGTTCTGCCAGAAGTAATAACACAAGTCGTTTTTTTATCCAGTCTGTCGAATTGAGAAATGAAAAATTTTCTTACATTTTCATTAGTGAGACCTGTTGAAGTCAGTAATAGTTTCATACCCCAATCTTACGATATTTATGCCCTATTTTCAAGTCGAAAAAAACTCACGTGACCCCTCACGTGAGCGGGTACGTAACCGATCGCGCAATCCCCCGCGGCGGGATCGGAGGCTGGAGATAAAATAAAGGGCAGGTCCTGCGGTGATTTGCAGCCTGCCCTAAAAATGATTCGGAGCGGACGCGATTACTTGAGGGTCGCGTCGATGAAGTGATATCCGGTTAAAACTCGGTTGGTGACTTTTTTTACCCCGTTTACCTCTTCGTAGGTGTCTCGGTAAATTTCCTGATAGGCCACATCAACCTTTTGGTTTTCGTGCCCTTTCAGTTTTTGATAGATCGCTTTCTTCCGGACAATGAATTTGCCATGCTGACACCTGAATACCACAGCAAATTGTTCCGGAACTTCGGAAGATGATATCTGGATTCCCGACCCGATGCGCATACCAACGCCACTGGGCCCAAAGCCGATCATTCCACTGCCACCGAAAGAGGGCTCAATAATCGGCTCATGGCTCGACGGAGTATAGACGGTTTCGATGATCACTGCGTCCTCGTGGAGAACCTCGGAGTGCTCCACTTTCGTCTCCGGACCACAGCCGACGGCCCAGGTGACAAACAGCAAAAGAACAATACTTAATCTGCTCAAACTTTTCATCTTGCAACCCCCGTTTTCAGTATTTTTATTAATAGCACCTATAATACAAGAAGCATATTAATAAGGTGTTATTATATATGATAATTAACTGATTGTCAAGAGCCTAGAAAGCAACAAAAAATACCCTTCTTTGGGCATTGCCTCTTGCTAATATGCAAAACAGACCCTCACGTGACCCCTCACGTGAGCAGGTACGTAACTGATCGCGTAATCCCCCGCAGCGGAATTGGGGCTGAGTCAAATTTACATTTCGTATCGCGTATTTGCTATTCTTGCAAAATATGCTATCCTTTGTTTTCAAATACAAAAAGGGAGGTTGGAGGTGAAAGGAGAAATTGTTATCTGGGAAAGCAAGAAAAAGCTCAAGGCGGCTGGCAATATGATAATATCCATATCTTTCCTCACAGCCGAGCATAGCCTGTGGACGTTGATTCCCCTGATGTGGCGAGCTCGGCGTCGAATAAAGAAAGCTTTTCCATCCGCCAAGTTCTTTTCATTGAGACACTACCACAACAGCGAATGGAAGCCCGGACGCCCTGTGATAGACATGCCCGGATTTGAAATCAAGATGTCTCTCCTGCCTCCGCTCAAGTTGAAGAAGATTTGCATGGAGTTGGAATATAACCGCAAGGGCGAACGCACATCAGACATTGATGTCCATCTCTTCTATCAAAAAACCAGACAGATTGCGAAAGTTTCCCGCTTCTTGCATCTGTGACAAGGTCCTAAGCACGACGTAAAACTGCTTTTTTTGTTTGGCGCATTAGCTCTTGGGACAATGAAGTCAAGCGAGTTACCCACAGCTGAAAATTATATTTGAATAATACTGAAAAATGTAATACTATTTTGTCAAATCCACTGTGAAAGGAGGTGAGAGCGGAGTGAGAGTCAACCGCCTTGTCGCCTAAATTGGACGCATAGAGGCGGAGCGGTCTTCGGGAGCTTACAAAGTAAGCTGGTGATGGGACGAAAAGAGAGGTCCCCTTGACGTCACCCTCTCTCCCATCAAGAGGAATATCTGCTGTTCCCTCTCGGAGGCACAATCGCAAAGCGCCCTTGTGGGATAAGGGAAAAGAAGAGGAAGAGGTGGCTCTGATTTTCTCGCAAGGCAAACGGCAGGAAGACATTTGTCTTCGGCTACTCGCAGGCTAGCCAGAGAAGGCTCACTTGAAGCCAGTCTGCTTTGGGTCAGGAAATATCCCTTGTTTCCGACCCATTTTTATTTTGCAATTTTAGCTTCGTGGGAAAGGAAGTCAAGGCGAGTTACCCACTGGTTGCCCACTCTTGAAAAAGTGCCCTAATTCTCTATTATTTTTTGCTATATTCAATAGTATTCTGTATTCAGGGGAATCCTCGAAATTATCCATACGCAAAATTACCATAGGCATAGCATCTTTCAATATTAACTTGATAAATAATTCGTCAGTATTTCTTTTATCTACCTTTATGTAAACCTTATATCCACTCGATAAATAAAAAACTGAGTAATTTAATGCATTATCTATTCTTTGCTTTGCAGGGAATAGGATGCTTTTTTCAGAAATATATTTGTTTTTTTCATTTTTAGAATCAAATTTAGTTATAAAGATAGAAAATTCATCTTTTCCGCCAACGGAATCTGAGATTATCAAGTCTCTAAGACGAAATTCATATGGTCCCGCATCTATCAACTTAAATTCTTCTAATTTAGTAATTGAGGCTCGCCACAATAGAGAAATGAAAAATGATTTTAGCACGAAATAATCGAAGTGAGGAATGATATACGCTAAATCAGTATTTGGAAAGAAATCCAAAGATTTTTTCAACAGCAAATCTTGGGCATAATTATCATAAACTCCGAGCTTTTGCTCACAATCTTTGCATAATAATTTTTCATATGAACCAATCGGTCTCCTTTTCGGAAATCGATTTTCCCCAATCATCATTAGAGGTTTGTCGTTTCTTTCAGAGTAGAGGTGCATAAAAAAAGCCTTCGGAATAATATGAGATTTCGAAAGTTCTTTATCTTTTTGACAAAGTTTGCAAATCATATAAGTATACTATCTACCAAAAAACAGGGTTTCTCACCCCGTTTTTTATATAGCAAGCTTTTGTGGTTGTCCTGTGAGTCTATTAACGACCGTTTAGGATTGAGAAGTTGATGCTGAACATCAACTCTTTCACCGTATCTCCCTAGAAAGGAGGTGATCCATCCACAGCTTCCGCTACGGATGCCTTGTTACGACTTCACCCTTATCATCGATCCTACCGTGGTACCTCCGAAAAGGTGCTTCGGGTATTACCGACTCTCTTGGTGTGACGGGCGGTATTCGGATTCTCAACAACTTGTGAGATCACACACCACCGGACGAACGGTTTTCCCGTATCCTGGCGGTTTCCAATGCTGGATTGAACCCTTTTTTGAAATTATGCTTTTTGCCGAACTTCCGCATCTGGTTGCGAAGGCGTTGGATTCTCTCGAAACCTTTGTCGGTCAGATGCTCTTTCTCGCGCATGGCGAGCACAATCTTCTTGAAAAGTTTGTATACATCCGCCTTTTTGGCTTCAAGCTGATAGCGTTCAAGGAAAGGAAAAAGAATTTCCGTCAAATCCCGGGTGCTGGTCACTTTGAGCTTGGCATGCGGATGCCATCCATATCGTTCATATGAACAATCATAGATCCTTCCGCAACCAATCGTCGCGACTATGCGCTCGAGAATTTTTCGATCATCATCCCGAAGCTCTATTTCAAACTCCGGTTTGATTTCCACTCCTCTCTTCAAGGTCTTATGCCGGTTTATGCTCACCGAAAAAGACCCTTCGCCATCGATGAATCCACAAACATAATAAGGATTCAATTTTTGCACTGAATTTGCTCCTTCCCAAACGGTTCCTTGAGGCGCAGATTGCGCTCGAAAGGCTTTCGCTTGGTACTATGAGCTCGGCTGACTTCTTGCATAGCGTCAATTGAAAATTACTTTTCAATCTTATCTCCGATTCTCGTGGTTAGTATACCATAGAATCAGAAAGCTATCCAAGATCTCCCTTGGTCACCTAAAAGACATTTTGACACCGTCTCGACAAACCGATACGTATATATCCTTTGTTTGAAGATAGCTTCCTCATGTACTCATAGAGTCGCTGGATATATATGCATTTGTTGTTTGTTCAAGCTGGCATCTGCTACTTTCGCCCTTCAGTCCGATCCTCACGGAGTCGAACCTGCGATTTCGCTTTGCGGAATCTTCAATATCCGCAGTCGGACTTCCACCGACTAGCCTGATAGGCTGCAAGGCACCCGAGTACAAGACCCGAGAACGTATTCACCGTGACATGGCTGATTCACGATTACTAGCGATTCCGGCTTCATGCAGTCGAGTTGCAGACTGCAATCCGAACTGGGACCGGCTTTTCTGGATTGGCTCCCCCTCGCGGGTTGGCTACCCATTGTACCGGCCATTGTAGCATGCGTGTCGCCCAGGACGTAAGGGCCATGCTGATTTGACGTCATCCCCACCTTCCTCCCAGCCCCAGATTTTTAATCTTGATTCAAAATCTGGGGCTGGGCAGTTTCGAGTGACACTTGTAACACCCGACAGGGGTTGCGCTCGTTTCCCAACTTAATGGAACGCCTCACGGCACGAGCTGACGACAACCATGCAACACCTATATAGCACTCTCGAAGAAGTCTTGGTTTCCCAAGATTTGCAGCTATATTTCAAGCCCTGGTGAGGTTCCTCGCTTAGAGACGAATTGAACCGCGTGCTCCACCGCTTGTGCGGGTCCCCGTCTATTCCTTTGAGTTTTAAGCTTGCGCTCGTACTTCCCAGGCGGCCTACTTAACGCGTTAGCTTCGGTCCGGAGAGGGTCGATACTCCCCAGACCTAGTAGGCAACGTTTAGGGCGTGGACTACCGGGGTATCTAATCCCGTTCGCTACCCACGCTTTCGTGTCTCAGCGTCAGACAAAGCCCAGTTCACTGCCTTCGCCTTTGGCGTTCCATATGATATCAACGCATTTCACTGCTACACCATATGTTCCATGAACCTCTACTTGTCTCCAGCGATGACGTTTCAGATGCAGCTCCAATGTTGAGCACTGGAATTTAACATCTGACTATCATTGCCGCCTACACACGCTTTACGCCCAATAAATCCGGATAACGCT
>JAQVJV010000015.1 GCA_028695025.1 Candidatus Moraniibacteriota bacterium
GTATCGCCGATTGAGTAAAGATTATGAGTATCATCCGGAAACTGAAGAAAACATGATTTATATCGCTATGACCCATCTGATGCTTAAAAGATTAGCGAGAAATTAACTTTTTTAACAGGCTCTAAGACATGGATAGCTTTACCTCCTTTATTTAAAAAAGCTAAAATAAAATTAAACAATAAAAAAGAGCCGCTTAACGTTGCCCTTTTTTATTCTATCAGAATGATAAATTATTTCAAGCCTATTTCAAAGCGACTTTTGCGCCGGCATCTTCAAGCTTCTTCTTGATTTCTTCCGCTTCCGCTTTGGCCACTTTTTCCTTGATCACTTTCGGGGCGGCATCAACCAAATCTTTGGCGTCTTTGAGGCCTTGTCCGGTCACTTCGCGAACCACCTTGATCACATTGATTTTCTGGCCTCCCGCCTCAGTGAGCTCGATATCAAACTCACTCTTCTCTTCGGCGGCTTCTCCCGCTTCTCCTGCTCCGGCAGCCGGACCGGCAGCCATCATCATCGGAGCGGCGGCGCTCACGCCGAATTTTTCTTCGAGAATTTTCACCAGTTCGGAAAGTTCCAAAACCGACATTTTCTCGATTTGTTCCACAAGCGCCTTGAATTTCTCGGGAACTTCAACAGCCTTTTTCTCTTCAGCGGCCGTTTCTTCTTTTTTTACTTCGTCAGTCATAAATTTATGATTTACGATTTAGGAATTATGATTTATGAATTAATATATATCCTTATTTTGTCATCCCCGCGAAAGCGGGGATCCAGAGATTAAGCTAAAAATATATTTTCTGGATCCCGGGTCAAGCCCGGGATGACAATAAATATCATTTGCTATCTCCAATTGCTTTCAGGACATTTACCAAGCCCCGCAAATTGCCGGCAAGCACGTTCACGAATCCGGAAACCGGTGCATTGATCGAACCAACCAATTTGGCGAGAAGTTCTTCCTTTGACGGAAGCGTCGCAAGGCTTGCCACTTCTTTTCCAGAAATCACCTTGTTTTCAAGGACTCCCCGCAATATCTTGAAATTCTTGTTTTCTTTGGCAAATTTGGCGAGAACTTTCGCGGCCGATACCTCATCCTCTTTCCCCACTGTCACGCCGATTTGGCCTTCGAGATCCAGGACACTGGCTTCGATTCCGGCATTTTTGAGCGACAGATCGATCAATTTTTTCT
This sequence comes from Candidatus Moraniibacteriota bacterium, assembly GCA_028695025.1. Lineage (GTDB taxonomy): Bacteria > Patescibacteriota > Minisyncoccia > Moranbacterales > UBA11712 > STE-71. The sequence goes on from JAQVJV010000015.1 coordinate 1,184, forward strand.
TGGTGATTTTGTATGTCGAGCCATTTTTCCGGAGTTCATCGCGGAGATTCTTCATTTTGGCCACCGATGTTCCGGCATAATCGGAAAAGATGATGACTTTCCCGTCAGAAATCGTTTCCGAAAGATTCTTCACTAGTTCTTTTTTTTGATCTTTAGTGAGCATAGTTTTTTCTTAAAAAATTCGTAAAAACAAAAATCTGCGTTTCCGCAGACAATAATAACGACAAACATCGCTATTTTCCTCATCGGGGCTTATAAATTGCCCAATTTCTGCGGAAAAAAAGGTATTCAATTGACTTTGATAGTTTATATTATTGGAAGATATTTGTCAAGAAAACCCAAAAATCACAATCCGTACTTCGCCTTGTTGGCCGCGTGTTCCTCGAGAGTTTTGGAAAAAACCGTCGTTCCGCCGGCCGGATCGGTGAGGAAATAGACATAGTCCGTTTTCGTCGGATATATCGCCGCCTGGATCGCGTTCGTCCCCGGATTGTCAATCGGCCCGGGCGGCAAGCCTTTGTTGAGATAAGTGTTATATGGAGATTGAGTTTTTGTATCCTCGAGCGAATATTGCTTTTTCTCTTTTCCAAGGGCATAAGCAATCGTTGCACAGCTCTGAAGCGGCATCCCGGCATCAATCCGATCCCAAAAAATTCCGCTCACGATTTTCATGTCTTCAGGAGTTTTTACTTCTTTTTCAAGGATGCTCGCCATGGTGATGACCTGGTATATGCTTTTCCCCTGCGAGCCGATGTCCGCGCGCATCTCGGGCGTCAGTTTTTCGCCAAAATTATCAAGCATCCGGCCGGCGATACTCTCCGCTTTCGCATCTTTGAAAAAAATATACGTATCCGGAAATAAAAACCCTTCAAGGCTCGCATCTTTCGGCAAAGTTTCAAGGAAATCATATTTTTCCGTCCAATTGCCCGCCAATTTCGCGCTGGAAAGAAAATCATCGCCGGAAAATCCCTTTTCGTCGAGTTTTTCCGCCATTTCTTTTGAACTCAACCCCTCCGGAAAAGTGATTTTGACCTGATTCGATTCAATTTCGCCAATTGAGAGTACCTGGACAATCTCCGGGATAGTCATCGACCCTTGCAACTCATATTTCCCCGCTTTGATCTTTCCTTTGCTGTCTGTCTTCCAAATGTAGTAGTCGAAATAGTATCTATTTCGGATCAATTGGGCATTTTCGAGGTCCTGGCCGATATCTTCAATTCCTTTTCCTGATTTCACCTCGAAAAGCTGGCCCATATCCGACGAACCGTGGGAAAACGAAGCTTCGCGGTTGAAAATATACATCTCCGAAAGGATCAAAACAAAAAAAAGACCGGCACCGGCAAGAACTATTTTTGATTTAGGCATAGTGTTTATATTACTTTCTATATAATACCAAACTTTCACCCGCCGGACAATTAAAATGAAAAACTAAAATCGAAAAACAAAAAACATCTCTAAAAAATTTAGCTTTTAGATTTAAGATTTTAGATAATTTCACTATTCTCCAATTATCTGCAGCGCAATCTGCCTCGGACGGGCATTGTCGAGCTCCACCGCGAAAATTCTCTGCCATTTTCCGAGTTGCAGTTTGCCGTCAATGATATTTAGGAACGAGCTTGTCGTGAGGAACAGCGCCTTGCAATGGCTGTGGCCGTTCACCGGCTCGTTCGGGTTCATATTCACCGTCCGGATTTCGAAATTGTCGTGCATATATTTCACCGTCCGGGGCGCCACTTTTTCAAGAGTTTTCTTGAGATCCCCAATGAGAAGCGGTTCGCCCTCTTGGACGATCACCGCCATAGTCGTGTGGAGGCTTTGGATATTGATCACTCCCCGTCTGATTCCGGCGCGCTTGAGCTTGGTTTTCACTTTGTCGGTGATGTCGATGAAATCGAGTGTCGCCGCGGTCTTGAGGGAGATGAGGTGGTTGATAATTTTCATTTTTTTGTTATCATCCCTGCGAAAGCAGGGATCCAGGGATTTGCCAAAAATTTTTTTCTGGATCCCGGGTCAAGCCCGGGATGACATATATGATGATTATTAATTGAATTAGAATCTTGCATTTTCATCCACTACCATTTTTTTCTTGATCGAGCGGCCTCCGCGGCGGCGAAGAGTGGTCAATTTGTCCTTGTCGCGGCGGATTTGGGTTTCTAATTCTTCATATACGCTGTCAACCGAGCCTTCGATGGATTCGGTCGTGTCTTCGCCCCGATATTTTTTGTACGGCGTCGCAAGCATCAATTCCACTCGGAATTTTCCTTTTTTGTTGATATCAACTTCGACTTCGGCCTGAATTTCCGCGTCTTCGTGATATGACTGAAAAAATTTTCCGAGCTTCTCCACTTTTTCGGCGATATAATTTTTGGTTCGACCGTCGGCTTCCACCTCCTTGAAAAAATAGCGAATGTTCATGGGATTTAAATATCTAGTATTTAGTATTCTTAAATACATTATATGTCATAAACTTGTTGGATGCGAATGCTGTTTTTATTAAAATTCTTTTGTAAACCAAATAAACTTCTTCTCTTTTTTGAGGCCGATTTTTTTATAAAATTGCAAAGTTTTTTTATTAAAAGCCGGGGCATCGAGAAAGACCATTTTTATACCTTTTTTTTCGCTATTTTCAGCACAAGTTTGATTAGTTTTGTGCCAATCCCCTTTCCTCTAAAATTTTTATCAACAACAATCATATCAATCCACATCTCTCTTCCAAAAATTTCTTGCGCAGATATGAATCCGACAATTTTCTGATTTTCTTCGGCCACATAAAAAATGCCTTTCTTAATAAAATCAAGAAGATATTTTTCAACAAAATTCTTTTCTCCCGGGAAAATAAATTCCGGAGTTTTGGTTAGCTCAATGCATTTTTTCGCATCGGATTGTTTTGCTTTTCTTATTTTCATAAAAAATACTTAATACTCTATACATTATACTCTATACTACTTTCAAAATCCAACCATCTGCACTTCTTCCTGAAGCTGGATGTCGAAACGGTTGCGGACGCGTGTTTTGATGATCGCCGCAAGCATCATTACGTTTTCTGCGGTCGCCCCGCCCGTGTTCACGATGAAATTGGCATGTTTTTCGCTAACCATCGCCCCGCCGATTTTCTTGCCTCGCATGCCCGCGCCGTCAATGAGATAACCGGCCGGAATCTTGCCGCCTCTTGCCTCCATCCCCGTATCGCTCTCAAAAATTCTCAACAGATCCGCTTTTTTCACTGAAGGATTCTTGAAAAAACTCCCCGCGCTTGGAAAATCCGCGGGCTGTTTTTCCCGGCGCTTGGAGATTATTTCTTTTATCCTCTTCTCGCTTTCTTCACGACTGCCTTTTTGAAGGCCAAGCTTCACCGACAGTATGATCAGATTCGGATTGCGCTTAAAAATGCTATCCCTATAACTGAATTTACAATCTTTATTTTTGAAATTTGAAATTTGAAATTCGGATTTTTTTGAAAATTGAAAATTGAAAATTGAAAATTTATTTGATGCTTGTGATTTAGCTATTGGAATTTCCACGACCCTCACGCTTTCCACCGAGTCCGCCATGGTTCCCCCGTATGCTCCCGCGTTTCCCCGCACCGCTCCGCCGATCGTTCCCGGGATTCCCGCCGCCCACTCAAGGCCGGTGAGTCCCGATTTTATGCTTTCTCTCACGATCGTGCTCAATTGGCATCCGGCGCCGCACTCAATGTTTGTATCATGTATTTTGTATGAGGTACTTTGTATTTTTATTACCAATCCCTCAAAGCCTTTATCCGAGACCAAAATATTGCTTCCGCCGCCCATGACAAAAACCGGAAGGCTTTTCTCCCGCGCGAACTCAAGCGCTTCGATTATCTCTTCCCCGCTCCCCGCTTCCGAGAAATATCTGGCCGGCCCGCCGATTTTGAAAGTCGTGAGCGGAGCAAGAGGAATGTTTTCTTTGATGGTCATTAAAGCAGAAAACGCGATTCTTTTCTCGAAAAAATCGCGTTTCTTCCTATAAAACTAAGTAAATTTTTTTTCCCTTCGGCAAACCAGGAAACAAATTAGAATCCAACCTAAACAAATTCGCGTTAGGCTGTTCGCCGTCTGCCACATAATACCTGCAACCCGGAAAACCATTGACTTCCATGATTCCCTCCTTGTAATCATTTTGCCGCAAGCTTGACTGAATAGCCATTCTTAATTCTTCCGATAATTGAAAGTTCATTAGTCCTCCTTTTTTTGTTGCATTTTTTGCAGTAAACATGGTAATCTATTTATTCTTTTTTGTCAAGCTTTGTTTTTTTATATACTTTTTCAGGGATAGTTTTATTTCAAGCACATTACTTTCATCAGTAGTTGCAAAGACAACTTCTTCACGTTTTTTTGTTTCTGGGTTATAAAATTCACTTCTCTTTGAGTCTTCCTCGCTAAATGCGTTTTTAGCTGATCCAAAATCAATAACACACGGATAACCGTTTTTTTCTATGATAACATTTCCCTCATGCAGATCGCGATGATAAATTCTATTTCTGTGAAGAGTATCAGTCATTTTTTGTAACTCTCGAAAGAAAAATTCGATATTAAAATTTTCAGGTAATTCAATTTCATTAAATAGCACATCTTCAACCGAAAAACCGCCTATTCTTTCCATTGCTAAAACTTCATATTCTCCTTTTCTATAACTAAATATGGGAACAGGAACCCGAACATCAATCTCTCTAGCCTTTTCAAGAAACTTTTTTTCGATTTCAACAAAATTGTAAAAAACATGCCTTCTTTCAATAATTTTATAACATATCTGAGGATTTTTTTCGGAAATATATATATCCGCAGTTCTCCCTCTTCCAATCCGCTCACCACCATTCCTTAGAGATTCAAGTAAATTAATGATTTCTAATTCTATTTCTTCAGTTTCAAAATTTACATTATTAAGTCTGTCAGCAAATTCAATAGACATAATTTTACTCTTTTAATCCCTCTACCACTTCCCAAACATTTCCCGCGCCCATAGCGATGACGAGATCCTCGCGGGAGATTTTATCCGCCAGGAATTCAATCGCTTCTTCAACGGTGGGAACATATTCGACGTGGCGGTGATATTTTTTCGCGAGTTCGACCAGATCCCGCGAATGCACTCCCCCCTGGACTTCCCGCGCACTGCCGTATATGTCAAGCACAATCACTTGATCGGCATCCTCAAAACTTTGGGCAAATTCCGAAAGAAGCGCTTTTGTCCGGGTGAAAGTGTGCGGATGGAACACGCACCAAATCCGCCGCTTTGGAAAAAACTCGCGGGCGGCCTTGAGAGTCGCTTTGATCTCCTCCGGGTGATGAGCGTAATCGTCGATGAGTATGGCGCCGTTTCGCCGGCCGATATACTCAAACCGGCGCGATGTTCCTTCGAAATTAGCAAGGGCTTCGCGTGCTGACTCCAATTTGACATTAAATTGATGCGCCATCGCCACTGCCGCCGCGGCATTGAGCACGTTATGGCGTCCCGGAAGCATAATTTCAAAATCACCTAACTTTTTCTCACGGGCCAAGAGTGAGAAAAATTGCTTCCCGTCACGAATTTCATGATTCGTTATTTTCATATCCGCCCCGTTTTCAAAACCGTATGAAATCACCTTGCATTTGGCTTGCTTCGCGATTTTCACAGTTTCCGATCTATCGGCGCAAACGACCAAAAACCCATGGCGGGGAATTTTCGCGACAAAATCTTCGAAAACTTTTTCATATTCGCTTGCGGTCGGGAAAAAGTCGGGATGATCCCAGTCGGCGCTGGTGAGGATCGCCGCTTGGGGATCGTATAGGCCGATTTTGTTTTGATATTCATCCGCTTCAAGAATCATGAATTCGCTCCGCCCGACAAGCGCCGCGCCGCGCCACTCGCGCACTTGGGAACCCACTACGGCTGTCGGGTCAAGCCCGGCCACATTGAAAATTTGAGCGAGCATCGCTGTCGTGGTCGTTTTTCCGTGCGTACCGGCCACTGCGATTCCGTATTTTTCATTGAAAAGCTGGGCAATCATTTCGGGAAGGGACATCATCGGGATCATTTTGAACTTGGCCGCCTTGAATTCCTCGTTGTTTTTTTCGTTGTAGGCCGTGGAGTATACGACCAAGTCGATATCCTGTGTGATATGGGCCGCGTCAAACCCTTCGTGATATTTCACAAACAGCTTTTTTTTGAGAATTTCATCGGTGAAAAATTTTTCTTTCGTGTCCGATCCCGTCACGGAAAAACCGCGACGCTCAAAAATCTCGACAAGCGCCACCATGCCGCTTCCCTTGATGCCGATGAAATATATTTTTTTTACTTTGGAGAAGTCAACCATACTGCGCCCGCAATGACAAAACTAAATTTCTAATAATTTAATTATTTCACCCAATCGCATCTTCACTGATTTCCGCCCCTCTTCAATCAACTCCGCCATCTTCGTCACATCGACCCGGCTGATATGAAAAACATCGGGACGGATGGCCAAATCGGCTTCTTCCTCCCGAAATATTCCCCGCTCATAATCAACGCTCAATGCCCGAAGGCCGATGAGATAAGCTTCCAAAAAATTGAACTTGCGGTTGATATCGTCATCCAGCAATCTTATTCTTTTCATGACCTCCCGCACTTGGCCCAAAAAATATTTTTCCTCGGCGTTACGAATTTTTTCCTGTGCATTGACCAAAGGGCGGGCAATCCTTCCAAAACTAGAATCTCTCATCAACCGGCGCATATCCCCAACTAAACGAGCTATGAGGCTTCTTTTTGCGCTCACGTCAATTGCAACCACCTTTTCCACCCCCAGATCATAGGCGATTTTCGCCGGAACCAGCATAGCCGTCCCGCCGTCGAAGACCAAGCGGCCTTCATATCTTTTCATCGGAGAAACCCCCGGAATGGCCGTCGTGATTTCAAGCGCTTCAGCGATGCTCCCTTTGTCAATGATGACCTCTTTTCCTGTGAGCGCATCCGTTCCCACGAAAGCCAGCTTAATTCCATTTATGTCCTCGAAATTTTTTCCGTCGGTGATATAATCGAAAAAATCCCGCATTTTCCCACCCTTGATGAGCCCTTCTCCAGTGAGACAGAAATCAAGCATCTGCGCCCGCGATCTTCGGTTGGCGCTGACAGCGATCTCCTTCAATTCTCCGATTTTTCCGGAAGCATAGGCCGCGGCGACGATCGCCCCGCTTGAGCATCCTGTCAGGATTTCAGGAACAAGATTATTTTCGCCCAAAACCTCCAAAACTCCGATATGCGCTATGCCCCGCATCACTCCGCCTCCAAGAGCCAAACCCATTTTCTTTCGTTTCATTCGTTTGCAAGCTTAATTATTTCTTCCGCTATATTTTTCACTGCGCCAGGAACATAAAGTTTTTTTATCCTTTCGCTCAAATCGAATTGCAATTCATGGCTGTTCGTCACTTTTTCTATTTCTTCCAGAAGCATATTCCCGCCCAGATTATCCTGCGCAAGGACGATTGCCGCCCCGGATTCGGAAAGCACATAAGCATTCAGCTCTTGATGATTGTTGGCCGAAAAACGGATTGGAATGATGATAGCCGGCTTCCCAACCGCCGAGATTTCCGTGAGCGAATTGGCTCCCGCCCGGCTGATAATGAGATCAGATGCCGCAAAAGCCTGCGCCATTTCACCACGAAGAAACGGATATGGGTGGTATCCCCCGACGCCCGCCTTTATGCCCTCGCGTCCGGCTTGCCCGATAACTTCTTCATATTCGCCTTCGCCCGTGATGTGGATGATTTCATATTCTTTCAAAAGTTGAGGAAGGATATTCAAAATCGCTTCGTTGATGATTTTTGCCCCTTGGCTTCCGCCCATCACAAGAATAATTTTCTTATCTCCGGACAAGCCGAAAATTTTCTGCGCCTCTTCTTTGTTTCCCATTGCCAACTCTTCCCGGATCGGATTCCCCGTGATAACCACCTTTCCCGGATTGAAAAAATTGGCCGCGCCGGGAAAAGAAACGGCAATCTTGTCCGCAAGGCGCGCCGCCAGCTGGTTGGCAAGGCCGGGCGTTACATCCGATTCATGGATAATGATCGGGATATGATATATCCAAGCCGCAATCACCACCGGCACCGCCGCATAGCCGCCTTTGGAAAACACAACGTCTGGCATGAAAACCAAAAGCTGCCAAAGGGATTGGGCTATGCCAAGAGGAATTTTCACAAGATCGGGAATATAGCTCAAAGAAAAATAACGGCGCATTTTCCCGCTTAGGATTTTTTTACGGGGAATCAGTTCTCCGTCCATCGCCTCCCGCTCAAGAGCATTGTCAGGGCCCAAAAAAAGAAACTCCAAATCGGCGCCTTCCGGAACGATTTCCCGCAATTTTTTGGAAACGGCCACAAGCGGAAAGATATGCCCGCCAGTTCCCCCGCTGGTTAAAACAATACGCATAAATATAATGCAAATGATACAAATCTCATGCAAATAAGCGAATATGCAAAATTTCGAATTCGCGATATTCGCATGTTCGCATCATTTGCATCCATCCGCGGATTTGTATTTATATTCTACCGCATTTTTTGGATATATTCAACAAAATTCCCACCCCGACCATGGAAAACACGAGGGATGTCCCGCCATAACTCACAAACGGCAAAGTAACCCCCGTGAGCGGCACAATCCCTGAAATCGCCGAAATATTCATAAGCGCCTGGAAAATGATCCAGGAAGTCACCCCGACTGCCACCAGTTTTCCAAACACGTCCGGCGCATTCATGGCGATTTTGAATCCCCGCATTGCAAAAAAAACAAAAAGAATAACAAGAGCCGCTGCGCCGACAAGCCCAATCTCTTCAGCAATGATAGCAAAAATTGAATCGCCCACCGGCTCGGGAAGATAGTTGAATTTTTGCCGGCTTTGCCCAAGTCCCACGCCAAATATCCCACCCGACCCGATTGCAAGAATTGCCTGATTGATTTGGTATCCGATTCCGCGCGGATCGGTTTCCGGATGAAGGAATACCAGCAAGCGGCTCATGCGATATGGCTCGAATTTCACGAGAAGGAGGAAAACCAACCCGCCCAACCCCAGCATCGCCGCCAAATGCCTCCACTGGGCTCCGGACATGAAATAAATCGCCATAGCAACCACTACGATCGCTCCAAGCGTCCCCATGTCCGGCTGTTTGATGATGAGAAAGCCGATCGCGCCGATGATGGCGAGAAAAGGCAAAAACCCTTCAAAAAAATCTGCTCCCTTCTCCCGCTTGCTCTCAAGCCAGGCCGCAAGATAGAGGATAATTGACAGCTTGAGCATTTCCGACGGCTGGAAAGAAAACGGCCCGAGCTTGATCCAACGGCTTGCCCCTTGAAAATTGAGGCCGACTCCCGGGATGAAAACCAAAATCAGAAAAATGAGATTCAACACAAACAAGGGAAAAGCGATTTTTCTCCAGAAATGATAGTCCACCTTCTGGACAACATACATAAGGATGAGTCCGGGAATCACGCCGAAAAAAAGCTGGTGCTTGAAAAAATAGTAAGGATCGCCAAAGCGCGACTGGGAAATCGCCACTCCGGCAGACGAAAGCATGACAAGCCCAAAAACAATCAACGCAAAAACGGTCGTTGAAAGAATCTGGTCGGATTTGTTTTTGCAAGACTTCATGGCGAAAATTATTAATTTGAAATTTAAAGTTTGAAATTAATGCCTAAATTTTTGAAATTTGAAATGAGTTTTAAATTTCAAATTTACTTTCTTCTTTTACTATTTTCTTTTCTCCACCTCTCTATATCCTTGTGATTCCCATTGAGCAATACATCTGGCACCTTCCACTCCTCAAATTCGGCGGGCTTTGTGTACTGCGGATATTCAAGATAATTTTTTCTGGAGTGAGACTCATCTTTGGGCGATTCGATATTGCCCAAGACGCCGGGAATCAGTCTTGTCACCGAATCAACCACCGCCATCGCCGGAATTTCTCCGCCGGTAAGGACAAAATCTCCGATTGAAATTTCCTCATCGGCAAGATGTTTCGCCACCCGCTCGTCAACGCCTTCATACCGCCCGCAAATCATGATAATATTTTCGTATTTGGCCAATCTCTTCACATCGGCTTGAGTATACCGCTTTCCCTTGGCAGAAAATAAAATAATTCTAGCCTTCCTTGATTTTAAACTTTGAACTTTGAACTTTGAACTTAAAAATTCCAGACAATCATGGATTGGCTGAATTTTTAGCACCATCCCCGCCCCTCCTCCATACGGCGTATCATCAACGGTTTTATGTTTGTCTGTCGTGAAATCGCGCAAATTATGGATTTTTATGTCGATCAGTTTCGCCTTTTTCGCCCGCGCCAAAATACTTTCGTTGAAATACGAGTCAAAAATCTCCGGAAAAATTGTGATGATGTGGAAAGTCATAATAAACAAAATAACAAAAACCGCGCCTTAATGATAGCACGGTTTTTGCGTATAATAAAGTCTTTTTTAAAGACTATTAAACATTGATGTCGTTCACCACTTCATCAATGCTCCGCTTGGATTCGTCGCGGTTTTGGCCGCGGGTGGATCCTTCCGGTTCATTGATCTTGAGGTTCACGCGGGCGTTGTTTTTGGCGCCGACCACGCGAAGAAGGGTTCGGATCGCTTTGGCAGTTGCGCCTTCGCGTCCGATGACCATTCCCATATCCTTCGGATCAACGTCCAAAGTGATGAGAACGCCCCGTTCATCAATGTTGCGTTCGGTTTTCACCGCGTCTGGGTTGTCAACCAGCGCTTTCACAACGAAATCTACAAATTCCTGATCTCTTTCCATCTTTTCAGAATTAGGCTGATAATTTTGGAAGTTTGGCGTATCTCGGCATTCGACCTTTCCTTTCAGATGCCTCCAAATTCCATGTATATTCTCATTATATTACTTTTTTGGGTTTTGTCAAGTTTTTATAATAAAAGGCCTCCTGGCAATACCACCCCAAGAGGCCATTAAATTCTGAAAAGAAAATAAGGCGCGGAATTATTTGAAAATATACAATCCCCGCCAGCGCCAATGTAGAGCCCTAAGAACCATTCTGGCCCAGAAAATTCTACTATGTCTTCGGACAGGAAAATTTCCTCTCCTAGCACTCTTGGCCATAACTTTCCCCCTTACTATCGTCCAATATGTCTAGGCTTATCGTTCGGCCTGTTTTTCTTTTTAGCTTTGCTATTTACTACTTTTTTTTGAGGTTTTTCCGCCACAAAACCCCTGTTGTGCTTCTTGCATCCGACACAGACGAATCTGCCCCTAAGCTTTACTGTCGCTGTGTGGGTGCGACAAATAGGACAATACTGAACACCCGGATTTTGTTTTTTTTCATTGGCCGATGTGTTTTTGCCAGAGCTCATAAAAACCTCCCGAAAGAACTATTTTTATTGAAAAAAGGGAGCAAAAATACTCCCAAAATCGTGAACTAAAAAATCTAGTCTTTTTTCTCCTCGGGCTTTTCTTCAACTTCCGGCTCTTCTTTTTTTTCTTCAGCTTTCGGTTCTTCGGCTTTTGCCTCTTCAGCCGGCTTTTCTCCGTCCACCTCAACAACAGGCGTAGCTTTCGGGGCAGGTTCGGCGGCCTCTTTTGATTCTTCAGCCTTCCGCTTCATTTTCACCGCTCTTTTCGGCCCCTTCACAATCTCGCTTGCCACCAGCAAATTATGCACGCTGTCCGAACACTGGGCGCCGTTCCCGATCCAATATTTGATCCGGTCTTCTTTCAAATTTTTTTCTTTGGTATGGGGGTTCACAAAACCAAGAACTTCCACGAACTTCCCTTTGATCGGCGCAGTATGTTCCGCCACCACCAACCGATAAAAAGCCTTATTTTTCTTTCCCCTGCGGGTTAATCTGATCTTTAGCATAAAACAGTAATTTATGGATACTAGAGCATAATAACCGTCATCGCCGTTTTTGTCAACTTTTCAGCTAATTTGGCTAAAAATACTCCTTGCTATCTTATTTCCCCCTTTGCTCCCACTTGGTCCAATTTCACCGACAAAACTTTTGAAACCCCGTCTGCGCCCATCGTAACGCCATAAAGGCACGAAGCCTGGCGCATCGTCTCCCGGTTATGGGTGATAAGGATGAACTGCGTCTGGTGTGAAAGCTCCGTCAAAATGCGGCCGAATCGCTTGGAATTAGCCTCGTCAAGCGCCGCTTCCACCTCGTCAAGCACTGCAAATGGCGGCGGGCTGTTGGCAATGATCGCAAAAAGAAGCGCGAGCGACGTAAGTGAACGCTCACCTCCTGAAAGCATGGACAGGTTTGATATTTTTTTCCCGGGAGGACTTGCCTTGATTTCGAGGCCGGTTTCACTTTTTTGCTCTTTCACTTCATTCTCCTGGGCATCTTCCTTGTCACTTTCAAGGTTTTCTTCGGCCGCGTCTTCTTCCATTTTTGATTTCCTTCCCTCGATCTTCGTCTTTTTCATCTCTGCGCTCCCGCCGCCGAAGATTATACGGAAATATTTGGAAAATTCCGCGTTCACTTTTTCAAAAGTTTGTTCGAAAGAAACTTTGATTTTCTCATCCATCTCCTTGATCACTTCGACTAGCGTCACAATAGCCTTCTCTAAATCACTGATCTGGCCCGTCAGAAAATCATACCGTTTTTGCGTTTCATCATACTCTTCCACAATCATCGGGTCGATCGCCCCGATTTGCTCCGCCAAAATCTTGAGCCTTGCCGCTTCACGCTCAAGCTTCTCAAAATCGACATCTCGTAAAGATGCGACATTTTGCGTTCCTATCGTATCCGGATCATCAATTCCCATTTCCATTTTGATTCTCGCCCTCAAATCTTCTTCCCGCACTTCAACCCGGGCAATCCGCACCCGCACATCATTCATCCTCTCCCGAAAACCGGCAAGATTTTCCTGAAGCCGTCGAAGTTCCGCTTCCATTTCAAAATATTTCTTCCGGGCCATCCGGTCATTCTGGAACAATTCTTCCATTTTCTTCCTATTCTCCTCGATTTCCCGGCTAATCTTTTCTTTTTTTTCAAGCAATAATTTTCTTTCCTGCTCCAAATCTCCGGCTATTTTCAAATTGACCACATTTTTCCGTTCCAATTCCTCGACCCGGTTCTTTTTTCCGGCGGAAATCTCCTGGAGAAGCCGCTCGAATTCTTTCCGTATTTTCCTTGATTCGCCTCTTATGGCTGACAAATCTTCCAAATTATCAACCTTTGCCAACTTCAGATCCAGATTCTCATAAAAGTTTTTGAGTTTCTTGAATTCGCCTTTGAAATAGGTAAAATCCACCGGAATTTCCTGAATCTTGGCAAAATTCCGGGCCTTCTCCTTTTCGATTTCAATTTTAGCCTCGACCACTGCCAAGTTCTTGCGCACTTCGTCCAAAACCCGGAATTTATCGTCCCTTTCTTTCTCCAAAATATTCCTTTGGCCCTCGAAGTTGATATTTTTCTTTGCTTCCTGCTGGACATCAATTTCCAAATCGTCGATTTTCCTCTGGAGTTTCATTTCTTCGCGGCCAATCTCCTCCTTTTCAGCGGCGACTGATGATTTTTTTTCAACTATATCCTGCCAAAGCGTCCCGAACAGCATTTCCTGTTTTTCACGGAGCTCCCGCGCCACTTCTTCTCCCTTCTTCGCTTTTTCCGCCTGTCTTTTCAAAATACGCAGATGCGGCTCGATTTCACGGACCAAGTCATTCGCCCGCAAAAGGTTGGTTCGCGTCGTATCCAATTTCCGGAGCGACCGATCTTTTTTGAGCTGATACGGCTTCACTCCCGAAGCTTCTTCCAGAATCACTCGCCGCTCCATCGGCGTGGCATTGAGCACCGCATCCGCCATTCCCTGGTTGATTATGCAATAACTCCTTTGGCCCACTCCCGCCTTTGCCAAAAGGTCGTGAATATCAATGAGGCGCACTTTGCTTCCGTTGATTGAGTATTCCCCCTCGCCGCTCCGGAAAATTTTCCGGGCAATCGACACTTCCTCGAATTCAATCGGGATTTTTTTGTCGGAATTGTCAAAAAATAGCGTCACCTTGGCGCTTCCCAATTGCGCTTTTTTTCCCGAACCGGCAAAAATGACATCTTCCGACTTCTTCCCGCGAAGAGTCTTGAGCGACTGTTCGCCCATCGCCCACTTGAGCGCGTCCGCCACGTTCGATTTTCCCGATCCGTTCGGCCCGACGATCGCCGTCACCCCGCTTTTTTTCTCGCCGTCGGCAATTTTGCACGACGGTAAAAAGTCCAGAACCGTCTTCTGGGCAAAAGATTTAAAACCGGATATTTCAATGCGTTTTAGATACACTTTTTGTTTTCGAAATTCCAATAAACAAACAGTTTGGTTATTTGGTCATTGGATATTGGAATTTATTTGGCGTTTGGAGTTTGGTTATTGTAATTTTCAAATTACCATCCTTTCACTTCCAGCCCTTTTTTCGCCGCGTTTCTTTGAGCTTCCTGCTTTGAAGAACCCGACCCTTCAGCCACTTCTTCGTCGTTGAGATAGACTCCCACCACAAATTTCTTGTCGTGATCGGGGCCGGTTTCAGACAAAACGCGATAGCTCGGTGTGATTCCGACTTTGTCCTGCGCCTCCTCCTGAAAATGGGATTTTGGATCAAGATATGACTTGCTTTCAAGCACCTCCTTGAGATTGACGACTATATTTTCCAAAATGAATTTTTTTGACGGCTCGTACCCTTGGTCAAGATAAACCGCCCCGATGATTGCTTCAAGGGCGTTTGCCAGGAGATAATCCCGCGCCCGGCCCGTATCTTTTGCTTCCCCGCGGCTCATCAGCAGATATTCTTCCACGCCCAACTCCCGTGAAACCCGCGAAAGCATGTCTTTGTTCACGAGCGACGCCCGCCAGTTGGTGAGCTCCCCCTCCGGATTGGGAAAATTGTTGAACAAATTTTCCGTCACCACAAGTTCCAAAACCGCGTCTCCAAGAAATTCCAGGCGCTCGTTGTGGTCAAGCTTGTACCCGCGATTCTCGTTGAGATACGACCGGTGCGTGAGAGCGGTGCGGATAAGGTCGGTATTTTTGAATTTTATTTTTATTTTCCCCTCAAGCCCTTCGATGTCTTGTTGCATTCTCTTGAAATTCCAATAACCAAACACCAATAATCAAATAATAAATCCAATCACCAAATTCCAATAATCAAACATTGGGCTTTTGGCTATTAGGATTTGGAGTTTATTTGTCTGGCTATGCCAGATCTGGCATAGCCAGAGATATTGGAATTTGGATATTGGTTATTTTAAATTATTAAATACTCCTTTGAGATTATTTAGTCATCTTTATCATTATTTCTCTCTTCATCTTCTTTCCCGCTCTTATCATCTTTCATCGGTTCGCCCATTTCGCGGTATATTGTCCCAAGCACCCCGTTCACAAACCGGCCGGAAGAGTCCCCGCCGTATGTTTTTCCAAGCTCAATCGCTTCATTGATCGCCACCTTGGGCGGCACTTCTTCGTATTTCCCGAAAACCAGTTCGAATATCCCGAGACGCAAAATGTTCCGATCGGTCACCGTCACCTGGTCAAGCGGCCATTCCGGCGCGCATTTTTCAATGAGCTGGTCGATTTTTTCCTGGTTTTCAAGCACGCCGTTCACCAAATAGAAAACGAACTTATCATCTTCCACGCCAGGACCAAACTCGCCGATGTTGTGCCCGATTATATCTTTTATTTTTTTCTTGTCTCCGCCGCGAAAATCCCATTCATAGAGGGACTGCATGGCGATACTTCTTAATAGGTGACGGTTTGCCATATGTAATTTGTCATTGCGAAAAAGCGTAGCGACTGAAGCAATCCCGAGATTGCCTGCCCGAAATACTTCGCACATTGAAGCGGGCGGGCTTCGCTTCACTCGCAATGACGACTAAGTAAATTTTATTCTTGCAAAATGAATCTTCCCAACCTTAACCACATTATCGTTGTCTTTTTTATTCAACTCCATTTTATAATCCAAAACTTTTTCTCCATCAATGCTCACTCCGCCCTGCTCAATCTTTCTCCGTGCATCACCATTACTCGTCGCCAACCCCGCTTTCACCAAAAATTCGGTTAATTTGATCATTTTTGCGGAAATTTTCACGACTTTCACATCTTCCGGCGTTTCTTTTTTCTGAAAAGTCTTCACAAAATTATCCTGCGCTTTCTTGGCTTCTTTTTCACCATGATAAGTTTTCGCAATTTCAAATGCCAGAAGCATTTTTCGATCCCGTGGATTTGCAATTTTGATTTTTCGATAATCGAGCAATGTGGCCAGCTTGAAATATTCTTCCATTGCCGAATCCGGAATAGACATCGCTTTTCCGTACATCTCTTCGGCGCTTTCCGTGAGACCGATATAGTTGTCGAGTGATTTGCTCATTTTCTCCTTTCCGTCGGTGCCGACAAGCAGTTTTGTAATAATCATCGCTTGCGGATTCTGCCCGAATTTTTCCTGATAATGCCGGCCGAAAAGCTCGTTGAATTTCTGATCGTTTCCCAAAAGGACCACATCGGCTTTGAGCTCGACGGAATCATAGCCTTGCATGATCGGGTAAACCAGCTCGTGAAGACCCACATCCCGCCCCTGAGTCATTCGCTTTTGGAACATATCCCGCTCCAAAACGCGAGCCGTCGTGGTCATCGTCATGAGCTTCAGAAAATCATAAAATTTCATTTTTGAGAACCATTCCGAATTGCGCCGGATTTCAAGTAATTTTTTGTCGGTTTTCAATATCTTCGAAGCCTGCTTGATATAGCTTTGGGCATTTTTCTTGATCTCGGCATCCGTCATCACGGGCCGTGTCTTGTCTTTTCCGGTGGGATCGCCGATCTTGGTGGTTGCATCTCCAATCAGAAAAACGACCTTGTGTCCCAAGTCTTGAAATTCGCGCAATTTGCGCAAAGGCACGGCATGCCCCAAATGCAAATCAGGCCGCGTTGGATCGGCACCAAATTTCACGATCAACTTTTTTCCGGAAAGAAGCTTTTTGCACAGCTCCTCTTTTCCAATAACCTCTTCCACTCCGCCTTCCATGAAAAGTTTTTTGATTTTTTCTTTATCGGGTATCATTGCAATTTTTTACTATTTTATATTATCATTGGGATCAATTTTTGACAATAATCACGCGACTTTGCAATAATCGGACAAGGAGGAAACGAAAATGGACATCATTTTGGGAGCCGCGGCAATTCTTCTCAACGAGGCGGCAGAAAAAACCGGCCTGACATGGCTCGTTTTTCCTGCAGGAATATTGTTCATTGTCGGAGGGATATTCTGGTGGAAAAAAGCCAGATGAATTGAAAAAACCATCAAAAAAGCCCCTTGCGCGGGGCTTTTCAAATTATTCACGCTTACAGTCCCAACTTTTCTTTGGCCATTTTGATCTGCGCGTCAGTGAGCTGGCCGGAGGCCTTCATTTGTTCCATTGTCTCCAGGATCTTGTCCTTGTTTTTGGAGATGTTTTCGGGGCTCAAGGCTTTTTGCATCAGTTTTTCCCGCTCTTTCGGATCCATCGACATGACCTTCTTCATTGCCAGCCGCTGGAGCATTCCCATTTTCTGGGGATTATTTTCAGCATCTTCTTTTGATTTTTTGTTCCAAAACATATTTGACTTATTTAAAATTATTACTTAACCTATGTTTGATCCAAATAATACGGCGCGCGGGCCTGGTTGCCGTAAGCCATCCGCGGAGGAAAGGATCTAGAGGGCCCGGCCGAGATTTCTAATCTCGGCCTTATTTTTTAACCATTTGCCCAATTTTCCCAAGACCATATCAAACCCGGGGAGCAGTTTCATCTTTTTCACTTTCGCCAAAATCATCCACTCGAAATTTTTCGCCTCCCAATCAAGTTTCACTTCGTCTGTGGCGATATCGACCAAAACCGGATGTACAATCCAGGTTTTTTTGTACTTTTTCTCTTCCTGATGAAAAATTTCACCCAATTGGATCTTTTTTATCTTGCTTTTTGGAATCCCAAGCTCTTCTTTCAATTCTTCTTTGATTTTTTCCTTGAGGCTTTTCCGATCGTCCAAAAAACCGCTGACGCCATTCCAATATCCAGGATAGAAATTCAAAGATTCGCTTCTTTGCACCAAGAGAATTTTGTTTTCGTATCTCACCACGCAATTAATCACCGGCGCCCACCGCGCTTCAGTGAAATCAATTTGCCCGGATCTTGGTTTGAATTTGAATTTTTTCATCGTTTATTTCCACAATATTTTTGATTTCTTTCTTTTCAAATATGTTGAGCACTGTCGGATCCTTGAGCGATTCCGATAAAACAAATCCTTTATACATATATTCTATATTACCCCTTTACTTCCCGCAGCACTTCTTATACTTCTTCCCGCTTCCGCATGGACATGGATCATTGCGGCCGATTTCGTTTTTATTGACAATGGTTTGGTTGCCTGAAGTATTCTTGTTTTCTTCGCCATCAGGCGATGCGGGCCGGGCAAATTGCTTCGGCTGTTCGTCCGCGCCCTGATATTTCGCGTCTTCAAGGACATTTTTCTGGGCAGATGGTTCCTCGCGTTGAACAGGACCAATCTTGAAAATTGTATTCACCACTGAACCGCGAATAGCCGCGAGAAGATTTTGAAACAAAATATAGCCTTCTTTTTTGTATTCCACCAGCGGATCACGCTGGCCGTAACCGCGAAGACCGATTCCTTCGCGAAGATAGTCCACATCATCGAGATGATTCATCCAAAGCGTGTCCACCGCCCGGAGATAAATCGCCTTTTCAACCGAACGCATGATCGGCGAGCCGATCTCCTGCTCTTTTTTCCCATAAGCCGCTTTCGCAAGTCCCTTGAGGTATTCAATCAGACGCGATATCTTCTGCGGATCATTCACGTCGTCCTTTGATTTTTGAATCTCGGCTAGCTTGTTTTTCTCGGCGCATCCGGGACAAATCGAATTGAAATCATTGAGAATATTCTCCATCTGCCAATCCTCCGGATGGCCGGCCGTATGCGAACTGACAATTTGCTCAATTTCTTCTTCGACAATTTCAAGCACATCGTCGCGGATGGATTTTTTGGAAAGAATATCCTTGCGCTTTTTGTAGATAACTTCTCGTTGCTTGTTCATTACGTCGTCGTATTCCAAAACATGTTTTCGGATATCAAAGTTGAAGCCTTCGATTTTCGACTGGGCATTTTCAATCGAACGCGAAATCATTTTGTTTTCAATCGGCTGGTCTTCCGGCAAACCAAAGCGGTCCATGATGCTTTTCACTTTGTCGCCGCCGAACCGGCGCATCAATTCATCTTCGAGTGAGACATAGAATTGAGTGGAGCCCGGATCACCCTGCCGACCGGCACGTCCCCGCAACTGATTGTCGATCCGCCGGGCTTCGTGACGTTCCGTTCCAATAATATGCAACCCCCCAACTTCGCGAACCCCAGAGCCCAGTTTGATGTCTGTTCCGCGACCCGCCATGTTAGTAGCAATTGTCACCGCCCCTTTTTCACCAGCCCTTGCAATGATAGCCGCTTCCCGTTCGTGATTCTTGGCATTCAGAACTTCATGAGGAACTCCGTTTCGCTCGAGAAGATCGTGAATCACCTCCGATTTTTCAATCGCAATTGTCCCCACGAGCACCGGCTGGCCTTTTTCGTGGCGGATTTTGATTTCTTCGGCCACCGCATTCAACTTCCCCTCTTCGGTTTTATACACAGTATCCGGCATATCTTCGCGAATCATCGGCTGATTGGTTGGAATCGGAACCACTTCAAGCTCATATACTTTGGAAAATTCTTCGGCACTCGTGAGCGCCGTTCCGGTCATTCCGGCAAGCTTTGCATACATCCGAAAATAGTTCTGAAAAGTGATTGTCGCCAATGTCCGCGATTCCTTTTGCACTTCGACGTTTTCCTTGGCTTCAATCGCCTGGTGAAGCCCTTCGGAATATCGCCGGCCCGGCATCAAACGACCAGTGAAATCATCCACAATCACCACTTGGCCGTCCCGGACAACATAATCCCGATCCCGCTTGAAAAGAATGTTGGCTTTCAAGGCCTGCTCGAGCTGATGGACGTAAGAAATTTTCCCTATGTCATAGATATTGTCCACACCGAGCAGTTTTTCCACTTTGGAAATTCCCTCGTCCGTTAGCGACACCGCCCGCATTTTTTCATCAACGGTATAATCCTCTTCCGCCTTGAGCCGCGGCACCACTTGGGCAAATTGCCTATATAGCTTCGTAGATTCGGAATCCGGCGCGCTGATGATGAGCGGCGTACGGGCTTCGTCTATGAGAATCGAGTCCACCTCGTCGACAATGGCATAGTTTTGATTTCTTTGAACCATTTGTGATTCATCTTGGACCATATTGTCGCGAAGATAGTCAAATCCAAATTCATTGTTCGTTCCATAAGTGATATCGGCCGCATAGGCCTCGCGCCTGGAAACCGGCCGCAAGTTTTCCATTTCGACGCTCACTTCATCGGTATCCACAACATTCGGCTCATGCACGAAAGAAGCATCGTGTTGGATGCACGCCGTTGTGAGTCCCAAGAAATGATAAATCGGCCCCATCCAGTTGGCATCGCGTTTGGAAAGATAATCATTGACCGTCACCACATGAACACCGCGCCCGGAAAGCGCGTTGAGATACACCGCCGTCGTCGCTGTGTGGGTCTTCCCCTCTCCGGTTTTCATCTCGGCAATTTTCCCCTGATGAAGAACGATTCCTCCCATGAGCTGAACATCAAAAAGCCTTTTTCCATCCACCCGCTTCACGGCTTCCCGCACCACAGAAAAAGCCTCGGGAAGCATATCATCCTCTTTTTCGCCACTCTCAATCCTTTTTTTGAACTCTTCGGTTTTTCCCTTGAGCTCTTCGTCGGACATTTTTTCAAAAGTCGGCTCAAGCTCGTTTATCCTGTCCACCAGCGGCTGAAGTTTTTTTACTTCCCGATCAACCGTACCGAATAATTTGGAAAATATCATAATATTTCACATTTAATAGCACTTTTTTAGCTTACTATCTTTTCCTGTTTTAGTAAATACAGATTTTAGATCCTCAGGAAACAAAAGCAGCCCAACCTTTTGGCAAGGTAGACTGCCCTAAAAGTCCCCTTTATGCAATTACCACGCGAAAGCTAGTCTTTGTGATTTTCCGTGAGTTCTTGCCGCAATTTTTTGAGGATAAGAGCCGCTTCATCACGTCCGCCAAGACCGAAAGCGAGTCCTCCGGCAAGCGCGAGCATCGCCACAAGCCCGATGAAAATCGTGTTGATAAGAGAAGTTGCGATCCCGAGCTGGACCAAAGCCGCCAAAAATCCGAAAATGACAATCGCCCATTTGGCCACGGTAGCGATGAGGCTGGCCGAAACCACCCCCGCCACCTTGGTGCCTCCCTTGATCACCGCGAAAACGAAATTTCCCAAAAGGAACGCAACAATGAGGATCACCGCCGCCACAATCACATTCGGAAGATAAAGCACAATACTGTTGAGAAAACCGGTTACCTGCGTGAGATGAAGGATGTCCGTCGCCGCCATCAAAAACACGAGGATCAAAAACCATTTCACGAGCCCGCCGCAGAACCTGGCGATATTGAAATCCACTCCCGCCTTGTGCAATCTGTCCTTTGTTCCCGCTCTTTGCATCACGCTGTCAATCTTGATCATCTTGACGATATGCTCCACCGCTTTCCCAAGCGCCACCGCCACGATCCAGCCCGCCACAAAAACCAAAATAGCTCCCACCAACGACGGTAAAAATCCCACAAAGCGGTCCCAGAGATTGATAAGCGACATAGTGATCGCCTCTCCCCAAGTTTGAACTGAATTCATATATTCACCTCCAATCTAGATTTTGTTTTTAACTGTTTTCATTATACCAAAAAAATCACCGGCTGTCTTTTTTTTGTGTGGATAAGTGGAAAGGCTCCTTTGACAAGGAGATGGCCGGGGTGAGATTTGATACAAATAACTCATCGTTTGCGCAAAAACCATTTACATGCTAAAAATTATTCAAAAGGAGGCCAATGAGCCTCTTTTCTTTGAAAACAAAAACAAGAGGAAAAGGAGAAAAACATGAAGCCAGAAGATGTGAAAATTGTATTCCCTTTGGATGTCCCGACCGTAGAGCAAGGCCGGGCCTTAATGACGGAAGTTGGAGATCATATCGATATACCGAAAGTCGGTCTCGAGCTAATCCATTCTATCGGTACTCCTGCGGCTGTGGCACTGCCGAAAGAATTCGGAAAATTGCCTTTCGTGGATGCCAAACTCAATGACATCCCGAACACGGTGAAAGGTGCAGCTAAGGGCATTACTTCTCATAGAGTGCATGCTTTCAATGTTATGGCTTCTGGAGGCCAGCCTATGATGGAAGCGGCCATGGAAGGAGCTAGTGAAGCTGCCAAGGAGCTTGGAATCCCGAGACCCAAGGTCATCGCCGTCACAATTCTCACAAGCCTGAAATTAAGTCATCTTGTCGAGCTCGGCATTTGTCCAGCTAAACTCTTGCTCCTTAACGAAGAGGAGCAAAGGGCTGTAATTCATATTATGACACTTGGTGAAATGCAAGCCGCTATCACCGAGATTGTCATGCGCTGGGCAAAAGTTTCGGTAGATGCAGGAGTTGATATCATTCTTTCATCACCCTGGGAATCAGCGGCAATACACGCCAAATGGCCTAACATCGATCTCTACTCGCCCGGAATCAGGCTTCCTGATTCTCCGCCGGACGATCAGGGACGCACCTTGACCCCAGGTCAAGCCGTAAAAAACGGAGTGAAGTATTTGGTTATTGGTCGTCCAATTCGCAATCCAGAGGGCGGAAGAACAAGAAAACAAGTCATTTCCGAAATCCGCGCTGACATCGCTCAAGCTCTTATGGGGCAAAAAATTCCCTAAAAATCCGCGCCGCAAGGCGCAAGAAAAGAATTATTAATCAAATCCAAAGACCAGTCAGCTCAAAAACTTTCTGGTCTTTTTTATTAGTCAACTAAAATGCTATAATTC
Source organism: Candidatus Moraniibacteriota bacterium (assembly GCA_028695025.1). Lineage (GTDB taxonomy): Bacteria > Patescibacteriota > Minisyncoccia > Moranbacterales > UBA11712 > STE-71. The sequence continues at coordinate 24,120 of JAQVJV010000015.1, forward strand.
AAAAAGCTCATTAAATAAAAGGAGGTATCTGATGAAGCCGTGCGTAAAGAAGCTGATTCTGAGCATGTTTAATAAAAAGGCGTCCTTAATCACTTTTAAATCTTTCCTGCTAAAGCATCATGAAACAAATCCTTCTGCTCCTCTTTAGGTGGACTGTCTGTCAAGACACAAAATGGGCTTCAATTAGATAGATCGGATTTTGTTAAAAATTAGTCAGCTTTTTGAAAAATATATTTCCGCCGGAGTTTTGTAATCGAGCGAATGGTGAATC